>JBLMWC010000190.1:0-2820 GCA_050257015.1 Bacillota bacterium | reverse complement strand
TCCAGCAGCATCGCCGCCGCGAGCATCTGCGCCGACGGATTGGCGACACCCTTCCCCGCGATGTCCGGCGCGCTCCCATGCACCGCTTCGAAGATGGCGGCGGACGTCCCGATGTTGGCCCCCGGCGCCAGGCCGAGTCCGCCGACGAGGCCGGAGATCTCGTCGCTCAGGATGTCGCCGAACATGTTGGTGGTCACGATCACGTCGAACTGCTCCGGGCGCATCACGAGCTGCATGGCGGTGTTGTCGATGATCATGTCGTTGGACGCCACCCGCCCCTCGTACTCCGCCGCGATCTGCTTCGCGACCTCGAGGAAAAGCCCGCTCGCCATCTTCAGGATGTTCGCCTTGTGGACAATCGTGATCTTCTTCCGCCCGTGCTTCACGGCGTACTCGAAGGCGTACCGCACCACCCGCTCGCACCCGTGACGGGTCACGATCGCCATCGACTGCGCCACCGCCCGCGGATCGTCTCCCACCTGCACGAAGTTCTCGACGCCGACGTAGAGGCCCTCGAGATTCTCCCGCACCAGGATGATGTCGACGTTCTCGAACCGGCCACCGGGCAGCATCGTCTTCGCCGGGCGGACGTTGGCGTAGAGCTCGAACTCCTTCCGGAGCCCGACGTTGACCGAGCGGAATCCGCTCCCGACCGGCGTCGTCAGCGGCCCCTTGAGCGCGAGGCGGTTCTTCCGGATGCTCTCGACCGTCTCGTCCGGAAGCGGCGTGCCGGTGGCGTTCACCGCCGCCACGCCCGCCAGCTGCTCGTCCCAGTGGAACCCGAATCCCGTCGCCTCCAGCACCTTCACCGTCTCCGCCGTGATCTCGGGTCCGATGCCATCGCCGGGGATCAGGGTGACATCGCAGGTCATCGGCTACTCGGAGGGGAAGATGGTGGCGAGGGCGGCGTTGAGCGCCGCGTCGGGCGTGGCGCCGGTGCCGGCCGCGAGACTGCGCCAGAGGACGCTGCCGCTCCGCGCATCGGCGAGCACCAGCGAGAGGGTGGCGTGCACCTGCCCCGCGGAGTCTCGGCTGAATCCGAGAGCGGCGGGGATGAAGACGTCACGGCCGCCGGAGATCGCGACCAGGGTGCGGAGCGAGCTCCGGAGCGGGTCGGGGAGGCGGTTGAGCTGCGGCGCCCGCATCATCGCCTGCCCCATCTGGTCGGGATCGGTGAGCATCCCGGGGGCGCGCCGCGCCATCCGGCGGAGCTCGGGCGGGAGCACCCAGTGCACCTCGGGTCCGCGCGACTGGAGCGTCTCGGCGATGAGCGAGTCGGTCCGCGCGAGTGCGGTGCGGCGGTCACGGTACGGCGCGTAGCTCGAGTCGGCCGCCGCAGCGGGATCGGCCAGCACCATCGTGATCGGCAGGACGGAGACCGGCTGTCCCGCGAGCGGCGCCACCGCCAGCCCGTGCGTGGCGCTCGACTGCTGCGCCTCGGCCGGCGCCGGCGCGCTGGCGGGGGTCGGGCCCCGGCTGCACGCCAGCGCGAGGGAGAGACCGAGAATCTTGAGGCAGTGCTGCGGGAGGCGAATGGGCTTATGCAACTGGATGTCTTCCCCGGGTAGGTCCGCGACGCGGCCGCCGGCCGCAGGGACCGGCAAGATAATCACCCGCCGCCGCGGTCGGCGAGGCGCGAGCGCACGTGCGGCCGGGGGCCGGGGAGGCCGCCGCGGAACTCGAAATGCCGCTCGTTCATCACCCGCTCCTCGAAGGCGGTGCTGGCCGACCGCATCATCGCGAGCACCTGGGCGGCGGCTTCGGCCGCGGGACGCCAGACCCCGGGCTCGAACCCGGGATAGAGCGCGGCGAACTCCGGCTTGAGGCGGGCCTGTCGGATCATCGGATTCATCATCGGTCGGCTATTCCAGCGACATTCCGCCGTCGACCGTGATCGTCTGGCCGGTGATGTGGCGGGCGGCGTCGGAGCAGAGGAAGGAAATCACGCGGGCCACGTCCTCGGGCTCCGCGACCCGGCCCAGCACCGAGCTCTTGCGGGCCTTCTCGATCACCTCGGGCGGCAGCATTCCCATGCGCTCGGTGCGGATGAATCCCGGCGCCACGGCGTTCACGTTGACGTTCGACGGCCCCAGCTCGACCGCGGCCGCTCGGGTGAGACCGAGCAGCGCCGCCTTGCTCGCCGCGTAGTTGCTCACGCCGAACCCCGGACGCGTCGCCTGGTGGGCGCTCACGTTCACGATCTTTCCATAATGCTGGCGGCGGAACTCGGCGGCGACGGCGCGGATGCAGTTGAAGGTGCCGGTGACGTTGGTGTCGATCACCTTCTCCCAGGATTCGTCGGTCATCCGCCAGAGCGCGCCGTCGCTCGCGATGCCGGCGTTGTTGATGAGGTAGTGCACGGCGCCGAGCTTCGCCTTGGTGTCGGCCACGAAGCGCTCGACCGCCAGCGGATCGCGCACGTCGCAGCGGCACGCGAAGACGTTCACGCCCATCGCCGAGATCGTGGTCTCGGTCAGGAGCGCCTGCTCGTTCACGTCGCGGCCCGCCATGCTCACGAAGCAGAAGGCGACGTGGCAGCCCTGCCGCCCGAACTCCATGGCGATGCTGCGGCCGAGCCCGGTGGCGCCGCCGGTGACGATCGCCACCTTGCCGCGGAACCCCGCCGCGATCGGCTGTGGCTGCGCCTCGGCGAGCGCCGTACCGGCGGGGTCCGGGCCGCCGGCTCCCCAGCCGGACTTGTGGCCGAATCCTGAGAAGGGCATGAGATCAGGAACGTACGGGCCCCGGTTGGCAAGGGCAAGAACGGCCGTACATTAGGCCCATGACCGCCATCCTCTGGGCCGCCATCGCGCTGGCGGG
>JBLMWC010000189.1:0-34913 GCA_050257015.1 Bacillota bacterium | reverse complement strand
CCCCTTGGCCGCCTGGATCGTCGTGATCGCCGCCGTCAACGTCGTCTTCCCGTGGTCCACGTGCCCGATCGTCCCGACGTTCACGTGCGGCTTCGTCCGCTCAAATTTGGCCTTCGCCATGGCATCCTCAGATCAATGATTCGTACAGCGCCTGACCACTCGACTAAAGCTCGCGCGCGGGATTGAACCGCGGACCTCATCCTTACCAAGGATGCGCTCTACCAACTGAGCTACGCGAGCGACAACTCCTGCTCGGCGTTCCGGCGCCGAGATCCCTCGGGTGCTTCGCCCCTCGGGACTAAAGAGCGGGCGACGGGACTCGAACCCGCGACCCTCAGCTTGGAAGGCTGATGCTCTACCAACTGAGCTACACCCGCGCGCCCTCGCCCGGCATCCATGGTGGGGGTAGGATTCGAACCTACGTAGGGCAGAGCCCGGCAGATTTACAGTCTGCTACCATTAGCCACTCGGTCACCCCACCGAACCTGCTGCCGCATCCCCTCTGCCGCACGCACCACGTGCCCCGCTCGCGCGTCGCATGCGGGCCTCGGCACCTGCACCAGCACCACCGAGCTGACGAGGGGAATCGAACCCCTAACCTGCTGATTACAAATCAGCTGCTCTGCCAATTGAGCTACGTCAGCGAGCTGTCCAGCTGAGTCGCGCCCGTTTACGACCGTGAGAAATAGGCCGAAAAAGACAGACTCCTATGATACATGGCGACTTGCGGTGAGTCAACTGGCGGGGCCTGCGAATTGCGGAGGGGGCCTGATCCGGCCCCTTTTTTACACGGCCAGCCGCACGATCTCCACCCCCGACCTGCCATCCCGGACGTCGTAGCCGGCCGCCCTGAGCAGTTCCCGGATCCGATCCGCCTCCGCGTAGTTTCGTGCGAGCTTCGCCTCGCGGCGCCTGGCTGCCCATGCCAGCGCCCAGGCGTCCCGGGCCGGGGAATCGGCAGCACTCGGCGGCGTCTCGGGCAACGCCCCGCCGCCCGCCGCCGCTCCCGCACCCACCTCGAGCCGGCTGGCGGCGGCCGGCATCACATCGAGCACCGCGTCCGCGAGTGCCAGCGCGTCGAGCGCCTGCTTCCCCGGCACCCGCCCCTCGTCCAGCAGCCGGTTCCCCTCTCGCGCGAAGCCGAACAGCGCCGCCAGCCCGCGGGGCGCGTTCAGGTCGTCGTCGAGCGCCGCCGTGAAGTCGCGCCGGAACACCGCGGCCGACTCGACGAACATCGCGTCCTCCGACGTGCCGGCCGCCGCCGCCTTCCGGATACGGTCGCGGAACTCGCCCAGCCGGCGGGAACCCTCCCGCGCCGCCTCGAGCGCGTCATCCGACCAGTCAAGCTTCTGGCGGTAGTGCGTGTTGAAGATGAGCAGGCGCACCGCACCGGGATCCACCCCCTCGACCTGAAGGTCGCGCGCCGTGAGGATGTTGCCGAATCGCTTCGACATCTTGGTGCCGGAGAGCGTCAGGAACTCGCCGTGCATCCAGTAGCGCGCGAACTCCGGCTCGCCGGTGAAGGCGCAGCTCTGCGCGATCTCATCCTCGTGGTGCGGGAAGATCAGGTCCACCCCGCCGGCATGAATGTCGAGCACTTCCCCGCCCCACTTCTCCCTGAGCAGGTCGAGCGCCATCGCCGAGCACTCGAGGTGCCATCCCGGCCGCCCGCGGCCGAACGGAGCATCCCACGCGGCGGCGACCGCCTCGTCCTCCGGTTTCGCCGCCTTCCAGAGCGCGAAGTCGCGGGCATCCTCCTTGGCGTACTCGTCGGCGCTTACGCGCTCGCTCGCCCCCGCGCGGAGCTCGCGAGTGTCGAGCCGCGAAAGCTTCCCATAGGCCGGGAACCGGTCGATGGCGAAGTAGACCGACCCGTCATCACCGCGGTACGCGATCCCGCGATCGATCAGCCCCTGCACCAGCCGCACCATCGCGGGGATGAAATCGGTGGCCCGCGGATACGCCGACGCGTCGCGGATCCGGAGATAGCGCCGGTCCTCATGGAACGCGGAGATGAACTGCTCGACGTGCTGCCGGAGCGGCGCTCCCGCCTGTGCGGCGCCCTTGATCGTCTTGTCGTCCACGTCGGTGAGGTTCATGACGTGGAAGACGTCGTACCCGCTCGCCTCGAGCCAGCGGCGGAGCAGGTCCTCGAAGAGGAAGGTCCGGAAGTTCCCGATGTGGGCGAAGTTGTAGACCGTCGGCCCGCAGGTGTAGAGCGAGACGCGCCCGGGCGCGAGCGGTTCGAACCGCTCGACTTCGCGGCTCATCGTGTTGTAGAGATGGAGCGTCATTGCCCCGCCGTGGCGGAGATGCCGGGCTCGACCTGCAGCTTCACCTGGGTGCGCGGGGCCGGCGTCTTGATCCCTTCGGCGTCGAGCCGGTTCTTGATCCGGCGGCGGAACTCCCGCTGGACTCCCCAGTGCGAACCGGGCTGCGTCTTGGCCACCATCCGGACGATCGTCGATGTGTCGCTGACCGCCTCCACGCCCCAGACCTCCGGCACCCCGTCGAGCAGCGCCGCCCACTCCTCATCGTGGGCCAGCCGCTCGGCCTCGTCGCGAATCACGTCGATGGCGCGGTCCACGTCCTCGCCGTAGGCGATCGAGACATCCACCACCGCGCGGGACCAGCCGCGCGTCTTGTTGCTCACCGTCTTGATCTCACCGTTCGGAATCGTGTGCAGCGTGCCGTCGAGGTCCCTGAGCACCACCACGCGGAGCGTGATCTTCTCGACCACGCCGCTCTTCCCCGACGCCTCGATCACGTCGCCCAGGGCGAACTGATCCTCGACCAGCATGAAGAAGCCCGCGATGATGTCCTTCACCAGACTCTGCGCGCCGAACGAGATGGCGAGCCCGATGACGGCGGCGCCGCCGAGCAGCGGGCCGATGTTGATGAAGACATTGAGCGACAGCAGGATGGCGATCGTGAGGACGACGATCCGCCCGGCGCTCCGCAGAAGCTGGGAAATCGTCTGCCCGCGCTTCTCCCGGACCGAGATGACGGCATCGTGATCGTTGACCGCCTGCTCAATCCGCCGTGCCGCCAGCCGCACCAGGCGGAGGGCGAACCACGCCAGCAGCCAGATCCCGATCAGCTGCGACGCGCCGCGCAGCACCGCCGCGCCGTCCACCTTGAAGAGCTCCTCCAGGCGGGCGATCAGTCCGGGGGCGGTACGGATCAGAAGCAAGGAGGCTCCGGAGCGGGCTCGAGTGAGGTCGGAGCCCTAACCTAGAGGCCTCCCGGGGCGGACGTCAACGCCCGCATAGCGGATGCGCGACGCGGCTACACGCCGTCCGCCGGCGCGCGTCGCCGCCAGCACTGCTTCCGGGGTCCGGGTCTCCAGCGACTCCATGAGTCGCGGACCGTCGCTCACGATCTCCAGGATGCGAGCGAGGGCCAGCACGGTGGACGGCATCGCCGCCAGCCGGCCCTCGAACTCGACCACCACAATCTTGACGCACCGAAGCAGGGAGCCCAGGTCGGACCTGACGAGGAGGCTCCCGCCGGCCGGCGCTCCGCCAAGGCGGGCCAGCGGCTCCCTCGCGGCGTGGCCGACGAGCCAGACGCCGCAGGGCTCCGCCGGCGGCGCCACGCGGAGTACCTCGATGAGTGGGGTCCCCGGATCGAGCGGGAGGATCGAAGGGCCGGGCATGGGCAAACCTCGCCCGGTCGCAGCACGCCGTCGCCACCCTTCGGCCGCGAGCGCGCGCGAATCATCGCGCTAGTCGATGGTGCGGCGGCGGAAGGCGCGGACGCCGATCGAGGAGAGAACGAGCACGGCGGCAACGAGCGCCGACAGAAATAGCGTCGCCGGCATGTGGGGCAGGCCCGGAGTGAGCGCCGCGCGCAGCCCCTCGCTCATGTAGACCAGCGGGTTGACCAGCACCCCGATCTGGAGCCAGCGGATCGGATGCAGCGCGGCCCATGGATAGTAGACGCAGCCGAGGAAGGTCATCGGGACCACGACCACGGCGAACATGAGGCCGATATGCTGTGGCCGGACCACCGTCCCGAGCGCGAGGCCGAGCGCGCCGGACGCGAGACTCGCAAGGGCGATCACCACGAGGAGCAGCGGCCAGCTCTCCACATGCATGTCCACCGGCGTCGCCGGGATGAGATAGACGAGTGGAAAGACCGCGAGCCCGGCGATCACTCCTTGAACCGCGCCGAAGACGATCTTCTCGACGGCAACGAGCCAGTTCGGGATCGGCGCCAGCACTCGGTCCTCGATCTCCCGCGTGGCGCCCAGCTCCATCGAGAGCGGCAGCGCGACGGCGGCGATTCCCTGGAACACCATCGCCACGGCAATCAGGCCGGGCATGAGGATCGTCGCGAAGCTGGCGCCGCTCGCCCCCGCGCCGCGCATCCCCTGGCCGATCTTGGGAAAGACGTACGCGAAGACGAAGACCGACAGCAGCGGATTCATGACCGTCCGCGTCACGAACGGGGCGAAGTTACGAACCAGGACGCGTGCATCGCGGCGCATGAGCCCGCTGAAGGCGCCGGCGTAGCCGCGATGCCGGATGTGGTCAGTCACGGAGCGCCTTGCCGGTCAGCTGGATGAACACAGTCTCGAGCGTCGGCTCGCTGGTCGCGACGTCGCGGAGGGTCCAGGGTCCCGCCGCCTCCACCACCCGTGCCAGCAGCCCTTCCCGACTCGCGGCCATCAGCCGGAGGCCGCCGTCGGCCGGCACGACCTCACGCACACCCGGAATCTTGCTGAGCACGGCGGCGAGACCGTCGAAGTCACCATCGACCTGCAGCTCGACCACCGTCTCCGCCCCGACCTGCCGCTTGAGCGCCGCCGGCGTATCGCACACCAGCACACGGCCGGCGTCGATGATCGCGACCCGGTCGCTGAGCCGGTCGGCCTCGTCCATGTAGTGGGTGGTCAGCAGCACGGTGATGCCCAGCTCGCGCATCCCCTCGATCAGCTCCCAGAGCGCGAGGCGGCTCTGCGGATCGAGGCCGGCGGTGGGCTCGTCCAGAAAGAGGACCGCCGGCCGGTGCGCGATGGCCCGGGCCACCTGCGCGCGCTGCGCCAGTCCGCCGGAGAGCTGCTCCGGCATCGAGGCGGCGCGATCGGAAAGGCGGAACTGTTCCAGCAGCTCGTCCGCCCGCTGCTTCGATTCGGCCCCGCCCATCCCGAAGTAGCGGCAGTGGTAGTAGAGATTTTCGCGGATGGTGCAGGACCGGTCGAGGGTGTTGTACTGGGACACGACCCCGATGAGGCGGCGCGCGCGGGGCGCATGGGCCACGACATCCACACCCTTCACGGTAGCCCGGCCGGCGGTCGGCAGGACCCGGGTGGTGCAGACCCCCACCGTCGTCGTCTTCCCCGCCCCGTTCGGTCCGAGGAGACCGAAGACTTCGCCGTCCCGGACGGCGAGATCGACGCCGGCGAGTGCCCGCACCCGGGGCGGGCCGGCATACTCCTTGACCAGCCCCTCGAGGCGGATCGCCTCGGTCATTTCGCGGCCGCGGTCCTCTTCTCCACCTTCCGCTTCCGCGCGGCGGCGATCGCGTCCACCAGCGGCGCGGGATCGAACCGCACCGGATCGGTAGCCGGCAGCCCGGTCTCGGCGGCGGCGGCCTCGCACGCCGTCCGCGCCTCGTCCTCGCTCATGTCGTAGGTGTTGAGGCAGATGCCGATCACCTTCGTGGGATGCACCGCCGAGCCGATCATCTCGTAGAGGCGGATGTACTCACTCAACGGCGGAAGCTCGAGCCAGGCCGCCTCGCGATAGTCGCCGATGTAGCGGCGGCTCGCCTGGTGGCAGAGGATGAGCGCGTCGGGACAGGAGCCGTGCAGCAGACCGAGGGTCACGCCGGAATACCCGGGATGGTTGATGCTCCCCTGCCCTTCGACTAGCACGACGTCGGCGCCCTTGCTGCCCTCGAGCGTCAGCCGCTCGGCCGCGCCGGCGATGAAGTCGGCGACCACCGCGTCCACCGCGATCCCCCAGCCCTCGATCATGATCCCGGTCTGCCCGGTGGCGACGAACCTGGTCCGAAGTCCCGCGGCGTTGAGCGATGCAGCGAGCTGAAGCTGAGCCGTCATCTTGCCGACGTTGCAGTCGGTCCCCACCGCGAGGACGACCAGCGCCTCGACCTCCTTGGCGAGGCCCGACGCCACCGGAAGGTCGGCCGGCGGCTTCCGGAGATCGCTGATGGTGCGGCCGTTCCGGCGCGCCTTCTCCGCCAGCACCGGATCGTCACCCAGAAAGGTGTGCAGGCCGCTAACGATGTCGCACCCGGCGTCCAGCGCCTCGGCGAGCCACGCGTGCCAGTCCGCGGGGAGCCGCCCGCCCGACGGCGCGATGCCGATGAGCACCGCATCCGGCTTGAGCGCCAGTCCCTCGCGCATCGAGCCAACGACCGGGATCGCGCCCCCGAAGCCGAGCACCTGCTCGGCGGTCCGCCCGGCCTGCTTGCGGTCCAGCACCGCGACGACCCGTTCCGGCAGATAGCGAATGATGGAGTTGGCGGTCTTCGACGTCATCGGCGCGAAGTCGCCGTCGGCAATGATCAGGTAGCGGGATGCGTTCATCGGCTCGGCGGTGGGGTGGACGGGGCGACGGTACGGGGCTGCTCCGGCGACACGGTACCGGACGGCGCCAGCGCGCTGACCGGATCGCCGTACAGCTCACCCAGAAGAATATGCCGGACGAGGACCATGATGACCGCCAGAATCGGCACGGCGACGAGAAGGCCGATCGTGCCGAAGAGGCGGCCCATGAGCAGCACGCCGGCGATGGTCAGGACCGGGGGCAGGTTCACCTGGCGCTCCATGACCTGCGGGGCGACCAGGTTGGCCTCGATGAGGTGGACCACTACACCCAGCGCGGCGACCAGCAGCGCCTTGGGCACGCCGGCGACGCTCAGCGCAAAGAGCGCGGGCAGGATCGTCGAGACGAGCGTGCCGAAGAACGGGACAATCGCGGCCACCCCGGCGAAGACCCCGAAGGCGAGGAAGTACGGCACGCCGAGGATCCAGAGCCCGAGCGTCGTCAGGAGTCCCAGGATGAACATGGCGGTGATCTGTCCGACCACCCACGCGCGGAGTGTGGTGCCCAGATCGGGCAGGATCCTGAGGGCGAGCGGGCGGCGGGCCGGCGGCACGAGCGCCACGGCGCCGTCGGTGTAGATCCGCGGATGGCGCGCCAGGTAGAGCGCCATGACGAACACGCTCACCCCCTCGATCAGCACCTCGAGGCTCGACTTCAGGTAGGGAACGACCGCGCCGCGGAGCGCGGTCAGCAGCTCGTTGATCGAGCTCGCCAGCACGCCCGGCTGGCCCGCGGCCTCGGGGCCGCGGCGGAAGACCGGGAAGCGCTCAGCGATGGAGTTGATGCTCTGGTCGAGCGCGGCCAGGAAGTTCGGCATGTTCGCGAGCAGGTCGTGCACCTGCTGCGCCACCGCCGGCGCGATGAGCAGCACGATGCCGACCAGCGCGCCGAGGGTGAGGAGCACCGACGCGGCAAGCCCGAGGAAATGGGGAACCTGGAAGCGGCGGATCAGGAGGTCCGCCAGCGCCCGGAGATAGACGCCGAGGATGATGGCGAGGAAGACGATGAGGAGAACGTCGGCGGTCTTGAGGACGAGCGCAATCAGCAAGACGGCGGCCAGAGCCGCCGTCAGGGGAAAACCGCGTCGTGTGTCCGGGCCGGCCGGCGGCATCAGTGGGCGGTGCCTTCGTCTCCGTCTTCGACGAGCTCGGCGTCGTGGATCGTCTCGCCGCCCTTCCCGAGCTGGCGTGTTTCGCCACCCGGCTTGAGCAGCCCCATGCGGGACTTGAGCTCCAGCAGCTGCTGATCGGCGTTGCCCTTGTATTCCAGCGCCTCGAACTGCTTGGCCAGCGTGTCGCCGGAGAACTCCTCCTGGAGCTCCGCCGCCGCGATCGCCTTGCGCTCGTTCTGCTCGATCTTCTCCGTCATCCGCTCGAACGACTCGAAGGCGCTGCGGTCCGACATCCCCGACATCGTCTCCTGGATCCGCTGCTGCGCCTCCGCGCGCTTGGCGCGCGCCACCAGGATGTTCTTCTTGCGCTTGGCTTCCTCGATCTTGTCGTTGAGCTGGCGCAGCGAGAGCTTGAGCGCCTCCGTCTCCGCCTTGCTCTTGACCCAGGTCTCGTGGAGCTGCTGCGCGCCCTGGAGGTTCTCGTTGTAGCGCATCAGCGCCTGCTTGGCCATGTCGTCCCGGCCTTCCTGCACGGCCAGCATGGCGCGATGCTCCCAGTTCTCCGCCTGCTTCTTCATCGCCTCGGCGTCGGCCTGGAGCTTCTTCTCGTCCGCGATCGCGCCGGCGACCTCCTGCTTGGCCTTGGCCAGCTGACCCTTCATGTCGAGGATCAGCTGGTTCAGCATCTTCTCCGGGTTTTCGGCCCGCGAGATGAGGTCGTTGATGTTCGACCGCAGGACGGTCGAGAACCGGTCAAAGATGCCCATGGACTCTTACCTCTGGCGGTAGGGAGCCAGCGCGCTCATGTGCGACGCCAGCGCCATCGTCACGGAGTCGAAGCTCGCCTCGAACTCGTTGTAATCCAGGTTGTCGAGCTCGAGGGTGTCGGTGAGGACGATGTGGTCTCCCTCGAGACCGTACGAGCCGTGCACCAGGTCGCGCACGTTGAGCTCGAGCAGCTGGCGGAAGAGCTCGCCCTGGCGCTCGCCGCCCGCCGGGAGCTCCATCACCCGGACCCGCATCAGCAGCACCGGTGGCGCGTAGTGCACGACGACCTCGGCACCATCCGGCGTGTTCGCGATCCACAGGTTGGGCTCGACCTCACGGGCGGTCACGCTGCCCCCGTCGAGGCGGTCGAGCCATGACTGTATGTCCTCACGTGTCACCATCGACGACTCCGGCTTCGGGGTGTGCCCGCGCCACAATGTACACGCTTCAGGAAGCCCCCGCCTCGTCACCCGCGGGCAGGACCTGCTCCGGCCGGCGGGTCAGCAGCCGCTCGGCGAAATCGACCCGCTCCTCGAGCTCCATCACGCGGAGCTGCGCCGCTTCCAGCTCGCTCACGCGCATGTCCAGCTCGGCCAGCTGCCGCGCGCCCAGCTCGCCGGTGGTCTCGCCCAGCTCGCCACGCCGAAGCGCGCGGTGGCGGCGGATGGCGAGCACCAGCACCGACAGTCCCGTAACGCCGAACGTGACCATCTCGTCGCGCCCGGGGTAGCCGGGGGTGCCGACGAACATGCCGATCACGCAGATCGTGACCGCGGCCTGAATGATGAAATCCACGCCGCTGATTCCCAGCCACTTTCGCATCACGGCACCTGCCTCACGTTACATCCGGCAGCCGAGCCGGCTCCTTCTGGGTGAGAATTCGTTCGGTGAAGTCGAGCCTCTCCTCGAGGTCGAGGATCCGGCTCTGGCCTGCTTCGAGTTCATGCACCCGGACGCGGAGCTCGTCGACTTCCGCCTGCAGGGCCGCGCCGGCACCAGCCTTCCCCTCCAGCCGCCGGGCCAGGGCGCGAACCAGCGGCCAGAGCACCAGCGTAGCGGCAACCACCAGCACCACGACGATCATCACCACCGCCGGCGAATCGAGATGCGTTCCGCCGCTCACGATGACCGGATCGGGAAAGGAGGGCGGTGCTGGCGGCGTAGGAATCTGAACCATCAATGGAACTCCTTTCCGGCATCGAGCCGCTCCGGCTCGGCGCTCCGGGCCAGCAGTCGTTCGGCGAAGTCGAGCCGATCCTGCAGCTCGGCGACCTCCTGCTCCAGCCGCTCGAAGCGGCCGGAGACTTCGGCAGAAGCCGCGACGTGCCTGTCGTCCCCTTCGCGCTCGATCCGCTTGATGCGCGCCAGGGCGTACCGGACCCCGACGTAGAGGACTGTGCTCATGCCGCCGATCGTCGTCAGCACGGCGAGCAGCTGCAGCATCCGCTCGAAATCCATCGGCTACTCCGGGTCCCGCGGGCCGGCGAGCTGAGCCGGCTCAGCCTTGCGCGCCAGCAGCCGCTCGGTGAAATCGGCCCGTTCCTGCAGCTCCGAGACATCGGCCCGAAGCGCCTGCAGCTCGGCCACCATCTCCGGGTCGTAGACGGGCTGGGCCCCGTGGCCGCGGATCCGGTCCGCCAGCGCGCGGCCGACCGGGCTGAACGCCAGGAGCGTCAGCGTCGCGCCGCCGAAGAGAAAGATGATCGCGAGAATGTCTTCCATTAGTCCCTCAGGCCTGGAGGCGCTCGGTACCGGCCGGCCGCGCCAGCAGACGCTCCGCGAAGTCGAGCCGCTCTTCCATCTCCGTCATTTCGAGCCGGAGCTGGGACACCTGCTCCCGCAGCTCGGCCACCTCGACCTCCGTCTCGCCAGCGTGACCGCTGATCGCGCGGGCGACGGCGTGCCCGATCGGGCCCCGGGCGATGAACACCGCCCCGAAGGTCAGGATCGCCACGATCGGAATGCTGAGTGCGAGTATGCCTTCCATCGGTTCCTCAACTCGGGGAGACGTGCCCCGTACGGCAGGGCGGAGCCAAATGTTTCATCCCGAGACGTTTGGCTCCGCCTTCATTATATGGGGGTGCCGCTAGACCAGCTCGACCGAGCTGATGGCAGCCAGCGAGACCGCGATCTCGATGTCACTGGGGTCGGCCGGCCTGAGATAGACCTCATGAGCCGTCACGTGGGTATCGACGCTGGTGGGTATCCCCACGACTTCGTGCTGGTCGGTGGTGGTGATCCGGACTACCTGGTCATGGCCGCCGGCGTAGCCCAGCACCGAAACGATCTCGTCGTAGCGCATGAGATCCTCCATTCGGGGGGACTCCCAATTTACCGATAACCGGCCGGCGGGCCTAGGTGGGGGACTCGGAGGAGAGGGACTATGCGCTGAGCGCCTTCCGGATGAACTCCCCGGTGTGACTCCCGGCCGCCTTCGCCACCTGCTCGGGGGTGCCTTGCGCAACGATCCGGCCGCCGCCCTCGCCGCCTTCCGGCCCCAGGTCGATCACCCAGTCGGCCGTCTTGATCACGTCGAGATTGTGCTCGATCACGATCACCGAGTTTCCCTTGTCCACCAGTCGATGCAGCACCTCGAGCAGGAGCCGCACGTCCTCGAAGTGAAGCCCGGTCGTCGGCTCATCGAGGATGTAGAGCGTCCGGCCGGTGTCACGCTTGGCGAGCTCCGTGGCCAGCTTCACGCGCTGCGCCTCGCCGCCGGAGAGGGTGGTCGCCGCCTGGCCCAGGTGGAGGTATCCGAGCCCCACGTCATTCAGCAGCTCCAGCTTGTCGGCGATCCGCCGCTGGGTGGTGAAGAACTCGAGCGCGTCCGATACCGTGAGATCGAGGACGTCTGCGATGCTCCGCCCCTTGTACCGTACCTCCAGCGTCTCGCGGTTGTAGCGCCGGCCCTTGCACACCTCGCAGGGAACGTAGACGTCGGGGAGGAAGTGCATCTCGATCTTGACGAGCCCATCGCCCTGGCAGGCCTCGCAGCGTCCGCCCTTCACGTTGAAGGAAAAACGCCCGGGGCCGTACCCGCGCATCTTGGCGTCCGGAAGCTGGGTGAAGAGCTCGCGGATCGGGGTGAAGAGGCCGGTGTAGGTCGCCGGATTCGAGCGTGGCGTCCGGCCGATCGGGCTCTGGTCGATGTCGATGACCTTGTCGATCAGATCCAGCCCCTCGATCCTGGTGTGCGCACCGGGGATCACCTTGGCGCGATAGAAGTGCCGCGCCAGCGACTGGTAGAGAATGTCGGTGATCAGCGTCGACTTCCCCGACCCCGACACCCCCGTCACCGCGGTGAATACGCCGAGCGGGAAATCGACGGTGAGGTCGCGGAGATTGTTGGCCCGGGCGCCGGCGATGCGAAGCCGGCGGCCCGGCTCCGGCTTCCGCCGCTTCGCCGGCACCGCGACGCGAAGCTCGCCACGCAGGTACCGCCCGGTCAGCGATTCGGGCGCCGCGATGACATCGTCCACCGTTCCCTCGGCCACGACCTCGCCGCCGAGCCGCCCGGCGCGGGGGCCGAGATCGATGACGTGGTCGGCGCTCCGAATCGTGTCTTCGTCGTGCTCGACGACGATGACGGTGTTGCCCAGATCGCGGAGGCCCCGGAGAGTCCCGAGCAGGCGCTCGTTGTCGCGCTGATGGAGACCGATGCTGGGCTCGTCGAGGATGTAGAGCACGCCGACGAGACGGGAGCCGATCTGGGTGGCGAGCCGGATGCGCTGCATCTCGCCTCCGCTGAGCGATGACGCACCGCGCCCCAGCGTGAGGTAGCCCAGCCCGACGTCACGCAGGAAGCGGAGCCGGTCGGCGACCTCCTTGAGGATCGGCCCCGCGATCTCCGGGTCGAGCCCGGCGCGCCCGGGCGCGCGGAGCGGGATCGCCTCGAAGAATTCGACGGCGCGGTCCACCGAGAGGTCCACCACGTCGCCGATGCCGCGTCCCTCGACGAGCACGGCGAGACTCTCCGGCTTGAGCCGCTTGCCGTGGCAGGTGGCGCAGGGCTGCTCCACCAGGAACTCCTCCAGCGAGAGCCGCACCGCGTCACTGGTGGATTCGCGGTAGCGGCGCTCGACATTCCGGAGCACGCCTTCCCACTCGCTCTCGTACTCGCCCCGCCCGCGCCCGCCGTCGGCGGCGAAGCGGAAGCGGCCGGGCGCCCCGAGCAGGAGCGCACGCTTCGCCGATTCCGAGTGCTCGCCCCAGGGGGCGTTGAGCTCGAACTTGAATGCCTTCGCCAGCGTCGGCAGGACGACCTTCCGCAGATAGCCCGACGGCTCGCCCCAGGGAAGGATGACGCCCTCGAGGATCGAGATGCTGGGGTCGCCCAGGATCAGATCGGCGTTCACTTCCTTTCGCGTGCCCAGCCCGTTGCAGTCGGGGCAGACGCCGAACGGCGAGTTGAACGAGAACTGTCTCGGCTCGAGCTCCGGCATGGAGAGGCCGCAGACCGGACAGGCGAATCGCTCCGAGAACATCACGGAGACCGGCGCCTTGCCGTCATGGCGCACGACCTCGACGATGCCGTCCGCCTCGCGGAGCGCGGTCTCGATGGAGTCGTTGAGCCGGGAGCGGTCGGCGGCGCGCACGACGAGACGGTCCACGATGACGGCGATGTCGTGGTTCTGGCGCCGATTCAGCGGTGGGACGGCGTTCAGGTCGAACGTCTCGCCATCCACCCGCGCACGCACGAAGCCGCGCTTCCGCACGTCCTCGAACAGGTCGCGGAATTCGCCCTTCCTGCCGCGCACGAGCGGTGCGAGCAGCTCGATGCGGGTTCCCTCGGGCCAGCCCAGCACGGCGTCGGTGATCTGCGATGCGCTCTGGCGGGAGACGGGGCTGCCGTCATTCGGGCAGTGCGGTGTGCCGGCCCGGGCCCAGAGCAGTCGCAGGTAGTCGTAGATCTCGGTGACGGTGCCGACGGTCGAGCGCGGATTCTGGCCGGTCGTCTTCTGCTCGATGGAGATTGCGGGCGAGAGGCCCTCGATCGCGTCGACGTCCGGCTTCTCCATGAGGCCGAGAAACTGGCGCGCGTACGCCGACAGCGACTCGACGTAGCGGCGCTGGCCTTCGGCGTAGATCGTGTCGAATGCGAGGGAGCTCTTGCCCGATCCCGAGAGACCGGTGATCACGGTGAGGCGGTTTCGCGGAATCGAAACCGTGATGTCCTTCAGATTGTGCTCTCGTGCGCCTCGCACGACGAGATGTTCCTGGGCCATAGCCCCGAAAGGTACCCGAAGCCGACGGCGGCTTCAACTCCGCCACCCGGCCGAATCCGGGACCGGCTTCCCGTTTGGGCGGCCGGTCCCTACCATACGGCATGCCGAGCCAGATTCGTGTAGTCGTGGATGACCTCGCGTTCATCGAGGCCGACGCTGTGCTGCGTCCGGCCGACGCGTCACTGCAGGCGCTGACGCCGGCGATGCGGCGGCTCGACGAGCAGGGCGGCGCGCGGTTCGCGACGCTCCGCCGCGTCGGGATGCCGCTCGATGCCGGGGCGGCCGTCGTCACCGGCGGCGGCGATCTCGCCGCCCCGTTCGTTCTCCACCTGGTGCTCCAGGACGCGACCACTCCGGTGAGCGCCGATACGATCCGCCGCGCGCTGGTCTCCGCCTGGCAGCGCGCGGCCGAGTGGGGGCTCGGCACCGTCGCGTCGCCGCCGGTCGGCGTCGGGCCGGGGCAGCTCTCGCTCGAAGAATCGGTGATGCTGCTCGCCCGCACCTTTCCCCGGGACGAGGCCGGACTCGACCTCACCATCGTGGTCGAGAAGGACCACGAGCGGGAGACGGCGGAGGCGGTGCTGAGGAGCCGGCGGTGAGGCGGCTTCACGTCATCGGGGCCATCATCATCCTCCTCTGGCTGGCGGCCCTGGGCTGGCTGGTGTGGCGCCAGCGCCACTCGGAGGCCGCGCAACCCCCTGAAACGGCACCCCGGGCGGTCAGCGCCGCATGGCACGCCGGGTGCGGACTCCGGGGCGCATGATCCAGCTCACCGGGCTCGTCAAACGGTACGGCGGGTTTACCGCCGTCGACCACCTCGATCTTACCGTTCCGCGCGGGACTCTCTTCGGCTTCCTTGGCCCCAACGGCGCCGGGAAGACGACGACGATGCGCATGATCGCCGGCATCCTTCGACCCACCGGTGGGTCGATCGAGATCGCGGGGATCGAGACGTGGCGCGAGCCGCAGGCGATCAAGGCGATGATCGGCTACATCCCCGACCGCCCCTTCGTGTACGACAAGCTCACCGGGGCGGAGTTCCTGCGCTTCGTGGCGGCGCTGTACGGGCAGGAGGGGACGGCGGTCGAGCGACGGATGGACGAGCTGCTGGAGCTCTTCGAGCTCGGCCCGTGGCGTGATGAGATCACCGGCGCGTACAGCCACGGGATGCGGCAGAAGCTCGTCATCGCGAGCGCGTTCGTGCACCGCCCGCAGCTCATCGTCGTGGACGAGCCGATGGTAGGACTCGATCCGGTCGGCGCGCGGGTGCTGAAGGATCTCTTCCGGGCGTTCGTACGCCGGGGCGGGACCGTGCTCATGAGCACGCATACCCTCGAGGTCGCCGAGCTCATGTGCGACCGCATCGCCATCATCGCCCGAGGACGGATCGTGGCCGAGGGCAGCATGGATGAGCTCCGGACACAGAGCTCCTCGGGCGACGAGAGCCTGGAGGACATCTTCCTCCGGCTCACCGGCGCCCGTCCCCCGCACGCGCTCGACGCCATCCTCGATGTCTGAGTATCCGGTCCCGCCACTCGGCCGCGCGCCGGGGGTGTGGACGGTGCTGGCGCCCAAGTGGCGCGGCCAGTTCGGCCGATGGGTGCGAGGCGGCGAGATCGGCTCCGCCGCGCTCTTCGGTGCGCTTGCACTCGGCTTCTGGGGAATACTGTTCGGAATCTCCTGGCGGGTCCTGCACTATCTGAGCGGGCTCGAGGTCGGGATGCTGCTCGCGCAGAAGATCCTCGATGCGCTGCTGGTCGGGTTCGCGTCGATTCTCCTGCTCTCGAACCTGATCGCCGCGCTCTCCACCTTCTTTCTCGCGCGCGACCTCGATCTGCTGGTCGCGGCGCCGCTCAACTGGTTCCGGCTCTATCTGTCGAAGCTGGTCGAGACCGCGGTGCACGCGTCGTGGATGATCGCGCTGCTCGCGCTGCCGGTGCTGGCGGCCTACGGCGTCGTCTTCCACGGCGGGCCGCTCTTCCTCCTCGTCGCTGTGGCGGCGCTGGTCCCGTTCTTCGTGCTGCCGGCGGTCGCCGGCGCGGCGCTGATGCTGCTGCTGGTCAACATCTTCCCGGCCCGGCGGACACGCGACCTCCTGGGGGTCGTCGCCATCGCCGCGGCCGGCGGGCTCGTGCTGCTCATCCGCATCGTCCGGCCCGAGCTGCTTTTTCAGCCGGGCGGCATGAGCCAGATCGCCCAGTCGCTGGCGGCGCTCCACGTGCCTGCCGGCCCGTTCATGCCGACGCGCTGGGTGTCCGACATGCTCATGAACTGGCTCAGCCACGTGGCGGACCCACTGCCGATTGTCCTGCTCTACACCACGGCGGCGGCATTCGTCATCATGGGCGGATGGCTGCATGGCCGGCTCTTCCGTGCCGGCTACAGTCTCGCGCGGGAGGGGGCGGAGCGGTTCGGGACCGACACGGTGGGGCGACGCATGGTGGCGGCTCTCCTTGCGCCGCTCCCGACTGCGCGGCGCGAGTTCGTGCTGAAGGACCTGCGGCTCTTCTTCCGCGACCCGACGCAGTGGGGCCAGCTCATCCTGGTGGTGCTCCTGATCGCCGTCTACATCCTCAACATCCGGGCCCTGCCGATCTTCTCCCACGGAAGGGCGCCGCTCTTCCTCGTGACGCTGGTCGTGTTCCTCAACCTGGGGCTGTCCGGCTTCGTGCTCGCCGCCATCGCAGCGCGCTTCGTCTTCCCGGCGATCTCGCTCGAGGGACGGCAGATGTGGCTCCTGCGGTCGGCGCCCGTCGACCCCCGCTCGCTCTTCCGGAGCAAGTACTGGATGACCGCCGTGCCCCTCGCGGTGCTCGGCCTGGTCATCACCCTCGTGACCGACGTGATGCTGCGAGCCTCGCCGTTCATGCTGGTGGTGAGCGCGGGAACGATCGTGCTCTTCTCGTTCGCGGCGACGGCGCTGGCACTCACCTTCGGAACCTTCTACCCGCAGTTCACCAGCGAGAACGCGGCGCAGATTCCTACCAGCTTCGGCGGCGTCGCCTTCATGATGAGCGCCGTGAGCCTGCTCGGGCTCATCATTACGATCGAGGCGGTCCCGGTGGCGTCGTACCTCCGGGCCAGCCAGTTCGGGGAGACCTTCGGCATGAGCGGGCAGGTCGCCGTCGCGCTCATCGCGGTCCTCGGTCTCTGCGCGGGCACCGCCGTGCTTTCGCTCCGCCTTGGCATGCGCCGCATGCAGGATCTCGAATGCTGATCGCGCCAAATCTTTCGCCGCGGAACGCGTAAAGCCGATCCCGTCGCACCATCAGGGCAGTGCCACCTTGGGTCCGCACCCTCACCCAAGGAGGCTCCATGCTCCCCCGTCTGATCCCCTGCACCATACTCGCGCTCGCCGCCGCGGCGTGCGCCGACCATGACCCGCCGACGGCCGCATCCTCTGCGCCGGCAGCACCCACCGCACCCGCGATCTCCGCCCCGTTGAAGCTCAACGTTCCGTCGGCCGCGGCGCGCGCCGACGAGGTGCATCTCGAGGCGCTCGCCCGGCGCGTCGCCCTCGCGCTCCGTGATCCGGCTTTTCGCGCATACGTGAAGACCGAGCTCGACCGTTCTCCGTTCGCCGAGCACAAGGTCCAGTTTCAGCGGTTCCTCCAGGCCGACGGCGGGCGGGCACTCGACGCCCTGGCCGCCGCGGCCGGCGAGAGCACCGCGGCCGTCGCAGCGGATGCCGCGGCCGCCGGCGCGCTCGAGATGTACCTGCCGGTGCCGGCCCACCGCGCAGGGTGGACCGGCGGCGCTGATCTCCTGGTCGCCACCGCCATCGAAGACCACGAGGCGCCGATCGCCTTCAATCCGGACGGCGGTCGCCGCCTCCTCGATCCGGCACAGCCGCCGGCCACGCCCGTGCTCGCGGTCGAGCCGGCGGAGACGAACTTCGATCGTGTCCCCGGGCCGGCGCGGATGCAGTGCGCGACACCGGAGGACTGCCTCTCGGGCGGCGGCGGCACGACGACGACCACCGGGCTGTACCTGACCTATGCCCAGTATGCGCAGGATTTTGAGGGTTGGTTGAAGGGCTCGCCCGAGTTTGAGATCCACATCATGGGCCCGGCCCAGCCGGGAGACACGACCAACCTGGCGTCGTTCCAGTGCGTCGGGGAGAAGGCGGCGGCTCCGTATACCTGGGACATGAACCAGCTGACGTGGAGCGGCTCGCAGCTGCTCTTCTCGACCGCGCAGATGAACGCCTTCTCCACCGCGTATCCCGGCCGGTCATTCGTGATCTTCGCCATCGAGGACGATGACACGGCGTGCGGCATCCGCACCGACAGCGACCGCGGCAGCGCGCTGATCAAGGCGATCAGCGACGCCTACGCCAACTACAAGGCGGCCAAGGACGAAGACATCCTGACGCTCAGCGGCATCCAGAAGATCCTGCGCGCCGCCAGGTCGGGGAGCTCGCTGCTGAGCTCCGCGTACAGCTTCCTCAAGTCGAACGACGACATCGTGGGGATCGCCGTGTCCGATTCGGTCATCGGACGCTACCACACGCAGACCAACTGGACGGTCCTCGACAAGACGCTCAACACCAACGCCGCCTTGAAGCTCGACATCCACTGACCCGACCGGAGGCCGTGTGCGCACACTGCTCATTCTCACCTGTTGCCTCGCCGCGGCGACGCCGGCATGCGGCCAGACCAATCGCTGGCGCCTCGCGCTCGAAGCCGGCGAGATCCGGTTCGGAGGCAGCAGCGTGGATACCTCCTCCGACAGCAGCGGCGCGTTCCGGCCGTTCCGCCCCGCCACGCTCGGTCTCCGGATCGAGCGCGGCCTGGATCGACTCGGAGTCGGGATCGGAGTGATGTACGGAGAAGCCGACCCGGCCCTCGTCGGGCGGGACGCGACGGTCATCGGCTATGGAGGGGCGTTGCAGCTCCTGGAGCTCGCGCCGGCAGTCTCCTGGCGGCTCACATCACTCGGCGCCGGCGGCTTGTATCTGGGAGGCGGGCCCGTCATCGACCGGTGGTCGTGGTCGGAGGGACCAACCCGCTGGCGGGTCGGCGGGGAGATCAGCGCCACCGTGGCGGCACCGCTGGGTGGTGCGGCGGCGCTGGTCGCCCGCGCCGGCGTGGGGCGGACGGCCTCGATCTTCGAGGCCGCGGATCTGCCGGAGGAGTTCGAGCTCCGCCCGAGCTGGCGGCGCTCGATCGCCCTCGGCGTGACGCTCAGCCGCTAGTCGCCCGGTATCGCCTGACCGTGGCAGGCTGTGCACATGCCCGGATTCTTCCGGCGGAGCCGCGCCGCATCGAATCCCGGCCCATGCGGATTGAAGCGCCGCCCGCCATTGGCAGCATGACACGTCAGGCAGTCCCGCTCGGCGTGACATGAGGTGCAGGTCTCCAGGCTCTGCCGCGCGGCCTGCCCGTGGCCCAGGATGAACCCCGGCTTGGTGTCGTGATAGCCGGCCCGGAGCGCGCTGCTCGAGACGAGTCCGGCGCGCTCGTGGCAGGCGGCACAGAAGGTGGACTGATTGTGACATCCCGCGCACGAGGTCTGGCGCGCGTAGGCCGCGGCCGGATGCCGCGTCAGGAACCCTGCCGGATGGTACTCGCCGGCGGAGGAGCCGGCATCCGGCCGGTGGCAGCTCAGACACTCGGCGCGGGCGTGGCAGCTCGCGCACGTACGCGGAGTCGCCCGCGCGATCGCGGCGTGCGACTCCGCGAAGTCTGCCCCATGCGTGGCCGGCCGACGGCGCACCACCACCGCACCGGCCCCCCGGCCCGGCCCCGCGGCGCGCAGCGCCGCCACCGCCCGCGGCGGTGACTCGCGATGGCAGGTGGCGCAGCTCTCGCGCGTGTGGCAGAAGGCGCAGGTACCCTGCCGGGCCTCTGCCCCGTGCGTCCGCACGAACTCCGGCTGCGCGTGGGACGGCGGCGCCTTGAGAGTCGCCGTGATCGCCAGCGACCGCGGATCCGGCGCGAGCGCCTGAATGACCGGAACTTCAGGGGCGTTCACATGGCAGGCGGCGCAGAAGTCGCGCGCGTGGCAGGTCGCGCACGAGGCGGCCACTCCCATCCCTGCGGCTCCGCGAGCCAGCTTGCCGTGGCCCACTCCATGGAAGCTGCTGTCGCGATGCGACGCCGGCTCCGGAAAGCGAGCGACGTCGGCGGTCACGAGCCGATCGGCTCTCGCGAGCGGCAGGTGGCAGGTGGCGCACGCGGTATCGGGGGCCTCGACGTGCGACGCCGTGACGCCGTGACAGTCCAGGCAATTCTGCACCGCGGCGAGCCGGACCTGCATCCAGGGCCGCCCCTGCTCGATGTGGCAGCTGGCGCAGCGCGCCGCCGAGTCGGCGATCCCCGGGCGGTGGGCCGCTGCCTCCTGCCGGTGCTCGGCGTGATCGAATCGCAGATTGGTGCGCGGCAGCGCGACCGGCGGCTGCCAGTCGGTCCGCCGTTCGATCGTCCCGTCGTGACAGGTCGCGCATACCGCTGGCGCAGGCCATGGATTGCCGCCCGCGGTCGTGACGCCGACATGGCACCCCTCGCACGAGGGGAAGAGCGCCCGATGCTTCGCGTGGCTGAAGTCGTCGGTGCGCCGGGCGAGATGCGCGGCGGCAACGGCACCGGCGGCGCCGACGCTGAGCACCACGGCCGCAACGCCCTTCCGCCGCCAGCTTCCCGCCGTTCCCACGCCCCATCGCCTCACGGAGTCTCTCCCGCGTTCCGCCGTACCCGACGCGCGGGCGGGAGCGGCAGCCGATCGGCGGAGCTGCCGAACAGCGCCGTAACGCGAGCGTAGAGGCGCGTCTGGTTCCAGTCGAACGCCGCGGCATCGGGCCGCCGGCGCTCTTCGCTGAAATGCGCCGCGCCCACCCCGAACCGAAGCCGCGCCCCAAGCGGGAAGCTCGCATCGAAGGCGAACATCGTTACCGCCGCGTCATCGTACCGGAACTCGAGCGGCCGCCGGAGCGACGCGACGCGCGCCGACAGCGACACCGGCGGTGCCGGAGAGTACGTCACTGCCCCTTCCAGCTGCCGGGACGACGCGCCAGGCCCGAACTCCGCGTGCAGATCGGCATCGGCGCTCCACCCCGGCGCGATCGTCACCGTGGCGCCGACGCCGGTTCGCCAGCCGTCCCCTTCCACGTCCACCAGCGGCGTCTCCGTCTCGGTCGCCGCGAAATCGTAGAGCTCCCCGCTCGCCCTCAGTTCGAGCCGCGCAATCGGGCGCACCCAGACCGCCGCCGTGCCGGAATTGTAGGGAACCGGACTGAACGCCCCCCAGATCGTCCAGAGATCGAAGTGAGGCCGGTAGTGCCGCCCGGCGAGGCTCACCGTCAGCATCGGCGATGCGTAGCGCAGCTGCGCGTCGGCAGTGCCCCACCATCCCTGCGCGAAGTCGTACTCCGCGCCGCCGGCGACACTCCACCGGACCGCAGGCCGGATCTCCGCCGAGACCGCCGCTCGCTCCGAGATGAAGTAGCGGGTATCGCTCTCTAGCTCGCGGATGTAGTCGGCCCGAAGCGACGCACGAGCCGCGCTCCAGCCGAGTGCACCGCCGAAGACCAGCCCGCGTCCGGTCGGGCGGAACTCGTCGAGAGGATTGAGGTCCGGGCTCGTGATCGGGAGGGCGGTGGCACGCGCCAGTCCCCAGCCGCCGAAGACCTCGCCGTCGAGGTGCAGCCGCGCGCTCCGCAGAAGCACGCGACCTCCGTCGAAGCCGGTGGGACCGAGGCGCGTGGTGAACATCTGTCGGCCGGCCCGCGCCGTCACGGCAGCCACGGCGTACTCGGCGTAACCCTCGAGCAGCTGCAGCGCCGGCTCCGTTTCCGGCCATGCATTCCCGGCGGTGAGATCGGTGAGCGCGCGTGCGTTGGCCCGCATGCTCAGCCCGGGCACCCCGAACCCCCACGCGGTCACGTCGGCCTGCTGCACCAGCGGTGATGCGTGCAGGCGGGGGCCCGGCCGGAAGAAGCGACAGTACCCGTTGAAGCCACAGGTGACGGCAAATCCGTCCGCCGACTCCGTGCCGCCGGAGGGGCTCACCACCGCGTCGGCCGCGAGAATGCTATCGGCCTGGATGCCGCGGAAAGCGGCGGTCTGGAAATGCGTATCCAGCCGCACGCGGTATCCCTGCGCCGCGAGTGGCGCCGACGCTCCGAGAACCAGGCTCGCGAGAGTGGCCAGGCGCGGCGTCATGACGCCCGCGCCTTCAACAGGTGACCGCGGTACGCGTCCGGCGAGCTCTGGAAATGGCAGGTGGTGCACTCGCGATCTGCGTAGTGATTCGCCTGCGGCTGGTGGCAGGTCAGGCAGAGCTGCCGGTCCGGTACGAGCCGCGCGACCGTCGCCGGAAGATGGCAGGCATCACAGGCGCGGTGCGCCTCGACCGGCCGCGCGTGCGCCGGCCGGATGTCGGATCCCGCGTGACACGATGCGCAGGCGGGTCCCGCAGCATGGTGCTGCTCGTGGCAGTTCCGGCAGGTGACGACCGCTGCGGCGGGCGCCATCGTCACCGGCGTCGTGTGGCACTCGGTGCACGCACGCGAACTGTGCGCGCGATGATCGAAGCTCGCGGCGCGCACGTTCGTCGGGTGAGTCCCCACCGTCACCGCCACGGACACCGGGAGCGGCCGCGCGAGCTCGTCCGGGCTGTGACAGGTGGCGCACCGGCTGGAGGCTGGGGCCTGATGATGACAGATCTGGCAGCCGCGCGGCCGCTCGAAGGTGAGGATGCCTTTCTTGCTCGTGGTGGTATGGCAGGTGAGACAGGGAAGGCGGCGGTGCGGTGCGTGGGAGAAGGAATCGCCCGCTGCGGCGGGCGTTGCGAAGGTCACAGTGGGCGCCGCAGCGGGTACCGGATCGTCCGTGGGCGGCCCATCCCCCAGGGAGCGCGGAAGGTGCTCGGCCGGCACCGGATCGGGAGGCGCGGGCGGTGTCGGAGGCGCGATCCCGGAGATTCGCCTCAGCGCGCCGGTCGTGTCGAACGGCAGCGGCGGCCGCACCACCGCTTTCGAGCGCTCGCGTACCGCGTTGTGACAGCCGGCGCAGTCGCTCCCGTCCACCCGTGCCTCGTGCGGCAGATGGCAGGTGATGCAGCGAGTCTCCACCGATGCGATACGCCGGTGTGCCGCGCCGGTATGGAACGGGTCCTTCTTCCAGTCGGCGTGGCAGCCGGCCATGGTGCAGCTGGTGGCCGCCTGGATGGGCTCAGTCTGCTTGTGCGGGTTGTGGCACATCCCGCAGGTCGCCTTGTGCGGATCCTTCTCCGGCGCGAATCCCGCCAGGCGGTTCTGCATCTGGTGGCAGCTGAAGCACTGCTCGGACTTCGGGATCAGCGTCGACGCCGCGGAATCACGGCTGGCGAGCGCCGGCACTTCGGCGGTGAACTGGTGACACACGATGCAGTGCGTGGAGGTCTGACTCCGCATCTGGCCCAGCCGGATGCGCACCGTCGTCGGCGTATGGCAGCCCTGCTGCGCGCAGGTCGCGTTGGCCGGCTTGAACCGGTGGGCGGTCTGGGCGTGACAGGTCAGGCACTCGATCTTCCCCTTGAGCGCGGAGGAATCCGATTCGAGGTGGGTCCGGTGGCCCGCCGTCGCGGCGATCGCCTGCCAGGTCTTCTTCGCCTGGCCGGTCACGTGGCACCCTTCACAGACGTTGCGAGGCACCTTCGCGTGCGCAGGGATTTCCTTGTCGCGCAGGCCCGACATCCAGTACAGCATCTTCACCGCTTCCTTCATCGGCCGAAGCGTGTGGCAGGCGTGGCAGCTCAGGGTGTCGTGCTTGCCCTCCAGCTTGTTGACGAGACTGTAGTAGCCGGTGTCGGGCAGGACGCGCGCCTCACCGCTGGCCACGAAGATGTGGCAGCCGTTGCAGAAGCGGTTGTCCTTCATGATGAAGTTGTTGGTGCGGTAACCGAGCCCCGCGATGCCGAGGAGCCCGGCGATGACCACGGCGCCGAGGAGGAACTTGACCGCGAGCTGGCGGGTGGCGAGCCAGTGGCCGACGGGCCGACGCCGCCGCCAGAGCCAGACAACCAGAAGGGCGGCGACGATCAGCCCGAGGATCGCGCCGCCCCACATCACCCACGGGGGTCTCTGAAAAATCCACTGCACGACCCGGATGACCGGGTCGTGCAGCTCAGGATGGGTGATCGTCGAATCGAGCGCGATCTGCTGGTGGATGCCGATGGGGCCGGAGTCCTGGACGAATGCCAGGACTCCCCCAATCAGTATGCGTGGTTCCACCATCACGCCAGAGACCTTAGTGCGCGACGATGACTTGGCGCACTCCCGCGGCCTGCGGTCCGGCGCCGCCGAGCGGAGACTGGAGTATCTGCTGGACGGGCGCGGCCGGTGCCGTCAAGCCGTAGACCGACTGGAGCTCCTGGATGTTGGCCCGCAGGAGGGCTTCGGCCAGGAACGGGTTGTGCACCCCGAGCGAACGGTCGCCGTTTCCGTAGATCCCCTCGCCCACCATCTTGACGTTGAACTCGGCGCCTTCCGCCGCGGTGATGGTGTTGTCCGCCGTGAACTGCGACGGATTCGTGGCCTTGATGGTTCCGAGGTACCCGCCATCGGTCGCGTCCACCGCCTCGTTGTGGTTCGAGTCGATCCAGATCTGATCGCGCAGCGGGTTCAGCCGGGCGCGCAGGTTGGCGATGAGGGACGCCGCGACGTCAGCCGACGCGTGGCAGCCGGAGTTGGTGCACGCCTGGAAGCTGCGGGCGGCCGGCGTGAAGTCGCAGGTGTTGTCCGCCGTCGGCTTGCCGGATGCATCGAGGCACGGAATCGCCTGGAACAGGTGGCCCGTCGAATTGAAGACGAATGCCCCGGTCAGCTGGTCGTTGACGGTGAAGCGGTTCACGTGGCAGCCGGCGCAGAGGCGCGGATTCCGCTCCGACGCGTGCGACGTGTAGACACGCGAGGTGTCGTAGACGAACCCGGCGGGCCGGTACCCGGCATCGCCCATGAGAACCGAGCCCTGCGGCGCGTGCGGCGCGTTGCGGCTGCCGCCCGGAGGGCTCACCACGCGGTTGTGGCACTTCATGCAGAGGTTTGACTCGGGCGACGGGTCGTTGATCGCGAAGCGCAGCTGGGCCGAGTTGGGAGAGCCATGCGGGTCGTGGCAGACCGCGCAGGTGATCGGCATATCCTTGTTCGGATCGTTCGCCTCGACGTACCGCGAAGAGGCGTTCCACGCCTTCAGGACGCCCTTCCCCTCATGGCAGTTCACGCAGCTGGTGCTGGTGCTGCTCACGGCATGGTCTACGACGGTCCCGTGGCCGGACTGCGACCACTCCTCCACGAACGGCTGGTGCGCCCCGGAGTGACAGCTGGCGCAGCTGTTGGTCGAGTCTGCCACCGAGAGGTGGGCGAGCGGCACGTTGCCCGGCGCGTCCGGCTCTGAAACGTGATTCAGGCCCGGCCCGTGGCAGCTTTCACACTGGACATTATGATAGGCCGAGTCGGGCGTGACGTTCCAGCCAGCCGGGCCGGCAGCGTCGTTGCCGCGCTCGCTGACGGTGTGGCAGCCGAAGCAGGTCGGTGCCGAGTGGCCCGAGTTGATCAGCGTGGCGTAGGCGCCCGAGTGCGCCGACGTGCTCCAGTCACGCTGGTGGCTGACGTGGCAGTTGCCGCACGTGGTCTGGTTGGTTCCAACATTGAACAGGCCCAGGAACCCGTTCACGCTGTCAGGTGGCGGGTTGAAGGGGGCGCGGTCCCGGTAGACGATCTTGTCCGATGAACATCCCGAGACCAGAAGCACCGCCGCCGCAACAAGAGCCACGCCGCGTGGCAGGATCGAACGAATGAGCGCCATACGAACCCCGGTTGGAGTGGTGAGCACCTAGTTATGGAACGCCGGTGATTAGCGCAAGAGAGCGCCGCGGGACGGTTCCGGCTTCATCGTGTCTTCACATCTTCCGGAATGATCGCAGTAGATTGCCGGGTAGAGACTTGTGCCTCTTGTCGGAGGCTCGTGCCGATATCAAAGCTTCATACTGCCTTCAGACCGTACTCATCGCGAAGCGCTAAACTGCACCGGTAGGTCGGATCGGCCTCGCGGCCCGCCGGGCCGCCCCATCTCCTGTCGGAGGACGAAATGCCTAGCGGCTCCCATAAATGTCCCGCCTGCGGTGCCGAAGCGTCCGGGCGATTCTGCAGCTCCTGCGGCGCGGCCCTCGCTCCGGGGACGTGCGCCTCATGTGGCGGGCTTCTCGCCGCGCAGGCGCGATTCTGTCCGACCTGCGGCGCGGCGGCGGGAGCGGCCGGTCGCGGACGACCGCGGGCGGCGTGGGCGGCCGCGGGCGCGGCGGTGGTGGCGCTCGCTCTCGTGCTCGGGCTGGTCGTGCGCGGCGAATCGCGTGGCGCAACGGCGGTCACCGCGGCTCCGGCCGCATCGGACGCGGGTACCCCGCCAGACATCAGCCAGATGACCCCGCGCGAGCGCTTCGATCGCCTCTACGAGCGCAGCATGCGGGCCTCGGAGTCGGGGGACACCGCCACCGTCGCCCGGTTCGCCCCGATGGCGCTCCTCGCCTACCAGCAGCTCGACACCATCGATGCCGACGCGCGCTACCACGCAGCCCTGCTCCGTCTCCATACCGGCGACATCCCCGGCGCCGAGGCGCTGGGCGACAGCATCCTCGCACTCAATCCCGGGCATCTCTTCGGCTACATCGTCAAGGCGACCGTCGGCCGCTGGCGGCACGACGCGCCTGCGGAGAAGGCGGCCTACGCCGACTTCCTGAGCCACTACGACGCGGAGCTCCGCGCCGCGCGGCCCGAATACACCGCGCACAAGACGATCATGGATGACATGCGGCAGCGCGCCCTGGCCGCCGCCCCGGCCGGCCGCAAGTGAGGCCCGCTTACGGGAGCCGATCGTTCGGCTATTATCAAGGTTCGTACGACCCTCGCGGAGCGGCCCTATGAAAGCAGGCACGAAGTTTCTCGTCGGCGCGGCGGTCATCGTCGCGGCCGTCGGCTTCCTGATCGCCGAAGGCGTGAAGGAGACGGGCGTCTACTTCCTGACCCCGACCGAGCTGGCGGCGAAGACGGCGGCGGATCCCACCTTCTACAACGTCGGGCTCAAGATGGGGGCCAAGGTGGTTCCCGGATCGATCCGGCGGGACCGCGCGAGCCGGGAGATCGACTTCCGGGTCTCCGACGGTCGCCACGAGTACCCGGTGCGCTACAACGGCCTCGTCCCCGACACCTTCACCGACGCGAACGACATCGAGGTCGTGGTGGAAGGCCGGCTCGGGCATGACGGCGTCTTCCACGCGACCGACGTGCTCGCCAAGTGCGGCTCGCGCTACGAAGCCGTGGCCAAGAACGCGAAGGCCTGACCCGTGACCCTCCTCGGGCAGTTCGCGCTCTGGACCGCATTCCTGCTGGGACTCTGGTGCGCGGTCGTCGGGTTCTCGGGTCGCTGGCGCGGCCGTCCTGACCTCACGGCGTCGGTCACCCGGGCGGTCTACGGCATCTGTGCGTCGCTGCTCGTGGCGGGGGCCTGCCTCTGGAAGGCGCTCATCACCCACGACTTCAGCCTCGAGTACGTCTGGGCGTACACCTCGCGGAACCTGCCGACCTATTACGTCCTCTCCGCGTTCTGGGCCGGTCAGAAGGGATCGCTCCTCTTCTGGGCGCTGGTGCTGTCGCTGTTTGCCAGCGCGGCGCAGGCACTGAGCTCGCGGCGCTATGCCGCCCTCCTTCCGTACGTCGCGGCGGTGACATCGGCCGTGGTGGCGTTCTTCGTGAGCGTGATGCTCTTCGCCGCCAATCCGTTCGAGCGGCTGGCGTTCACCCCGCTCGACGGCCGGGGGCTCAATCCGCAGCTGCAGAACGTCGGGATGACGATCCACCCCCCGATGCTCTACCTCGGCTACATCAGCATCACGATCCCGTTCGCGTTCGCCGTGGCGGCGCTGCTCTCGCGGAAGCTCGACACCGGGTGGATCCACGCCATCCGGAAATGGACGATCGTGTCGTGGATCTTCCTGTCGGTCGGCATCACGCTCGGCATGTGGTGGGCCTACGTCGAGCTGGGCTGGGGCGGCTACTGGGCGTGGGACCCGGTCGAGAACGCGAGCCTCCTGCCGTGGCTCACGATGACGGCGTTCCTGCATTCGGTGATGATCCAGGAGAAGCGCGGGATGCTCAAGCGCTGGAACCTGGGGCTGATCGTCGGCACGTTCATGCTCAGCATCTTCGGGACGTTCATCACGCGCTCGGGGGTGATCGCGAGCGTGCACAGCTTCACCCAGTCCAACGTCGGCTACTTCTTCCTGGCGTTCCTCATCATCGCCGGCGCCTTCGGCTTCACGCTGCTGTACACGCGGTGGCCGCTGCTCGAGCCGGAAGCCCGGCTCGAGTCGATGGTGAGCCGCGAGGCGGCGTTCCTCTTCAACAACCTGCTCTTCGTCGGGATCGCGTTCTCGGTGCTCTGGGGGACCCTCTTCCCGATTCTGTCGGAGCTCGTGCGGGGCACCAAGATCACCGTCGGTCCGCCGTTCTTCAATCGCGTCAACGTCCCGCTCGGGCTGCTGCTCCTCGGGCTCACCGGCATCGGGCCGCTCATCGCGTGGCGCAAGGCGTCCACCGCGAACCTCCGCCGCCAGTTCACCTGGCCGGTGGCGAGCGGCATCGCGACGGCACTCGTGCTCTTCGCCGCCGGCATGCGGGACTGGTACGCGATGCTGGCGCTCGCCCTCGCGGGCTTCGTGGCCGGCACCGTCGTGCTCGAGTTCTTCCGCGGTGTCCGCGCCCGCCGCCGCATCCATGGCGAGTCGATTCCCGCGGCGCTGTTCCGGCTGATCGCGCGGAACCGGCGACGCTACGGCGGCTACATCGTGCATGTGGGAATTCTGATCTACTTCGTGGGCTTCGCCGGGATGGCCTTCAAGAAGGAGAGGGAGGCCACGCTCAAGCCCGGCCAGTCGATCGAGCTCCGGAGCCCCTACGGCCACACCTACCGCTTCACCCACGTCGGCATCTCGCAGTATCAGGCGCTGAACCGGATCGTGAGCGCGGCCACGGTGCAGGTCGCACGCGACGGCAAGCCCGAAGGGGTCATGACCTCGGAGAAGCGGCAGCACTTCACCATCGAGAACGGCGAGAAGGTGCCGTCGTTCGAGCCGTCCACCGAGGTCGCGATCCGGAGCGACCTGCGGGAGGACCTCTACATCGTCTTCGCCGGGCCGGTGAACGGCACCGAGGAGGCGGTCTACCGCTTCACCATCAATCCGCTCGTCTGGTGGATCTGGTACGGCGGGTTCGTGCTGCTCTTCGGCGGGATCATCACGATGTGGCCGGGCGACGGGAGCCCGATGCCGAGCCTCGCCCGGCGGACGCAGGCGGGATACGGCGTGACGCTGGTCGGCGCGGGGGAGCCCTCGTGACGCCGTCGGAGCGGACCACCCGGCGGGGATTCCTGGTGCTGGCCGGCGGCGCCGTGCTCGGCGCCGCGCGGCTCGCGGCCGCGCAGCAGCCAGGCAGCCTCCCCGGCTCCGGCACGACCGGCGCGCTCGGCGATCCCGGCGCCGCCGGACGCCCGCAGGCGCCAACGACCGATCGCGACAACGACCTCGCCATCCAGGGAATCGAGAAGCGGCTCCGCTGCACCTGCGGCTGCACGCTCGATGTATACACGTGCCGCACCACCGACTTCACCTGCACCTACTCGCCGCAGCTGCACCGCGAGGTGCTCCAGCTGCGCGAGAGCGGCATGAGCGGCCAGCAGATCATCGACGCGTTCGTCGCCAAGTACGGTGAGCAGGCCCTGATGGCTCCGGAGCCACACGGCTTCAACCTCGCCGGCTATCTCGTCCCCGGCGCGCTGGTCACGGCGGCCGGCGCGGTCATGCTGTGGATCCTGTCGCGGCGCCGGACCCGGACTGCGGCGGAGCTCGCGCCGGTGGCGGTGGATGCGACACCCGCCGAACTCGAGCAGCTGCGCCAGGCGCTGGCGGAGAGCGAGGACTGATGATCTGGGAAGCGGTCGCCGCGGCCCTGCTGGGACTCGGCATCATCTGGCTGGTGCTGCAGCCGCTCCTCCGGCCGAGCGCGCCGCGCGCCGCGATCTACGTCCCGCCCGATCCCGAGGAGACCCGCCGCGGCGTCGCGCTCGCGGCGCTCAAGGAGCTCGAGTTCGACCGCGCGACGGGCAAGCTCTCCGACACCGACTACGTCTTCCTGAATGCCCGCTATACGAAGGAGGCAGTGGCGGCGCTGCGGGCCGACGAGGCCGCCTCCGCCGGATCCGACATCGAGGCGATGATTGCGGCGCGGGCGCGGGCGCTGGCCGGCGGGGCCCCCGCCTGCCCCACCTGCGGGCCGCGCCCCGAGGCGGACGCCATCTTCTGCTCCAGCTGCGGCACCCGCATCGACGGCATGCACGACTGCGCCCGCTGCGGCGCGGCGATTCCGCCCGGCGGTCGCTTCTGCGAGCAGTGCGGTACGAGCGTGGCCGCCTAGCTTCCGCGGGCCCACGCGAGGGCGGCGCCGATGGCGCGCCGCCATTCCTCCAGCTTCCGCTCCCGGTCCGCCGCATCCATCGCCGGCGTGAATCGCGTGAACCGGCGCGCGCTGACGTACTCCTCCACCGATCTCCAGACGCCGAGCGCCAGCCCCGCGAGCGCCGCTGCGCCCAGCGCGGTCGTCTCCACCACGTCCGGCCGCTCCACCGGCCGTCCCAGCACGTCGGCCTGGAACTGCATCAGCCAGTCGTTGGCCGTCGCGCCGCCGTCCACGCGGAGCACCGGCACGTGCAGCTCCCCCGCGCGCTCCATCGCCGACAGGAGATCGGCCGAGCCGAATGCCATCGCCTCGAGCGCCGCGCGGACGAGATGCGCCCGCGCAGTCCCCCGGGTGAGCCCGGTGATCGTCCCTCGCGCCTCCGGCTCCCAGTGCGGCGTGCCGAGCCCCACGAACGCCGGCACGAAATGCACACCGCCCGTATCCGGAACGCTCCGCGCCATCGCCTCCGATTCCGCGGCGCTCGCGAGGAGGCCGAGGCCGTCGCGCAGCCACTGGATCGCGGCGCCGGCGACGAAGACGCTCCCCTCGAGTGCGAACGCCGGCTCGCCGCGCGGGCCGCAGGCGATCGTCGTCAGCAGACCCTCGCGCTGGTCGGGCCGCTCGGAGCCTGTGTGCACGAGCAGGAAGGCGCCGGTGCCATAGGTGTTCTTCGCCATGCCGAGCCCGACGCATCCCTGACCGAACAGGGCGGACTGCTGATCGCCCGCGATTCCGGCGATCGGCAGCGCATGCCCCAGGTGCCCGGGGTCGGTCGTTCCCACGGTGCCGCTCGACGCAACGATATCCGGCAGCAGCAGACGGGGGACCGAGAAGAGCTCGAGGAGCTCCGGATCCCAGTCGCGCCGGTCCAGCGCGTAGAGGAGGGTGCGCGAGGCGTTGGTGTGATCGGTGACGTGGACCCGTCCGCCGGTGAGGCGCGCGATGAGCCAGGTGTCCATCGTGCCGGCCGCGAGCTCGCCCGTCTCCGCCCGCCAGCGCACCGCGGGATCCCGCAGCATCCACTCGAGCTTCGTCGCCGAGAAGTAGGGGTCGGCGACGAGGCCGGTCCGCTCGCGGATGAGGGGCTCCAACCCATCGGCCCGCAGCGAGCGGCACCGGTCGGCGGTGCGCCGGTCCTGCCAGACGATGGCCGGGCCCACCGGCTCGAGCGTCGCCCGATCCCAGATGACGACGGTCTCGCGCTGGTTGGCGATCCCGATCCCCGCCGGGACCTCCCCTGCCTGGGCCAGCGCCTCGCGTGCGGCGGCAACGGTGGTCCGGAAGATCTCGTTCGCGTCGTGCTCCACCCAGCCCGGTTCCGGAAAGTGCTGCGCGAACTCATGAGCCGCAGCGCCGGCGACGGAGCCGTCGTCACGCACGATGACGGCCCGGGTACCGGTCGTCCCCTGATCGAGCGCCAGGATGGATGCCATGGCGATAAGATAGCCCGCTTATCTTTCGCAGCGCGGGCCGGCCCGTCACCCTCAACCACCTCATCCATGCCCTACTCGACGCTCCTCTTCGACGTCACCGACGGGATCGCGCGCGTCACGATCAACCGTCCCGACAAGCTGAACGCGCTCAACGGCACCGTCATCGGCGAGCTGGGCCAGGCGGTGACGCAGATCGAGACCGACGACGCCGTCCGCGGCGTGCTGCTCACCGGCGCCGGGCCGAAAGCATTCGTGGCGGGCGCGGACATCTCCGAGCTGGCGTCACAGGGGCCGGTGGACGGCAAGGCGCGGGCGCAGCAGGGACAGCTCGTCTTCCGGCGTCTCGAGCGCTGTGGCAAGCCCGTGGTAGCCGCGGTGAACGGCTTCGCGCTCGGTGGCGGCTGCGAGCTGGCGATGGCCTGCCACCTCCGGGTGGCGAGCGAAGGCGCGCGCTTCGGCCAGCCCGAGGTCAAGCTCGGACTCGGCCCCGGCTACGGCGGCACGGTGCGGCTGCCTCGGCTGGTGGGCAAGGGGCGCGCGCTCGAACTGCTCCTGACCGGCGAAATGATCGACGCGGCGGAGGCGTGGCGGATCGGGCTCGTCAACCGCGTCGTCCCCGCCGACCGCCTGATGGTCGAGGCCGAGGCGCTGCTCCGGAGGATCCTCGAAAACGGGCCACTCGCGGTGCGATTCGTGATCGAGGCGGTCGACGCCGGGCTCGAGCTCTCGGTCGACGACGGGCTCCTGCTCGAGGCCAACCACTTCGGTCTCCTCTCCGCCACTGCCGACATGCGGGAGGGAACGGCGGCTTTCCTGGCCAAGCGGAAAGCGGCGTTTTCGGGCCGCTGAGCGCCGCTCCGGAGCGGCCGCTCGAGACCGGTTCGGGACTCCAATTCGGCCGGCAAACCTGCTATTTTAGGGTGATGGAATTTCCCGCCTCGCGCGGCGCGCAAAGGATGATACGAAAAGGGGTTGGACTCCTTCTGCTGGGGGCCGTGATCGGCGCCTGCACCGACCGCGAGCGGCTCATCTTTCCCCCCGAGGGCGACCAGCGCGGGCCGGTCACGTTCATCGATCAGCCCGGCGTCGGCGACACGACCGTGCGAGCCGGTCCGGAGATGCCGCTCAACGGTCGTACGATCGATGCGGACGGCGTGGACACGGTGTACCTCGTGGTCCTGGGAGGGAACGAATCGTTCCAGCCGTTCGCGATCCAGCGCGATACCGTCCGGTTCGGCGTGCACATCAGCACCACGGGAATGGCCGGCAAGACGATGCTGGTTCTCGTCTACGGCACCGACCAGCTGGGCAATCGGGGGGACACGGCAGTTCGCCGGGTGACCGTGGTCCCCTAGTGCGTCTCCAGCGACTGGTCATCCGCGGGTTCCGCAACCTCGAGGACATGGATCGCACCGTTCCGCCGGAGGGCGCCGCGCTCCTCGGGCCCAACGGTCAGGGCAAGACCAACCTCCTCGAGGCGATCTGTTATCCGGTGCTCTTCCGCTCGCTGCGCGGAGGCACCGATGCCGAGGTGGGACGCTTCGGCGGCGCCGGATTTCACGTCGGCGTCGCGGTCGGCGCCGACGAGTCGCCGCTCGAGCTCTCGGCCACGTACCAGACGGCGGGAAAGCGCAAGCGGATCACGGTGAACGGCGCCGAGACGCCGCGACTCGCCGACGCGGTCGGACGCTGGACCGCGGTCGCCTTCCTGCCGACGGACGTGGGGCTCGCGTCGGGCCCCGCCACCGAGCGGCGGCAGTATCTCGACCGGATGCTGGCGCTCGCCGATCGCGCCTATCTCATCGCGCTGACGCGCTACCGGGCGGCGCTGGCGCAGCGCAACAGCGCACTGCGGCAGAACCGGGCCGAGATGGTGGAGGCGTTCGACGCGCCGCTCTCGGAAGCGGGCGCCGTGGTGGTCCGGCACCGCCTCCGCTGGCTCGAGGGAGCGGGACCGCGCTTCGCGGCGGAGCTCGAGTCGCTGGGCGAGCGGGGCGCGGGCGTGCTCCGCTATCACGGTCCGGCGGCGCTGGCCGACGTCTCGGCCTGGGGAAGCGCGCTGGAGCACGCGCGGACGCGCGATCTGGCACGCGGCCTCACGACGGTCGGCCCGCACCGCGATGACGTGGTGATCGATGTCGGCGGCCGCGATCTCCGGACGTTCGGCAGCACGGGGCAGCAGCGGAGCGCCGCAATCGCGCTCCGGCTGGTGGAGCTGGACACGCTGGCGGAAGCGCGCGGGATCGAACCCGCCCTCCTCCTCGACGACGTCTTCGCCGAGCTCGATGCGGGTCGCCAGGGGCGGCTCGCCGAGCGCCTCATGCGACCGGAGCTGCGGCAGGTCTTCGTCACCGCGCCGCGCCCGGATGAGCTGCCGGCGGCGGTGCGCCTCCCCCGCTGGGCCGTAGCCGGCGGAAAGGTGGGCGAGTGAAAGACCGGAAAACCGGACCGACGACACTGGCGGATGCGCTGGCGAGCTTCCTCCGGCAGAAGGGACTCACCCGGCGCGTCGAGCAGGCCGGCATCGTCGAGGACTGGGCCGCGCTGGTGGGTCCGCAGATCGCCGCGGTCACCGAGCCCGAGGCGGTCACGCCGGACGGCGTGCTGCGCGTCCGCGTCGCCACGGCGCCCTGGGCCACCGAGCTGAGTCTGATGTCGCCCCGGATTCTCCGGCTCCTCAACGAGGGCAGGAGCGGGCGCGTGAAGGAAATCCGCTGGGTGGCGGGCCCGCTGGCCCGCCGCCCCTGACACCGAAGGACACGGAAGCGAGTAGACGATGAGCGCCACCCTGCCCGAATACAAGGCCGAATCCATCCAGGTGCTGAAGGGCCTCGAGGCCGTTCGGAAGCGCCCCGGCATGTACATCGGCTCGACCTCGGAGAACGGGCTGCACCATCTCGTCTACGAGGTGGTCGACAACTCGATCGACGAGGCGCTGGCCGGGCACTGCGACGAGATCGACGTCACCATCCACGCCGACAACTCGATCACCGTGACCGACAACGGCCGCGGGATCCCGGTGGACGTCCACCCGACCGAGAAGATTCCGGGCGTCGAGCTCGCGCTCACCGTGCTGCACGCCGGCGGCAAGTTCGACAAGAACAGCTACAAGGTCTCCGGCGGGCTCCACGGTGTCGGCGTGTCGGTGGTGAATGCGCTGTCCGAGCGGCTCGAGGTGATCGTCGAGCGCGACGGCCAGCGGCATCACATGGCGTTCGTCCGCGGCAAGACCACCAAGAAGCTGTCCGTCCTGGGCAAGACGCGCACGACGGGCACGACCATCCGCTTCAAGCCCGACCCCGAGATCTTCACCGT
>JBLMWC010000188.1:0-31990 GCA_050257015.1 Bacillota bacterium | reverse complement strand
CACTACATCGCGAAGCTGGGGTATGAGCTGCTGTCCGATCGGCAGTCGCGGTGGTCCGTGATCGTCAACGCCGGCGCAGGCGCTCTCACCTTCGACACCGATGGCGCGGGTTCGAATACCTATCCGGCGATCAATGTCGGGGCCAAGATCGGCTATCGGCTGAGTCCGCGTGTGCAGCTCCTGCTGAGTCCGCAGGGCGACATCGCGTTCACGGACAAGGCCGAAGTGGGAACCAGCAACGCGTGGGTGTGGCCCTTCACGGCGGGCGTGCGCATCGGGCTGTGATCCCGCAGCACGGCAAGCAAAGCGCGACGGCGGGTACCTGCCGCCGCGCTTTGCTATGTGCGGGCGGCGGACGCTTCCGTCCCTGAGGCGCTGCCGACCTTGTTCAACAACATTACGATCGCCGGCGGGCCGGAACCGGGGTCGGGTCTTCGATCGGGTCATGAGTCTCGCCGGCGGGCCGGTGCGTTCTGAGTCTCAGGGCCAGCACCAGGAACCACAACTGATACGCGTACCAGAAGATGCGCTCCTTGACGCCGACCCACGGCGTGGCCAGCCCCGCCTCGATGCGCGGAGCGTCGACGCCGCTCCACGCGCCGAACACCAGCATGATGGCGACCGTGGCGATGGTGTAGAATCGAAAGCGGCTGTCCAGGTCAGCGGCGGCGAATCCCATCGCCGTCACGACCATCACCATGGCCACCGCTCCCTCGACCAGGTGCAGCGTGCCGGTGAGTCCCTGCTCGCTCCCGCGCAGACGCATCGGTACGAACTGCCCCACCGTCAGCGCCATCACCGCGAGGGCGATCAGCAACGCGCCAACCACGCGGATCCTGCCGCTGCGGCCGGCCGACTGCCATACCCCCACGCCGAAGGCGAGGAGAAGCAGGTACGCGACGATCAGCAGGATCGAAAAGAGAGGTCTCGACGGAGCCCCGATGGCACCCAGCTCACTGATGGTCTGATCCCGGAAGCTGTAGCCCTTCCATTGCATGCCGGCGAGGGCGTCGGCCAGCGCGTACAGGAGGGGCGAGAGGACCCCGCAGAGGAGCAGGGTGCGTCGTGTCATCGGCACGCTGGTCACCTGGTACCTCCACGGCTCGCCGGTTCAAGGCGCTTCCGCAGCAGGAGATTCTGGTGGCCGCGCGGGTAGTCATCGATCGCCGTCAGAATCTCGAAGCCGTGCTTCGTGTAGAAGACCGGCGCCTGAAAACTGAATGTGATGAGGAAGATCTGCGCACACCCGCGCCGGCGGGCCTCCTGCTCGGCGGCGCCGAGCAGTGTGGTCCCGAGGCCCCGGCCACGCTGCGATTCCTCGACCCAGAACTGCCGAATCTCGCAGTAGCCGCCCCAGGTATGACCGCAAATGCCGGCGACGATCCGTCCATCGTCGCCTCTCACGAAGATCGCCAGTCCGGTGCCGTCCGTGATCCCGGTGACGGTGGAATTGAAGTCGTAGAGCCGGTCCTCCAGGTACTGAACGTGTGCCGGGTCGGGATCGGTCTCGATGACGAAGTCGGATGCATGCATCCTTCACACCTCTTTCTCCGACGTCGAGTGAGGCGTTCGCTCGCGCCGGACCGGTTCGATGAATGCGTCTGCTACTGCACGATCAGCCGTCCCCGGAGCCGGAGGTCGCGCGACGAGGCGCCGACCATGACACGAAATACCCCGGGCTCGACCACCCAGTGGAGATCGGCATCCAGCATCTGAAGCTGATCCCGCGCCACCCGAAAACGCACCTCCCGCTCCTCGCCGGGGGCGAGGTGCACGCGAGCGAACCCCGCCAGCTGCATGACCGGTCGAGCCACCGAGGCGAGCTCGTCGCTGAGGTAGAGCTGCACCACCTCGTCGCCGGCCATTGCGCCCGCGTTCCGAACGAGACAGCGGACCTCCGCCGCGCCACTCCGGCCGATCGTGTCCGGCGTGACCACCAGATCCCGGTATTCGAAGGTCGTGTAGCTCAGACCGTAGCCGAACGGGAAGAGCGGCTGGCCCGTGAGGTCGACGTAATCGTCCCCGCGGCCGGTCGGCGCGTGATAGTAATTGAGCGGGAGCTGTCCTTCCTCGATGGGAAAGGTGATGGGGATCCGCCCGGCGGGATTGCTGCGGCCGAAAAGCACGTCGGCGACCGCCGCACCGCCTTCGTCTCCCGGATACCATGCGTCCAGCACCGCGCCGGCCCGATCGAGCCAGCGATCCATCCTCACGGCACTCCCGCCGATGAGGACCACCACCACCGGACGACCGGTCGCCGCGACCGCCTCGATCAGCTCCTCCTGGTGTCCCGGCAAACCGAGCCGCGCCCGGTCCCGGAATTCGCCCTCCTCGATGCCGGCGACCACGATCGCTACCTCGCTCCGCCACGCGAGCGCCGCGGCACTGTCCACCGACTCATGCCAGTCGTTGCTCCGACCGTCATCCCAGATCAGCCGAACGTGGCCGTTGCCCGTGGTCTCGAAGTACTCGAGCCGTATCGTGTGCACCGACCCGGGAGCGAGCTCGACATCGGCGAGCCGGCTGCCGTGTGAGCGCTTGATCCAGTCGTCGAGCAGCAGCTTCCCGTCCAGGTAGAGACGGTAGCCATCGTTGCCGTCGACGCCGAGCCGGTGCACGGCGCGGGGTCCGGCGGTGAGCGTACCGGTCCAGCGTACGGAATACGCGTCGAGCGGAATGCCGCGGGCCGGCGGGCTGAGCGTCCAGTGAAAGTCCACCGTGCTGTCACGGCGCACGAGCGCGGGCATGCCGCGGAGCCGGGTATCGACGAAGTACTCTCCCCGCAGGCCCGCGGCGCGGCGATTCAGCGAATCGGTGCTGAGCTGCGTACCCGGCACCGGGGTGAATTGCGTGGCGGTCCGGCCGGGCCCCGGTGCGAATCGTACCTTCGTCCCTCCGCCAAGCAGCGCGCGGATTCCGTCCAGAATCGAGACGCGACGCACCCCCGGTCCGCTGTACCCGCCGAGCCGGGCTTCGGCGGCGTCGCTGCCGATGACCGCTACCGAGTGCAGCGTGTCGGCGAGCGGCAGGATGCCGCTGTTCTGGAGCAGGACGATCGATTCCTGCGCGGCGCGCCGGGCCAGCGCCAGGTGCGCCGCGCTGCCGTTGAGGAGGCCCGCACTGTCGGCGCGCACCCAGGGCGCGTCGAAGAGGCCCAGACGGAGCTTGGCCTCGAGCACGTGCAGCACCGCGGAATCGATCACCGCCTGCGGGACGAGTCCGCGGCGGAATGCATCCCGGTACGGCTTGTACTGGGCCCATGACGACTGGAAGACCACGTCCAGCCCGGCCTTGAATGCGTGGGCGGCGGCTTCGGGGGTACCGGGCTCGGTGTGGTGGAGGACGACCGCGCCGCCGGTCGCCGCGGCATCGGAGATGACGAAGCCCTGGAATCCCCAGGCGCGGCGCAGGATGTCGCTGAGGAGCCAGCGATTCTGGGTGGCCGGGGTGCCGCCGACGGAATTGTACGCCGTCATGACCGACCGGGCGCCGGCGGAGAGCGCGGCGCGGAACGGCGGAAAGAAATACTCCTCCAGCCGGCGGCGGTCGACGTCGATCGGATAGCTGTCGCGCCCGCCGTCGCCGACATTCGCGACGAAATGCTTGGGCGTGGTCACCACGCCCTGCCGCGCGAACGCGGAGACGTACGCGCGGGCCATGGACGATGCGAGCCACGGGTCTTCGCCGTACGTCTCCTCCACCCGCCCCCAGCGGACGTCACTGGCAAGATTCACCACCGGCGACAGGACCTGGCGAATCCCGCGACTCCTGGTCTCGATGGCCGCCGCGGTCGCGACGTCGGCCATGAGCGCGGTGTCCCAGGTGGCGGCAAGGCCGATCGCCGCCGGGAAGACGGTGGCGCCGGGCCGCACTAGGCCGTGCACCGCCTCCTCGAACGGAATGATGGGGATGCCGAGCCGGGTGCTGTCGACGAAGTAGTGCTGGATCGCGTTGATGCGGCCCGCGTCGGCCGTCGGCGAGGTGGCGGCGGGCACCTGCAAGCCGAAGACGCCGTGGGAATGATCCTGCGATAAATCGGCGAGGTCGCCGGGGACCATGTAGAGCTGCCAGAACTTCTCCTCGGCGGTCATGCGGGCCAGCAGATCGCGGGCGCGCACGGCCGCGGGCAGATGCCGGTCCCGATACGGCATCGTGCCCTGCGCGGTGAGGGCGCAGGGCACGATCAGGAAGAACAGCAGGCTGGCCAGCGGGCGGGCAGGCATGCCCAAGAATGGAACCGCCGCCAGACGGCGGCAAGCCTCGCTACGCCGCCGGCCCCGCGAAGCTCGCCATGAATTCATCCATGCGCTGCTTCAGCTCCTCCGGCGTCAGGTCCTCCTTGTGCGTCGCGATCGTCCAGCGGTAGCCCTGCGGATCGATGATGGTGCCGGTGCGATCGCCCCAGAACTGATCCATCAGCGGCCCCATGGGGCCCGAAGGCACCTGCGCGCCGGCCGCGACCGCCCGGTTGAACAGCGCATCGCAATCGTTCACGTAGAGCCAGAGCGACGCGGGGGAGCCGCCGAACGCCCGGGGACTCCTGGCGTCTCCCATCCCGTCGTGCACCATGATGAGGGAATCGCCGATCCGGATTTCCGCGTGCATGATCTTCCCATCGGGACCGACCGCCCGGGTCACCTCTTCCGCTCCCAGGGCCTTCCGGTACCAGTCGATCGCCGCCGCGGCGCCGTCCAGAACGAGCACCGGCGTGACCGTGTGATGGCCGTCGGGGACTGCCTTCTTCGCCTTTGCCATTGTGACACCTCCAGGTAAGAGCTCCCAGTCGTATCGTAGCATGAGGACGGGCCAGCGGAAGCGCCCGAGGGGCGGGACGTCCGCAGCTGTCCCGTTCATTTCCTCGACGAGCGACCGGCCCCGGAATCGACACGGGCGAGCGGATCCGGTCCCGCGGGTGCCGTGCGCGCCCGCTGACCTTGCACTCTGCCGCATCCCCCCGCGGGAGCGGAAATCGCGCCCCGCGCTCGAGTTCCGCCTAATGGCGGGCTCCGCCTGCACTTGCTTCAGCCCCACCGAACCCGGTCCTGGTCTTGCGTGTCGCGCTCCAGCCTCGCGTCCGATTCGAGCGATGCCGAGTGACCAGGCGCGACGTCGCGAGGTCTCTCGGGTAGCCCCCTGAATCATCGAGACCAGGGCACGTTCGCCCATTTCCGGAGGAGTCCTGCATGTACCGCGACTCGCGCAACCGTGTCCTGCTGTCGGTCCTTGGCATGCTGGCGCTGGCGGCCTGCGGAGGCGACTCGACCGGCCCGTCGGGCCCGACGGCGCCGCCGATTCTGACGGACATCAACGGCGCGACGCAGCCCTCCGGTCCTGCCGGCAGCACGGTGGTGCTCGACGGACAGAACTTCGGTGCGACGCAGGGGCCGGCGACGGTGCTCTTCTCCAACGGCACCGGCGGAACGATTCCCGCGGTCATCGCGAGCGCGACTGACTGGAGCGACGCATTCATCGTGACGACGGTCCCGGCCGGCGCGGCCAGCGGCCCTGTCGTCGTGACCACGGCCCTCGGGACGACCGCCCCGATCACGTTCACGCTGACCCAGAACGCGGCCTTCAATCCCTCCACCATCGCGTGGACGGCGACCAATTCGCTTCCCGCCGGCCTGAGCGGCCACGCGGCGGCCTTCGCCGAGCTCAAGGGAGCATCGACGACGCGCGCCGTGTATGTCATCGGCGGCGGGACCGGCACCAACGTTCCGGTCACCAGTGTCTATCTCGCCACCGTCGGTGGAAGCGGCAGTCTGAGCGGCTGGAGCCCGACCGCGGCCCTGCCGAAGGCGCTCGCGTTCGCGGGTGCCGTGGTGGCGACACCGGCCAACTCGCGCGTGACGGCCCCGGGTTACCTGTATGTGATCGGCGGCGCCACCGACGCCGCGGGCCAGCCGAGCACGACGGTCTACCTTGGCACGCTTGCCGCCGACGGCACGGTGAGCGCCTGGACCGAGACGACCACGTTGCCGGTGGCGCTGCATTCGATGGGCGTCGTGATCTTCCATGGCGACCTGTACATCGCGGGCGGCTCGACGACCGGGAACGCGCCGACGGCGGCCGTCTACCGGTCACGCATCGGTGTGACCGGCGCACTCGGCGCCTGGCAGACTGAAGCGACACTTCCCTTCGCGCGTGCCCACGCCGGGCTCGGCGTTTTCGGCGCCTACCTCGCCACCTTCGGCGGCGACAGCGGCACCGTGGCGCCCAACACGGGAGCCCTCTCGACCAGCGCCGTCGGCGATGTCGCCTCGGCCCGGATCGACCTCCGCACCGGTGACATCACCTCGGCCGGGTGGACGACCAACACCAACAAGCTCAAGAAGCCGGTCACCAAGCACACCGCAGTGGTCGCGGGAGGCGACGTGCTGGTCACGGCCGGGCTGTACAACGGGGCCTCGACCGGGTCGACCGAGGAGACCTATGCGCAGTTCAACAACGACGGCACGGTGGGGAGCTTCAACGGGGCGACCGGGTCGAATACGATCTCGTCGATCGGCGGAGGGAATCTCTTCAACCATGCCGCGCTGGGATACACCGACGGCAGCGGAGCATTCCACGTGCTCGTCGCGGGTGGCGACGACGTGGACACTCCGGGCACGAAGCACAGCGGGGTGTTCTTCTACTGAGGCCCGGCCCCCGCTCGGAGGGCTACAGCCGAGGGCTGGCCAGCGAGCCGGTCGAATCGGGGGTTGCCGCGCAGCGGGTTGAACGTCGGGTCGATACGAAGCCAGCGCGGCGAGAGAAAATACGGAATCCTGAGCAGGGGCTCGAGCTGGTCGAGCGCCTGCTCGGGCTCGCCTACCAGCAGGTAGATGCGGGCGAGCTGGTGCTGTACGTACGCGCCGGTGAAGGCGTCCTTCGAAACGGGCAGCAGCGCGACGGCCTGCCGCCCCTCACTGACCGCCTCGTCCCGCCGCCCCAGGTAGGCGAGCGCGGTACCGAGCAGCACGTGCAGTTGCGCGTCTCCAGGTGTGGCCCGCAGCTGTTCCTGGAGCGAAATGCGAGCGGAGTCCGCGTAGGCGCGAACCTTCGGCTGGTCCCCCCGGAGAGCGTAGGTGCCGGCGAGCGCCAATCCCCAGGTGCCGCGGCTGTCGAACGCCTCCGGCGTAAGCCGGAGCAGCAGCCGCTGCTGCCCGTCATCGAGGACCCAGTAGAGGTCACAAGTCTGTGAGACGAAGGCCATGAGGGCCGCGGGATCGACGTCCGCCGGCGCGGTCCGAAGCACCGTGCGCGCCCCGGCGAGGTCCCCCTGCGCCAGGTAGATCATCGCCCGGTCCTCGAGCGCCACGAGACTGGAAGGGGCGAGCGCGAGCGCGCGATCCTCGGCCTGGATCGCCTCGGGATAGCGGCGGAGCCACAGGAGTGATCGGGCGAGCCCGATCGCGGTACGGACTGCTCGCGGGTCGAGGGCGAGCGCCTGCCGGAAGTCCGCGACCGCGGCGTCCCACCGACCCAGCCCCTGCTCGCTGAGTCCCGCCGCCGCGAGAACCTGCGCGTTGCCGGGTGCGGCGCGCTGCGCCATCGTGTACTGCTCCGACGCCCGGACGTTGTCACCCTGGATGTAGCTGTAGTAGTCGCCCAGTGCGAGATGGCCCTCGAAGCGATCGGGCGCCAGCGCCAGCGCGCGCCCGGCCGCGGCGCGCGACTGTCCCGCATCGGCCGCGGTAATCAGGCCGGCGCCGTAGAGGAACGAGTGAGCCCGGGACAGCTGTGCCCACGCCGCGACGAACGTCGAATCGAGCGTCACCGCCTGCTCGTACGCCGCCACCGCCCGGTGCAGCGTCGTCATGTCGACGCCGGACTTGAGCAGCTCCTCCCCTTTGAGGTATGCGTCGTACGCTGCGATGTCATGCGTCGGGGGCCGACCGAGGGACTCACGCTGGCTCTTGCCGAGCGCCACATCGAGCGCCTGGGTCACCCGGCCCGCGATGTCGGCCTGCACCTGGAACACGTCGGTGAGCCGCGCGTCGAACGGTTGCTGCCAGCGTGTCGTAGGCATTCCGGGGTTGGTCAGGTCGATCAGCTCGGGACTCACCTGCACGCGATTGACTCTGCCGTCTCCCTTCTCCCACCGGATCTTCCCGACCAGCAGGTACGTCACGCCCAGCTCCCGCGCGATCACGCGGGGTGACTTCGTCGTGTGCTTGTACTCGTTCGTGCTGGCGCTCGCGATCACCTGCAGGCCCGGGACGCCGGCGAGCTTGCCGCGTACCGCATCGGTCACTCCGTCGGCGAAGTAGGCGTCCGCCGAATCGCCCAGGTTGTCGAAGGGGAGCACCGCAACGCGCCTGGGGCTGCCGGCTTCTTCACCCGCGTGACTCCGGAGCCAGCCGAAGAGCACACCGACGCCAAGGAGGAATCCCAATCCGAGCGTTATGGCGGCGAGTGGGGTCCGCATCCGGCGGCGGGCGGACCCGCGGACGGGCGGTTCCACCTCCGCCGGGACCGCCAGGGCGCGAGCGAACTCGTCCCCCGTCGCGTAACGATCAGCCGGCAGGAGGGCCATCGCCTTCGCGATGGCGTGGTCGATCTGCTCGGGCACCGCGGGGCGCACGTGCCGTATCCGCGGGACCTCTCCGGTGAGGCGTCGGGCCAGCACCGTCTGGGCCGTCGGCCCGCTGTAGGGGGGCTCGCCCGCCAGCAGCTCATAGAGGACCACGCCGAGCGAGTAGATGTCGGCGCGGCCATCGAGCTCGCGCTCGCCCGCACTCTGCTCCGGGCTCATGTAGGTCGGGGTTCCGACCAGGAGCCCGATCTCCGTCAGCCGCTCCTCGGGTGCCGTTCCACCGAATGCCAGGCCGATGCCGAAATCGGCGACCAGCGTGTCGCCCTCCGCCGTGAGCAGAATGTTCTCCGGCTTGATGTCCCGGTGGACTACCCCCTCGCGGTGCGCGTAGTCGAGTGCATGGGCCGACTCGCTGATGATTCGCAGGGCTTCCGCCACGGGGAGCTGCTTCTCGCGCCTGAGCCGCTCGCGGAGTGACTCGCCGGGCACATAGCGCATGGTGAACCACAGGTACCCGGCGGTCTCTCCGGAGTCGATGACGCTCAGGATGTGGGTGTGCTGCAGCCGCGCCGTCGTGCGGATTTCGTGGAGAAAGCGTTCGGGGCCGAGCAGGTGGGCGAGTTCGGGGCGGAGGACCTTGAGCGCCACGGGGCGCCCGTGCTTCAGGTCGTGTGCCAGGTAGACTGTGGCCATCCCACCGCGGCCGAGCTCGCGCTCGATCGTGTAGCGACTGCCAAGTGCGTCGGCCAGTGCGGAGGCCGTCGCGTCGGTCACGGCCAGGCTTTCAAGAAGGGACGCTGAAATGTGCTGTCGGGGGCCCGGGATCGCTAGATAGCGCCCTCCTTCCACCGCGCATCCCAATTCCACATCGCCGCCGTGACCTTGCTCGGCAGCCGGAATCCGAGCTGATGCGCAAGCATGCACACCTGTCCCCGGTGGTGAGACTCGTGAGCAACCATGTACGCCACCATTTCCGGCCCCACCGGCCAGGGCCGAGCCCAGGCATCTCTCCGAAACTCCCCGATGCGGCCCCCCGCCCCTCCGAGGGCTTCCGCGAGCATCTCGCGGCAGCGGGCGGCGCTTTCGGCCAGCCCGGCACGGGCCTGCCCCGGGGTGCAGCGCGCGCAATTGAGCTGCCGCGGAATCTTCAGGTGCGGAGCGGTGAGCCGGATCCACTTGATGCGGACGTTGTGCATGTGCGTGAAGATCGCGGCGACAGTGCGGGTCCTGCCGGGCGGCCTGGCGGTCCACACCCCAGGGTCGAGGTGCTCGATGAGCAGCTGATTTGCGCGCTCATTGGCGGCAAAGATCCGCGCTGCGGCTCGACCGAGCTCGGTCCGGGCCCCGGGGGTGGGCGTGGTCACGCCTCCAATCTGCGGGACCGTCCCTGCCGCGTCACCCCCGGGGCACCGGGCGCATGCTACCGAACACCCTCCCACAACCGACGCTCACGCGCTCGCGGGTCGTTCACGACTTCAGGCTTCGTGTCGAAGCGCATCGTCGCCCGGCGGGTCAGATCGTACCGGGACCAGCCGGGATCTCCGCGCGTGGCGAAGGCGATCCAGGCGCGGTGCATCGTGTCGGCCAGCTGCTGCGGCGGGCCGCCTCCCGCCAGCGAATCCGAGCCGCTGCCGAGGCCGTCGAACACGAACGCGATATCGCTTCCGTGGCATGCGCCGAGCCGCCCTCCGAACAGCGGCGAGCGCCACGCGAACTCGTACATCCACGTGGCCGGCGAGCGCTTCGCGTGGGCGTCGGCCAGGCGGATGGCCGGCAAGCGGAAGAGGCGGTCAGTCAGGACGGCGGAGAGCAGCTCCCCCGGTGACGCCCCGGGGTACGCCCCGTGATACGACGCGAGCGCCGAATCCACCGGCAGCCCCGACGCTCCGACGACGGCGGCGACGGCCTCGGCCGGAATGTGATCGATCGCGCCGCCGGGCACGAGAAAGAAGTTCCACTCGTCGCTCGCGGAGCCGGTCATCAGGTCGATGTCTGCGGCGGCGCCGGCGACGATCTGGTCGATCGGCCGGGCGGGAACGACATCGCCGTCGACCACCGGCTGCCAGGGAAGCAGATCGACCGTCATGTCGGCCCCCCAGCGCGCCGGATCGGGGTGGGCGACGAGATCGGCCTTGAGCTCCGCCTGCGCCTGAAGCAGGCGATCGACCGAAATCGCCGCGATCGCCGCCCGCGTCGGCTCGACGCCGAGTCTCCGGGCGAGCTCCCGGCTCACCTCCAGCGCGGTGTGGGCGGTCATGACCTGATGCGCGCCGCCGCTCTGGGCGATCGCGCGGCGGAAGAGGCCCCTGGCGCGCGGCAGGGAGAGCAGCGTGCCGACACTCATCCCGCCCGCCGACTGGCCGAAGATGGTGACGTCCCCGGGGTCGCCCCCGAACGCCGCGATGTTCTTCCGCACCCACTTCAGCGCAGCGATCTGATCGAGGAGACCGAGATTGGCGTCGCCGTCGGCGAGGTAGAGGAAGCCCTCGGCGCCGACCCGGTAGTTGATGGTGACGCAGACGACCCCGTCACGGGCGAAGTGCCTCCCGTCGTAGGACGCTCCGGACCCGGCCTCGAACATTCCGCCGGGAATCCAGACCATGACCGGAAGCCCGGCCGCTCCCGGGTCGGGAGTCCAGACATTGAGGTTGACGCAGTCGTCACCAAGGGGACCGCGCTCCGGAATGAGCACATCCCAAGGCGGCGGGTAGGGGAGCTGCGGGGGCTTGGCGCCCCAGGTGAGCGCGTCGCGGACGCCGCTCCACGACTCGACCGGCTGGGGCGGGCGAAGGCGGTTGGCGCCGAATGGCGGCGCGGCGAACGGAATTCCTCTGAAGGTGTTCACGCCGTCGATGACGTTGCCACGGACGGCGCCCTGGGCGGTCCTGACCACCACCTGCGGTGCGCCCGGTATCGGTTCGACCGATTCGAGTGTGAGTGTCGTCATGGTCCCTGCCTCGCGCGCGGAGCGTTGTCACAAGCTGCCGGCGCGCAATATGGACCGCAGGTGGTTAAGAAACGGTGAAAGATCTTCGAAAACGGGGACGGCGGCCCACGACGTAGCGCCGTCCGTCGGCGCCGAGCTCGCCGAATGGCGGCGTCAGGCCCTGCGCGATTGCCTTGAGGGTGGGCCGGCCGATGTGAGCGAAGACCAGCCGCCGCACGCCACGCCGGCGCGCGGTCTCGGCGACGGCGAGCAGGTCGAGATGCCCGCCCACACCGCCCCGGAACCTGATCGGCCGGTTCCAGCCCGCCGCCTCGGCGAACATCAGCGTGGCGTCCGTCGCCCAGGCCGGAAACCTGAAGAACTCCGGCGCCCAGACCACCCGCTTTCCGCGCGCCCGGATCAGATAGCCGAAGGCCGGATGGTTCGTGTGGACGACAGGACGACACTCGAAAATCAGACCCCTCGCGCGGAAGGCCCCCGCGTATGGCTCGAGGCCCCTGGCCCGGGCGAGCTCCCGGATCCGGGGCATCAGCTCGCTCTGCTCGTCGGTCACGAGCCAGGCCGCGAGCCGTCCGCGCGGCGCGGCACCGGGTCCGCCGTCAATCATCACGCGTACGCCCCCGCGAGCGACGAGCAGCCCCGCGGGCGCGTAGCGTGGCGACGCCTGCGCGCCGACGCCGAGCGTCGCCAGCGTCAGTGCACCGTCGCCGCCCAATCGAGAGACCCCGAGCCGGGCGAGTGACGGGCGCATCGGATTCCTCTGAGTGGTTTCGCGGAAGATAGACGCGATACGCCGGAGGTGCCCCCGACGTGGGTGGTCACCATAAGCGGATCTTCACCCCGCGTTCATGGTGGCTGCTGCCGGGCGCCCTATCATCAGACATGATGACGGCATCATCCTCGATGAGTGGTGTCGTGCCGTCGGACCTGCCGTCGTGGTGCAGCCGGGCGCGCCGGCGGGCCGTGTCGACTCTCTCGCGATCATTTCCTGGAACCTGCATGTCGGCCGGGCAGACCTCGCCGGCTTCGTGCGTGATCTGCGGAACGGACGGCTCACCGGCGGGGAGCCGGTCCGCAACTTCGTGATCCTGGCCCAGGAGGCGCGTCGGAGCGGAGAGCTCAGCGTGGTGGCGGCTGCCCGCCGGCAGGGGCTGGGTGTCTACTACGCCCCTTCGATGCGCAACGGCCCCCGCCACGCCGGGGTCGACGACCGTGGCAATGCGATTCTGTCTACCCTGCCGCTGACGGATCTCGAGGCGGTCGAGCTGCCGCTCGAGCGGCAGCGTCGTGTGGTGATCCTCGCGACGGTGCGTCTGGGTGCCCGCGGTCTGGCGGTGCGCCTCGCCGATGTGCACCTCGAGAATCGCTCCGGCTGGCTGCTACCCAACCACCGGGCGACCGGCATCGGGCGCCGCGACCAGATGCGCGCGCTGCTGCGGGCGGTGCAGCTGGATGGCCCGACGGTGCTGGCCGGGGATCTCAACACGTGGGCGTATGGCACCGCCGAGCCCGTCGTGGGGGATCTGGTCGGCTCGCAGCGCTTCACCTTCACACCGCTGCCCGAGGGCGATCCAACGCTGGTCGCGTTCTTCGGCCTCTATGCTCGCCAGCTCGACTACGTGTTCTTCCGGCTGCCGGACGGATGGAGCGGTGACTCGCACCGTGTCGCGAGCCGCTACGGCTCGGACCACTATCCGCTGCTCGCCTGGGTTCGGCCCGCAGCGACCACCCTGGCGGCGGCCGGGTCTCAATGAAAAAGCGTGACAGCGGATGATCCGCTGTCACGCTTTTCTGACTGACCTGCCGCCGAGGTTCAGCCGGCGAAGCAGTAGGTGCAGCCGAGCTCCTGCGCGCGGCCAACGGCCATCACGCCGGAGGGAACGACCTGGACGCCCGGGAAGAGGCCGGCAATCCATTCCTGCTTGATCGCCGCCGCATCGCCGTTCGTCTGCTTGGCCACGGCGCCGCTGTACACGGTCAGGGCGGCATTGCAGACGCCGACCAGCACTCCCGACTTGAGCAGCTCCGAGATGCCGAGGCCCGGAATGGGCAGGCCGGTGATGACGGCGTACGGGTTGGCGGTCGCCGGCGCATCACCGGCCTTGATGTTGAACACCTCGCCGAACTTGTACTTGGCCCAGAGCGAGTCCTGCATCGCGAGGGGAATCGCCGCGTGGCGCAGGATCACCACGGCGGTGCCCTGCTGGTTCGGATAGGTGGCGTCCATCGTCATGAGGTAGACGCGCGGCCAGATCGCCACGACGCCGCCGGCCGCCTCGGGCGAGTCGAACACCTGGCGGTGCTTGCCGCGGATCTTCGCGAACCAGGCATCGAGCTGCGGGTCGGCGCCCGCGGACTGCGGCGTTGACGCTTCTCCGGCGAGCGATGCCGGAACGCTGCTGCCCAGACCAACCGCGGCGGCCGCCATGGCGACCCGGCCCAGGAAGCCGCGGCGAGGGGTGGGAGACGAGGGAATAGACAGCATGACAGGACCTCTTGATCGGAGGGTATGACGGAATGGGGAGAAGTCCAATAGGAAAACGTATGCCCGCTCCCCGATCTGGCAAGGGCCGCCTACTGCTGCCGAACCTCGTTGGCGGTCGGGAACGCAGGCGCCGGATAGGTCCCGATCAGCGAATCGACATACGCGCTGGCCCAGAAGTCGGGCGGGCCCTCGCTCTCGGGGACCTTGTTGACCACCGGCGCCAGGCCGTGCTTGAGGTAGGCCGCGATGGCCCGGAGCTCGGTGTCGCTCATGTGCCGCCAGGCCTCCCAGGGCATCGGCGGCGCGAGGTAGTGCGGTGTCTCGGGGAAATTGCCCTGTCCCGGCGTAGTCGACGTGATGTCGACATCGGGCGTGTCCTCCGGCCGCAGGCCGTACCGGAGCGCATTGAAGATCTGCCGTTCGGTGAAGCGGCCCAGGCCGGTGGCGTTGTCCGGCGTCAGGTTGCGCGGCCGGGTGATGAAGCACGGCTGGGCCTTCGGGGCGGTCATGCTGCACCGCCCGATGTAGAACAGCTGCTGCGGCCCCATCACCCCCGCGAGCCACCCCTTCGCCGCCGGGTTGGACCCACCGCCGTGACAGCCGCCGCAGTCGTGCGATATGACGAGCTGCCGGCCAAGCAGGATCTGGTCGGTCGGTCCCGTCGCGGCCTGGCTGCCGGCGCCAGTCGCCGCCGCCTTGGCGGGGGGGTCGCATGCCGCGGTCAGAGCCGCGGGGAGCGCCCAGGCCGCCGTCAAGAGCAATCTCCCTGACAGTCGCATCGCAGTTCCTCCGTTTCAGGTGATTTCCATGATCCCCATCATCCCATGGTCCTCATGATCGAGGATATGGCAGTGGAACATCCACCGTCCCGGATTGGCGTCGAAATGCACGATGAACCGCACCGACTCGTGCTTCGGCACGTTGACGGTGTCCTTCCAGCGCCGGTCGCGCTCAGGCACGCCGTTGCGATCGAGCACCTGGAATTGATATCCGTGCAGGTGGAAGGGATGGTCCATCCCCACTACGTTCTCGATCGTCCAGATCTCGGTCGCTCCGAGTTTCACCTTCTCGTCCACCCGGTGCATGTCCATCGTGTGGCCGTTGATGAGCCCCTGCGACAGGATCAGGGTACGCCGAACCGTCGCGCGGTTCGTGTCGAGCGCGGGCACCACGCGGAGGGCGGCCGGGATCGCAGCGGGCCTCATCGGCCGTTGCCTGCTGTACTGAAGCGCGAGCAGCCGGCGAGGCTGGTTCCAGTCCGCCGGACGAGTCTGTGGCATGTAGCGGTCGTACGGGAGGGTCTCGAGACTCGTCGCGCTCCCCGGGGACCCGGTGCCCCGGACCAGGAACTCGACCCGCTCGCTGTTGGCGATCACGATCTCCCTCATGGCCGCCGGGCGCTCGAAGAGGCCGCCGTCGGTTCCCACCTGCACCAGGGTGTGTCCGGGGATCGCCAGCCGGTAGACGCGCGCCGCGCCGGCGTTGATCACCCGCCAGCGCTGCACCTCGCCGCTCCGGATCCTGATCGTCGGCATCAGCTGCCCGTTCACCAGGAGGATGTTGCCCTCACGCCCGTTTTCCTCGTCGACGATCGCCGCGGGCGTGTGCGGCGGCGGGAAGTCCGGTGAGCCGTCGGGGCGGATGCGATTGTCCGAGAGGATCAGCAGCTTCTCGGGCATGTGCGCGAGCGGATCGTGGGCCGGGCGGACGATGATGGCTCCATACAGCCCCATCTCGATCTGATGGCCGGTCCGCACGTCGGGATGCGGATGATACCAGAAGGTCCCCGCCGTGCCGGAGTCGATGGTGAAGACGTAGTCCTTCTTCCCGCCGGGAGGCACCGGATAGAGGGGGCTTCCGTCCATGGCGGCGGGGATGTGAAGACCGTGCCAGTGAATCGTCGTCGTTTCGGGCAGATTGTTGGTGAAATGAACGATGACTCTGTCGCCCTCGCGGGCCTCAAGCGTGGGTCCCGGGATCGTGCCGTTGTAGGCGTAGACGTCGGTGACCTTTCCCGGCGTGAGCGCGAGGCGCGCCGGTGCGGCCGTCAGGTTCACCTCGACCGTCCGCGGCGCGGTCGACAAGTTGACGAAGAGGGGCGGGTTCCTCAGCGTGTCGGCGGCCGTCAGGACCGGGGCGTCCCACGGCGCTCCGGCCGCTGGCGGGCTGCCACCCGCGCCGATCAGGCACCCAATGCCGGTAAGGAGCATGCTCCAGCGGGTCATCCGGCGTCTCTTGACGTTGAGGGGTGGCCGCGAATGTATGGGTCTTCCCCGGAACGGGCCAGACCTCGCGGGCGGCCGGTCCTTGTCGCCGTCTGGTCGCCGCCGTACCATCCGGTATGGTAATTCGCGCATTGGGGCAGGTTGTCGCGCTCGCAGCGTTCCTGGTCGCCGCCTTCCCGCGGCCGGCGCAGGGCCAGCAGGCCGACGCGGCGAAGACGTTCCGGGACAGCGTGGCGGCGCGCGCGAAGGCGATCGCCGCGGGGCGGGAGGTCTTTCACGGCGAAGGCACCTGCTTCGCCTGTCACGGCGTGAAGCTGGAGGGCGGGCCGATCGCGCCGACCCTCCGCGCCCACAAGTGGCGGAACGGTGACGGCAGCCTCGAGATGATCCTTCACGTGCTGCACAACGGGGTGCCGAACACCGCGATGGTCGCCCATCCGGGGAATATCAACGAGGCCGAGCTGCAGCAGGTCGCCGCCTATGTGTGGGCGGTGAGCCGCGGCGCGGCCTCGCCGTAAGATCTAGAACGCCACCCAGGCCAGCAGGAACAGGGTGTTGTTGGCCCCCGCGGTCCGGCCCGCCCCATCGTACCCCTCCGACCCGCCGCCGTTGAACCGATTGTACGCCACGTATCCCAGGCTGAACCGCGTGTTGAGCCAGGGGTAGGCCGAGAGCTCCGCGATGACTCCGTTGCTGTTGGGGCTGCCCGTCGCGCTGCCGGTGACTGGATCGGCGGGGTAGCGCGCTGCGTCGGCATCACCACTGGTGGAGAAATAGCCGAGGGTCACGCCCAGCCGGGATGCCGTGTAGGCCGACGCGTCGGCCCGGAACGTTTTCAGGGTGTTCTCGCTGTTCGATGACGCGCCGGAGAGGAAATCAGCCGTCAGGTTCTGGTGCTCGTGGATCCAGATCGCATGCGCGGTCAGGTTGCCGCGGCCGAGCGGCCGTTCATACTGGGCATCGAAGGCGACGTCGGTGAACCGGTTGCGGACCCCGTCGACTCCTTCCGGATAGAGGGCGGACGTCATGCCGAGGGTCCCCACCATGAGGGACTGCGCCCCGAAGCGCAGCTCATAGAACGCCCGCCAGTAGGGTGACACCCCCTGAATTGTGTTGGTCGAGCTGGCGTCCGGCGGCGAGGCGGCGCCCTGCGCCGCCGAGCGGTAGACGCTGAATTCAGCGTAGAGGTGATTGTCCCACATTCCATACGTCCCGAGCCCTGCCACCTGCTGGGACAGACCGCCGTCCAGGAGGGTGGTTGCCGCGGGAGTCGGCGCCACTTCCGACGATGCGAACGGGAAGCCCCAGGCGGGAACGGTGTTCCAGACGTCCTGCACCGTGGGATTGTTGTTCAGGTCGAATCCGTAGCTCAGCACCTTGCCGGCGAAATGGGTGTGGTTGGCATAGCGGACGTCGGCGTTGTCGATCCCGATACCGCCTTCGACGGGATCGTAGGTCACCTGAAGGAAGGTGCCGAGGTGCGGCGTGATCGCCTCGCCGAAGAAGACGCTCAGCTCCTGGGGGAACTGGACGGTGCCGTTCTGGGTGCCCGGCACGGTGGTCTTCACCTGGGTCAGCGATGTCATGAGCATCGCGGACACCGGGGGGATCAGGTCGAGCTTCAGGGTCTGGCGCTGTCCACTGTCGCCCGCGGTAACCACCTGCAGCCCGGCGAGGGTGTACCCATTCAGCTTGAACATCCGCCCGAACGGCGTGAGCTGCGGGAAGGTGGTGTGGCACGCGTTGCAGGCGAGCCCGGTCTGTCGCGAGAAGCTCGGCAGGCCGGCGTGCGCGCCGGCGCCGTAGTCCCGCATGTACCTGAGGGCCCGGTCGGTTCGGGTGTCGGCGCGGAGCGAGGGGGCGAGCAGGAGAACGGCCAGACTGGCGAGCAGAAGCCGATGCGACGCTGTCATATCGGATCCCAGTGGGAGGGCGACCCCGCATCGGGCACTGGGTGCGGGGCCGGTATGATGTCGCCAATCTGGGGACGGCCGCCGGGAATGCAATAGCGCTTGACCCCCTCACTCCTCGATCGCGGCCGCCCTTCGACTTCCTGACGGCCGCCTCACCAACCGCTCATCCTGGCTTCACGGCGCCGGAGCTATCGTGGCCCGGCAGAATGCTCCGAAGGCACCGGGACGCTCAGGAGGGCACGGATGTTTACGATTTCAGTGGCGGCGGGTCTGATGGTCTTTCAGGCTCTCGCCGGCGGGCCCCAGGCTCTCGCCGCCGATTCCGCTCCAGCCACGGGCGATGAGGACACCGCCCGGCTGGTGGCTCTGGTGAAGGACGCGGCCGAACTGGTTCGCCTGAAGGGGGAAGCCGCCTTCAGCGAGTTCCGCGTCCCGGGCAGCCGCTGGCGCCAGGGCGACACCTACATCTTCGTGCTGGCGCCGGACGGCACCATGCTGGTCCATGCCGATTCGGCGATGGAAGGGAAGAACCAGCTGGACCTGAAGGACATCAACGGCAAGCCGGTCATCCGCGGGCTCATCGCTGCCGCTACGGCTCCGGGCAGGACGGATGGCTGGTACCATTATGAATGGCCGGTTCCCAACGGACTGCTGCCGCGGTGGAAGAGCAGTTACGTCCGCCTGGTGACGGCACCTTCCGCTAGGCCCTACGTCGTCGGCAGCGGCCTCTACAACGACCGCATGGAGCGGAGCTTCGTCGTGGACATGGTGAACGACGCCGTGAGCCGGATCGAGGAGCAGGGCCCGGCAGCGTTTGGGCTCTTCCATGACCCTACCGGCCCGTTCATCGCCAAGGATGGCTACATCTTCGTCGTCGACATGGACGGCGTGGAGCTCGTCAACCCGGGCTTCCCCAACCTGGAAGGCCGCAACCTTCTGGACCTGAAGGATACCGGGGGCAAGCTGCTCGTCAGGGACATGCTCAAGGTGGTCCGGACCGATGGTTCCGGGTGGGTGGACTACATGTGGCCCCGGCCGGGAGCGAGTGTCTCCACCCGGAAGTCGACGTATGTGCGACGGGCCCGAATGGGTGACCGGTCGGTGCTGGTCGGCTGCGGCGTGTACCTGGCGGATGCTCCGATCGCTGCGGCCGTCGCGGAGAGGCCCACCGCGAAGGAGCTGACGAAGCTTGTCGGCGATGCGGCAGCGGTGCTGGAACGACGGGGTGAGGCCGCGTACCCGGAGTTGAGGGTGCCGGGATCCAGCTGGTTCCGTGACGACCGCTACCTCTTCGTGTGGAGGATGGACGGAACCCAGGTATTCAATGCCGCCGATCCGGCGGCCGAGGGTCGGAACCTGCGGGGTCTGAAGGACATCCGCGGGCGGCCGATCGGCAGAATGATCCTGGACGTGGCGGCGAGCCCGTCGGGCGAGGGGTGGGTCCACTACATGTACCCGAGGCCGGGCGACATCTTCCCGGCCTGGAAATCCACGTTCGTGAAGCGGGTGACGCTCCCTTCGGGGACGCAGCACCTCATCGGCTCCGGCATCTACAACATGCAGCTGGACACGATCCTCGTGGAGGACATGGTCAACCGCGCGGCTGCCCTCATCGCGAGCCGCGGCAGGGCAGCGTTCGGCGAATTGCGGGACCGGCAAGGCGCCTTCGTCTTCATGGACACGTACATCTTCGTCGACACGCCCGATGGCACCGAGTGGGTGAACGCCGCTCAGCCGAGCGTGGAGGGGACGAATCTGATCGACGCGCGCGATGTAAAGGGAAAGCCGCTCGTGCGGGATTACATCGCTGCCGCCCTGAACAGCGGCAGCGCGTGGGTGGAGTACTACTGGTACAAGCCGGGGGACAACATCCCGGCGCGGAAGCTGGCCTATGTGAAGAAGGTGCAGTCAGGCGGGGAGACCTTCATCGTCGGATCGGGCATCTACACCGATCGCTGATCCTGTGAGCGCGACCGCAGGCGCGCTCAGCAGCCGCCGACGGCCACGACGGTTCCGATCGTTGCGCGGTACGCCGCTACATGCTTCCAGCCCCGACCCGACGTGCCGGGGCAGACCTGATAGAAGTCGTAGTCGCCCGCGGCTCGATCTCCGGCCGCGTTCAGCCGGGTCGGGCCGGTGGCCCCGGCGTACCCGTCGGCGATGCGCATCAGCGCCGCCTTGTATGCGGCTGCCGAGGAAAGGCCGGCGTCCCTGTAGGCCAGAGCAGCCACGTGCAGCGCGTCATACGCGGCAAGAGCAAAGGCGTCCGCCGGGTAGCCGGATCGAGCCTCGATGGCGTCGATGAGATCCGCGTGCTGCAGCCGCACACCGTCGTTCAGGCCATAGCTGGGCGCGCGGAACCTCACCGATGCGGCGAACGCCGCCGCCGTTGAATCCGACAGCACGGCGGTGCTCTGCACCGTGCCGTCTCCGCCGTACCAGCGAACCCGGGCGAACAGCGGGTCCCGGCTCGCCTGAGCGAGGAGCGGAGCACTCTCCTCGAACGCCGCCAGATAGACCGCCACCGCGGCCGCCCCCTGCCCGGCAATCGCCTCGGCGACCTCCGAGCGGATCGCCTGCAGCTGCGTTGTGAAGTCCCCGGCAGACGGAGCATACGCGGCGCCGCCGGTCACCCTGCCTCCGTGCTTCTCGAAAAGACGTTGAATCGATGCATGGAGACCGCTGTTGCCCGCGTCGTCGCGCCAGAGCGGGACGACCACGCGGATGCCGTCTCCCCACATGACCGCGACGGTCGCAATCCCTTCCTGCCAGTCGTCGGGCACCAACCTGAAGACGTTGTCGCCGGGACTCGACAGCGAGGACGCTGTGCTGGCGTGGCTCAGGATGAGGACGCCGGCGCTGTCGGCGAACGGCTTGAGCGCAGCGACCTCCGAGCTGGACTGGGGCCCGACCACGAGCCGCACGCCCTCCGACGTCAGGGCCTTGAGGCGAAGGACGGCGAGTGCCGGATTGAGCCGCGTATCCTGGATACGGAGACTCACTCTCGTCGCGGAGCCATCAGCGCTGAAGCGGGCGTTGAGCTCATCCGCCGCGAGCTCCAGGGCCGCGGCGCTCGCACGGCCAAGGGTCTGGGCCGGCCCCGACAGCGACAGGAGTGCGCCGACGACGAGCTGGTCCGGCATGGTACGCGGGCCGGCAGAATGGATGGCGCAGGAGAGAAGACCGGGGACCAGCGTCAGCGGAAGCAGCCGTCTCATGAGGATCCTCCTGTCGGCCGCATGGATCGCACCTGCGGGCCCGGTGTCGATGGTCCCCGGAGCCGCCCGAATCTCTCCGTCCTGGGTTGAAGTGGGGATGAAACGTGGCTGAGATTCGCTTCAGGTTCGCGGGCCGGCCGCCGACCCCCGCGCCTCGGCGACCGCCGCGACTTCGCCTCCGAAGAGAATCGCGTACGCCGTGAGGAAGAGCCAGAGGAGGAGGACGATAACGGCGCCCACGAAGCCGTAGGTCCGGCCGTAGTTCCGGAAGTGGGAGATGTAGAAGCGAAAGCCGATGGTCGCCACGAACCAGACCGCGGTGCCGACGACGGCGCCGAGCGTGATCGCCCGGCCGGACCGTGACTGATCCCGGTTGGGCAGCGTGTAGTAGATGAGCGACAGGAGCAGCGTGAGCATCGCGTATACCAGCGGGTACCGAAGCAGGCCCCAGGCTCCCGCGAGGCCGGATGCGGCGTGGAGCTTCCCGCCGGCGAGGAGGATCAGGGCGCCGCCGACGAGGAGCACCAGGCCGGCGGCGAGGGTGCCCACCGCGATCAGTCGCCGCTTCCACCACCGTCTCCCCTTCGGGATTCCGTAGATCCGGTTGAGCCCTTCGGACAGCGCCACGAAGATGTTGGAGCCCGTCCAGAGGCCGAGCAGGATCCCGACCGAGAGAATGTCGGGGCGACGGCTATCGGTGACCTCCCTGATGTATCGCTCGACGTAACGGGCCGCCGCCGGCGGCGCGGCCTGCTCGAGCCGCCCCGCGAGCACATCGAACACGCCGTGTCCGCCGAGGATGCCGGTGAGCGCGAAGGCGACCAGCAGGAGCGGAAACAGCGAGAGGAACGAATAGTACGCCGTCTTGGCGGACTCACCGGTCAGGTGATGGTGCAGCGCCTGCCGGAAGACCTGCTTGATCATGGCGTTCCATCCGGTTGATGTCGTGTGCCGTAGTGCCGGGCAGGCATAAGCTGCGGCGTCCCCGGCAGTCTCGCTGCAGCCCAGCCGTACCTCGGCGCGTGACAGCCGTCACCGGCAGGTTTCACGCGCCGGATACGACTCAGCCCGGCAGCGAATGATTCGCTGCCGGGCTGAGTCGCACTGAAGAGCCGACCGATCAGTGATCGTTCTGCCCGTCCTCGTTCTCGTCCTCGAACGCCTGGAACGAGCTCTTGATGTTGTTCTCCACGATGCTCTGGTTGGGCTGGCCCGGCATTGCCGACGCGGGGCTCACGAGCGCGGTCCGCGCCTCGTTCAGGAACCAGCCGCTGAGGTCTACCATGAGCGTCAGCGAAAGCGGCGTCGCATCGGTGACCGCCACCGGCGGCACCAGTTCCGTCTCCTGCTCGGCGTCGAGCGCAGTGGTGAAGGTGAACGACGTGTGATTGTACGTTCCCGACACGCGGATGCTCACGTGGTTGAAGTCGGGATTGGTCTGCAGGAACGCGGCATCGGCCGCATCACCCGAGTCGGGCGAGTGGACCTTCACCTCGAACTTCCTGTAGGTGCCGGTGTCGAGCGTCGCGGTGAACACCCGCGCCGCGCCGCCACCGAGCGGCAGGTCCACGAGGATCGGGCCGGTCCGGACGCTCTCGCAGTCATCGGCCACCTCGTTGCTGCTCGACAGGTCCGATTCGGTCCCGCTGCATCCGGTCGTGCTCGACACCCGCTCGAGCTCGATCTTCCGGAGGACGAGCTGCGCGCTCGTCACGATGATGGTGTCGTTGCCCAGCGCGATCGTCTCCGAGCCGCTGAGCGCCGCGCTCGAGGCCGCGAGCGTCGCGGCAGTCGAGGCGCTCGCGGTCGCAGCAGGGCGGGTGGCGAGAGCGAAGGACAGCGTCCGTCCGCCGAGCGTCGGCGCCGAGGCGTCGGAGCAGGCCGACAGGAGAATGAGGGAACCGGCCAGCGCCGGGTGAACCAGCGTCGCCCGCGCGAACTTCGCCTTGACCGACATCGAACGCTCCTTGTGGATGGAGAGGGGTGGCTCGCTTCCGCACCGACCAAAAGCAAGCGGCATACCTGGGGGCCGTTATTCCAAGCCGTGGCGGGTCAAGGAGATGGCGAGTGCAACTATTGACGCGCCGTTTGACATCGGAACGGTTCGATGCGGCGCGTATCGGTTCGGACGATCTCGCGAGTCCTCGACGGCCGGCTGGCGGGGGCGGCCGGAACTGGTATTTTGATGGCCCGTCATCAGCCGGCCGGAATGCCGCCGACAGATCAGCAAGGAGCCAGGTATGAGCGGAGTCAGGGTACTGGTGGGCACCCGGAAGGGTGCATTTGTTCTCACGTCGGACGGCAAGCGCGCCAAGTGGGACGTGAGCGGGCCGCACTTCGCGGGGTGGGAGATCTACCACATGAAGGGATCGCCGGTCGATCCGAACCGGCTCTACGCGTCCCAGTCGAGCGGGTGGTTCGGCCAGCTGATCCAGCGGTCGAACGACGGCGGCAGGACGTGGGAGCCGGTGGGCAACAAGTTCATCTACGACGGCGTCCCCGGCACGCACCAGTGGTACGACGGCACGCCGCATCCCTGGGAGTTCAAGCGGGTCTGGCACCTCGAGCCATCGCTCAGTGACCCGGACACCGTCTACGCCGGCGTCGAGGACGCGGCCCTCTTCCGCTCGACCGACGGCGGCACCACATGGGACGAGCTGTCCGGGCTTCGCGGCCACGGCTCCGGGCCGCAGTGGTCACCGGGCGCGGGCGGCATGTGTCTGCACACGATCCTGATCGATCCGTCGAATCCGGACCGCATCTTCATCGCCATTTCGGCGGCAGGCGCGTTCCGCACCGATGACGGCGGCCGAAGCTGGCGGCCGATCAATCAGGGTCTGCGTTCGCAATACATTCCGGATCCCACCGCCGAAGTCGGCCACTGCGTGCACCGGATCGCGATGCACCCGTCGCGCCCGAAGACCCTCTTCATGCAGAAGCACTGGGACGTGATGCGGAGCGACGACGCCGGCGACTCGTGGCGCGAGGTGAGCGGCAACCTGCCGAGCGACTTCGGGTTCCCGATCGATGTGCACGCGCACGAGCCGGAGACGATCTACGTCGTGCCGATCAAGAGCGACTCGGAACACTACGTCGCCGACGGCAAGCTCCGCGTCTACCGGAGCCGGAGCGGCGGCAACGAGTGGGAGGCGCTCACGAAGGGGCTGCCGCAGCAGGACTGCTACGTCAACGTCCTGCGCGACGCGATGGCGGTGGATTCGCTCGACTCGTGCGGCATCTACTTCGGCACCTCCGGCGGCCAGGTCTACGCGTCGGCCGACTCCGGCGACAGCTGGGCGCCGATCGTCCGCGACCTGCCGGCGGTGCTCTCGGTGGAAGTCCAGACGCTGGCATGATCCGGGTCGTGCTGCCCGAGCATCTCCGGAACCTGGCGAAAGTCGGCGGTGAGGTGGAGCTCGACGTGCCGTCACCGGTGACGCAGGCCGCCGTGCTCGATGCCCTCGAGGCGCGCTACCCGATGCTGGGCGGCACGATCCGGGACCACGGGACGCACCGCCGGCGCGCGTTCGTGCGGTTCTTCGCCTGCGGGGAGGACCTTTCGCATGAGCCGGCCGACGCGCCGCTTCCGGCCGAGGTGGCCAGCGGCACGGAGCCGTTTCTGGTCGTGGGAGCGACCGCGGGCGGCTGACGGCGCGGCCGGGTAGGGCTGAGGGAAACACGGGGGACCGGCGCCGCGTAGATGGCGCCGGTCCCCCGTGTCGATTTCGGCGGGTCTGGTTCGACGTATGTGCAGAGGCTGGTGCGCAGAGGCCGGTGCGGCGGGACCGCGGCAATGAGTGGCGCTTGCTATACAAAGTATAGTCGGTGTAGGTTCGTCCCCTTATGACCGACTACCGCCGCTCCTGCTGCTCCAGCTTCCACCGCGCCGTCGAGCTCGTCGGGCGGCGGTGGGCAGGAGTGATCATTCACATCCTGACCGAAGGCCCGGGCCGGTTCGCCGCGATCGAGTCGCGGCTGCCCGACATTACGCCGCGGATGCTCTCCGAGCGCCTGCGGCAGCTCGAGGCCGAAGGGATCGTGGAGCGCCGTGTGCTGGCGGGAAGCCCCGCCGGCGTCGAGTACGCGCTCACCCGAAAAGGCCGCGACCTGGCCCGGGCGCTCGAGGGGATCGGGGCCTGGGCCAATCGGTGGTCGAGCGAAAAGGATGGCGCGCCGCGCGCGCCGTCACGTCCGGATCACACCAAGCGAGGAACGTCGAGTGAGTGACATGTCCCGGATCAGCCGCCGTCGTCCTCTCCAGCTGCTCGCGTTCGCGGCGCTGCTCCTCCCGCTCGCCTGCCGGAAGGCGCCGCCCCCGCAGGCCCCGCCGCCGCCCGAGGTCGGCGTGGTGACGGTCGCGCCCGAGGCGGTGCCGGTCGCCTACGATTTCAGCGGCGAGGTGCAGCCGTATCGGCGGGTCGAAGTGCGCGCCCGCGTCGAGGGCGTGATCCTGGCGCGCTCGTTCATCGAGGGACAGGTGGTGCACGCGGGCCAGCTGCTCTACCGGATCGACCCGGTGCGGACCAACGCCGCCTTCGAAGGCGCAAAGGCGCGGGCCGACAACGCCCGCCGCACGCTCCAGCGCCTGGAGCCGCTCCTGGCCGAGCACGCCGTGGCCCAGCAGGATGTGGACAACGCGCGCGCCGAGCTCGCGTCGGCGCAGGCCGCGCTGGCCGACGCGCGGAAGGGTGTCGAGGACGCGAATGTCCGCGCCGAGATCACCGGGCGCGTCGGTCGGGCGCTGTTTCAGGTCGGCGACCGCGTGACCGGCACCGATGACCTCCTGACGACGATCGACGTGGTCGATCCGGTCTACGTCGTCTTCCGGCCGTCCACCCAGCAGCTGCTCGGGTGGCGGCAGGATCCGCGCGCCTCCGCGCTGGTCCAGCCGGGGAGCCCGCTCCGGGTCGAGGTGACCCTCTCCGACAGCACCGTGCTGCCGGAGAAGGCGCCACTCGACTACGTGGCGCCCGCGCTCGATCCGACGACCGGCACGCAGGAGCTGCGCGCGAAGTTCTCCAACGCGAGCCGGCTCCTCACGCCCGGGCAGTTCGTCCGCGTGCGGCTCACCGGCTTCACCCGCGAGAGCGCGCTCGCCGTGCCGCAGCGCGCCGTCCAGCAGTCGCTGGGCCGGCAGTTCGTCTATGTCGTGGGGCAGGGCGATTCGGTCGCCGCGCGCGACGTCCAGCCGGGTCCGTGGGCCGGCGCGCTCTGGATCATCGACAAGGGGCTCGATGCCGGTGACCGCGTGATCGTCGACGGCACCCAGAAGGTCCGGCCGGGCGGCACGGTGCATCCGGTGCCGGTCGCCGACACGGCGACCGCCTCCGGCGCGACCACCTCCTCGGCGAGCGGGGCCCGGCCGTGAGCGAGCCGCGCTACTTCTTCATCCGCCGCCCCGTCCTGGCGGCGGTGATCTCGATCGTCATCACGCTGCTCGGCGTCTTCGCCATCACGCTGCTGCCGGTCTCGCGCTATCCGCAGATCACGCCCCCGGCGATCCAGGTGACCGCCGTGTACCCTGGCGCTACCGCCGAGGATGTGGCGGAGGCGGTGGCGGCACCGATCGAGCAGCAGCTCTCGGGACTCCAGGGACTTCTCTACTTCTCGTCGGCCAATTCCGGCGACGGAGTGATGAACCTGCAGATCTACTTCGACGTGTCGCGGAGCCAGGACCTCGCGGCGGTCGACGTGCAGAACGCGGTGCAGCTCGCGACGCCGCAGCTCCCCGACGCGGTGCGCCAGAACGGGATCACGATCCTCAAGGCCAACTCCGACATCCTCGCGGTGGCGGCGCTGACGTCGTCCGATCCGCGGTACGATGCGCAGTACCTGACCAACTACATGAAGCTGTACGTCGAGGACGAGATCAAGCGCGTCCCCGGCGTCGGGAACGCCAACGTCTTCGCGTCGCTGCAGTTTGCCATGCTGCTCCAGCTCGATCCCGAGCGCATGGCGCAGCTCGGCATCACCGTCTCCGACGTGCAGGCGGCGGTGCGCGAGCAGAACGCGACCAACCCCGCGGGCCGGCTCGGCCGCGAGCCGGCGCCGGCGGGGACCGAGCTCACGCTGCCGGTCACGACGCTGGGCCGCCTGCAGACGCCGGAGCAGTTCGACGACATCATCGTCCGCGCGAAATCGGACGGCTCGCTGGTCCGGCTCCGTGACATCGGCCACGCGAAGCTGGGTGGGCAGAGCTACGACCTCGCCGGGCGGCTCAACGGCCGGCCGACGGCGTTCATGCTGCTCTACCTCCGGCCCGGCGCCAACGCGCTCGCCGTGCGGACGGCGGTCGCGAAGCGCATGGACGAGCTCTCGCGGAATTTCCCGCCGGGCGTCACCTACAAGATCCCGTTCGACACGACGCCGTTCGTGACGGCCTCGATCAACGAGGTGCTCCAGACGCTGGTCGAGGCGATGCTGCTCGTCACGCTCGTCGTCTTCGTCTTCCTCCAGAGCTGGCGCGCCACGGTGATCCCGATGCTGGCGGTGCCGGTGAGCGTCATCGGCACCTTCCTCGGGCTCCTGGCGCTCGGGTTCACGATCAACGTGCTGACGCTCTTCGGACTCGTGCTGGCGATCGGCATCGTGGTGGACGACGCGATCGTCGTCATCGAGAACGTCGAGCGCATCATGGCCTCCGAGGGGCTCACCCCGCGCCTCGCGGCCGACAAGGCGATCCGCCAGGTGGCGGGCGCCCTGATCGCCATCGTGCTGGTGCTCTGCGCCGTCTTCCTGCCGGTCGCGTTCCTGGGCGGGGTGACGGGAGTGATGTTCAAGCAGTTCGCGATCACGATCGTGATTGCGGTGGTGCTCTCCGGCATCGTGGCGCTGACGCTCACGCCGGCGCTCTGCGCCCTCATCCTCAAGGAGCCGGCCGAGGCGCACCAGACCGGGTTCTTCGGGGCCTTCAATCACGGCTTCGCGAAGCTGACGGGGCGCTATAGCGGCGCCGTCGGCGGGATCGTCGCGCGGCCCAGGGCATGGGTGGCGACGTTCGCGGTGCTGGTGGCGCTCACGGTGCTCGTATGGCGGCGGACGCCGACGGCGTTCGTGCCGACCGAGGACAAGGGCTACTTCGCGATGGCGATCCAGCTGCCGGACGCCGCGTCGCTGCAGCGGACCGAGGCGGTGGTCCGCCGGGTCGAGGCGATTCTCCGTGCGGAGCCGGCGATCCAGAACATCGTCGCCTTCGCGGGCCTCGACATCCTCAGCCGGTCGACCCAGCCGAACGGCGCCACGATCTTCGTGAACCTCAAGCCGTGGGAAGAGCGCGGGAAGGACAACTCGATCGAGGCGATCACCGGCCGGGTGAACGGCAAGCTCTTCGCCATGCACGAGGCGGTGGGCTTCGCATTCAACCTTCCCGAGATCCCCGGGCTGGGCGCCACCGCCGGGGTCGAGGTGAATCTCCAGGCACGCGGCGGGCAGAGCATCGCGACCTTCGCCCAGCAGGTGCAGGCATTCACGCAGGAGGCCAACCAGCTCCCCGCGGCGCAGGGCCTCCAGGCCAACTTCCGCGCCAACGTCCCCCAGGTCTTCGTGGACGTCGACCGCTCCGCGGCGAAGGCGCGCGGGGTGAACCTGAGTCAGCTCTACGGGACGCTGCAGTCGCTCCTCTCGACGCTCTACGTCAACGACTTCAACCTCTACGGCCGCACCTACCGGGTGCAGATCGAGGCGCAGTCGCAGTTCCGCCAGTCGCCCGAGGATATCGGCCGGCTGTACGTGAGGGGCAGCGACGACGCGATGGTGCCGGTCTCGTCGCTGGTGCGCACCGGCTTCCGGAGCGGGCCGACACTCATCACGCGCTTCAACGGCTTCACGTCGGCGCTCTTCACCGGCGGTCCGAAGCCGGGCCGGAGCTCCGGTGAGATGCTCGACGAGCTCGACCAGCTGGTCGCCAACCGGTTCGAGAGCCAGGGCGTGGGCATCGCGTACTCGGGCCAGTCGTACCAGGAGCGGGCATCAGGCGGGCAGGGCGGGATGGTCTTCGCGCTCGGCCTCGTGATCGTCTTCCTGGTGCTGGCAGCCCAGTACGAGAGCTGGTCGATTCCGTTCGCCGTGCTTCTCGGCGTGCCGTTCGGGGTGCTGGGAGCGCTCCTCGGGATCTGGGCCCGCGGGCAGCCGAACGACATCTACTTCCAGGTGGCGCTCATCACGGTGGTCGGTCTCGCGGCGAAGAACGCGATCCTGATCGTGGAGTTCGCCAACGAGCTGAGAGCGCACGGGATGACGATCCGCGAAGCGGCGATCGAGGCGGCGCGCGAGCGGTTCCGCCCGATTCTGATGACGTCGTTCGCCTTCATCCTCGGTGTGTCGCCGCTGGTGATCGCGAGCGGGGCGGGGGCGGCGAGCCGCCACTCGATCGGCACCGGCGTCTTCTTCGGCATGCTCACGGCGACGCTGGTCGGGATCTTCTTCATCCCGCTCTTCTTCGGCGTCATCCGCGGACTCGCCGAGCGCGGCTTCCGCGTCCGCGGCGCCGCCGCCCCGGTGCCGGCGCCGGCGTCGGAGGATGCCCGATGAGCCGCCTTCCGGCAGTTGCGGGCCTGCTTCTTCTCTCGGCGTGCGCCGTCGGGCCGGCCTATCGGCCGGCGGATCCGGTGCCGGCCGGCACGCGGGTCGGCGCCGGGAGTGCGCCGGCGGCGACGCGGGCGTTCTTCGACTCGCTGGCAGCGGCACGCGCGGCCGACAGTCTTCCGCCGGCGGACTCGGTGACGCCGGCGCGCGCGGTGAGCGGGCCGGTCACCACCATCGCACTGCGCGAGAACGCCGCCGATCTCGCCTGGCTCGATCTGCTGCGTGACACGACGCTCGTCCGCTTCGTCCGGACGGCACTCGCGGAGAACCGCGACCTCCGCACCGCGACGGCGCGCATCCGGGAATACCGGGCGCTGGTCGGCGTGGCTCGCGGGCCGCTCTTTCCGGGCATCACGGCCAACGCGAGCGCGAGCACCAATCGCGTCGCCTTCGGCGGGACGCCGGTGAGCTACGACGCGTTCCGCGTGACCGGCGACCTGGCGTGGGAACTGGACTTCTGGGGCCGCATCCGCCGCGGGATCGAGGCGGCGGGCGCCGACCTGGGCGGGCAGGAAGCGGCGGAGCGCGCGGTGGTGCTTTCGCTGGTGAGCGACGTCGCCACCACCTATCTGCAGCTCCTCGAGCTCGATCAGGAGCGCACCATCGCCGAGCAGACGCTGGCCTCCCGCCAGGCGACGCTCGGACTGGCTCGCCGTCGCTACGGCCAGGGACTGATCTCCGAGCTCGACGTGCGGCAGTTCGAGGCACAGGTGAGCGCGCCGGCCGCGACGCTGGCGCAGCTCGACCGGCTGCGCGCGGAGACGTCGCACCGGCTGGATGTCCTGCTGGGCCGGACGCCGACGGAGATCCCGCGCGACACGACCGGCGCGCTCACGCGGGCTGTGGCGGCGCTCGCCGTCCCCGATTCGCTTCCCGGCTCGCTCATCGGCCGGCGCCCCGATGTGCAGCAGGCCGAGCGCGCGCTGGCGGCGGCGACGGCGCGGATCGGGGTGGCGCAGGCGGCACGGCTTCCGACGATCACGGTGATCGGCTCGTACGGCTCACAGGCGGGGTCGACCGATGGGCTTTTCCGGAAGAACGGCGAGGTCTACCAGATCCTGGGCGGCATTTCGCTCCCGCTCTTCACCGGCGGGCGCCTCGAGAACCAGAGCCGGGCTGCGGTGGCACGGGCCGATGAGGCCCGGGCGCAGTACGAACAGACGGCGCTCAACGCCCTGCGTGAAGCCGGGGACGCGCTGGTCGGCGCCCGGGCGGCGCGCAACGAGGTCGCGGCCCAGCTCACGCAGGCCCAGGCGCTTCGGCGGGCAACCCGGCTGGCGGAGCTCCGCTACCGCACCGGGATCGCGAGCTACGTCGAGGTGCTCCAGGCCGAGCGTGATCTCTTCGCGGCGGAGCTCGCGCTGAGCCAGGCGCAGCTCCGGCAGATGGCCGCGGCGGTGGAGCTCTATCGCGCGCTGGGAGGGAGCTGGCGCTAGCGGGGACTCCAACGAAGGCCCCGGCGTCGTTATCCTGCGTCTCACCTCGACGGGGACTCACGGTTGACGACGCCGGCATACTCTCCCGCCAACTGGCCAGCCATCCTCTGGCGCACGATCGAAAGGCTTCGGCAGCGCGAGGATCAACTCGCGCTGGTGCTCAGTCTCGTGATCGGCGCGGTGGTCGGCCTCGTCGTGGTTGCCTTCATCCTCCTCACCGGCCGACTCGCCGCCCACATCTATCCTGCCGGCTCCGCCGGCTGGCGCCGGATCGCGGCACCCACTCTCGGCGCCCTCATCACCGGCTGGTTCCTCTTCCGGCACTTTCCCGGCGCCCGGGGCAGCGGGATCCCGCAGACGAAGTCCGCGCTGGTCATCGAGGACGGGTTCATCTCGATGCGCACGGTCGTCGCCAAGTTCTTCCTCTGCTGCGGCTCGCTCGCCAGCGGCATCGCCCTCGGCCGTGAAGGGCCGTCGGTGCACGTCGGAGCCGGGATTTCCTCGGTCATCGGGCGGCGGCTGGGCCTGAGCCGGGAGCAGGTGCGCTGGCTGCTGCCGGTCGGCACCTCGGCGGCGCTCGCCGCCGCCTTCAACACGCCGATCGCCGCGGTGCTCTTCTCGCTGGAGGAGATCATCGGCGACATGCATGCGCCGGTCCTCGGCTC
>JBLMWC010000187.1:0-8537 GCA_050257015.1 Bacillota bacterium | reverse complement strand
TTCACGCGCCAGGATTCGCTGACGCTGTACAACGCAGCGGTGGCCCGGAACGACGAGTACGAGAAGTGGTACTACCGGTCCATCCTCTTCCCCGAGGGGCTCATCGACCGGCTGCCGGGGGTGTTCGGCTACGAGCTCGACGGCCGCCAGCATGCGCTGTACCTGAATCTCGCGCAGAACGTGCTCTACCAGATCGACCTCGTGGAGGACAAGGCTGCCTTCCGCGAGGCACTGCTGACCGACGGGATCGCCGTCATCTACAACGGCCACGCCCGCTATGGCCGAGGCCCGTGCTTCGGCCCGCCGGGCAACCTGCCCGGAGACGACTGGGAGAACGGCGCCGCGCCGGACACCGCCGGCATCTTCCGCATGGGGTATCCGTTCGTGGGGATTCCGGGCCACGAGATCATCGGACACGGCTATCACACCACGCCGCTGCCGGCGACGGAGCCGATCCCCACCCGGGAGCAGTGCGACCCTGAGCTCCGCCCTCACCTCGGCCGGTTGCAGGCGCGGCGGGTCAGCGAGATGCACGCCGATCCGATGCTCGTGGAGCATCTGGCCGACCTCTTCGGGGTCGCAACGGACAGCGACCAGCGTTTCTGGACCTTCCTCGCCGTCGAGGATCAGGAACACGGGATGGAGGTGCATGTCGTGCTGTACGCCGGGTGGCAGAATACGGCGTCGACGCCCGCCGATCTCGGCGCGACCGACTTCGCCTGCCGCATGTTCTGCCATTTCGGGTGCAGCACGTTCCAGCACAATTACCACATCCTGCGCACGTACAAGGGCTGGAAGCGGGACGGCGACGAGCGGCTCGCCTACTGGCAGACCGACCTGGCCAAGCCGATCGCGACGAACATGTTCCTGAGCTATCTGCTGGCCTATCCCAAGCGCCAGGACTGGCAGCCATGGGGCGACTGGGCCGCCTATGCCGTACACCAGACCAACCGCGAGCTGATCGCGGGCGGCCACGGGTGGCGGGTCATCTGAGGAAGCACATGACGACGGCGGCTTCACCCGAATCGCGGAGAGCGGCATGACGCCGGAAGAGCTCGGACAGGCGCTCGACGGACCGCGGCCGCTGGATGCCCCGGCGGAGGCGGCACTCGCCGCGCGCGTCCGCGCCGACGCGACGGTGGTCACTGCGCGCATCGTCGAGCTGGCCCGCGCGGCCGACCGCGTGCGCGCGCTCAAGGCCCGCTCGCTGGCGGGACGGCTCGAGGAGCTCGTCGCCGGCACGCTGCTGGATGCACCGCCGCCGGCCGACGCGGTGGCCGCCGTGTGGACGGTGACCGCCGCCGCTGCTGCCGCGGTCGCGCTGCGGGCGCGCGTGGCCGAGCGGCTCCGTGCGCTCCTGAGCGACCGCCGCGTGCTGCCGCAGGTCGAGCCGGCCGATTCGCGTGTCGAGGAGCCGGTGCGCCCGCGCCGGGTGTGCGACGAGGCCTACGGCGTGCTGCGCGAGCTGCTCGAGACCGGCGAGAGCCGGCCGGCACTGGTGATGGATCGCTGGGCGTTCTTCCGGCTTCCCGAGGCGGAGCGTGACGCGGAGATCGCGCGCGTGCTGGCCGGGCAGCCATTCGGTCGCCTCCTCGAAGACCGGGAGGCCTGAGCGATGGCGTCCTACGTCTTCGAAGTCGCGACCGAGCAGGGTGTCCAGCGCCACGCGTTCACCCTCGACGACGATCGCCCGCTCGGGCCGCAGATCACGCAGGTGCTGGAGGAGCTGCGCCAGCGGGGCGTCCTCCTCAAGGGCGGACGGGACGACGAGCTCGCGGCGTACTGGAGCGGTCACGAGCTGGACCGTACGAAGCGGCCGGCAGAGCAGGGGATGTCGCCCGCGCGTCCGGTCGAGCTCCGGATGCGGGAGCGCATCGTCACCCAGACAGTGCCCGTCGACCGGAGCCTGCCCAAAGGCGTGCTCGCGTCCGCGGCGTGGGGCTACGCCGGCGCGTTCATCGCCTGGGCGATCAGCGGGCGCTGGACCGACACCGGCGGGGTCCTCGCCACGTACGCGCGCCTCGACCAGGCGACGATGCTCCTTCTCGGCGGGCTGGTCGGCGCGGCGGTGCTCGCGGGGGGCGCGCTGCGCCGGCGCGGCTCCGTGCTGCTCGCCGCGCTGGCCGGCTTCGGCATCGGCGCCGCCGGGGCCGTGATCGCCGCGTCGGCTGCGCTCCTCCTCCCGGGTGTGGTGTCGCTTCGCGGCTTCATCGTCGCGCGCGTGCTGGGCTGGGCGGTGGCGGGCGGGCTCACCGCGGTCCTCCTCTCGCTGTACGGTGCCACACCCGATGGGCGTCGCTCGTCCGAGAGTCTCGCGCTCGGTCTCCTGTCGGGGGCAGTGGCGGGCGTCGTCTTCGCGCTGCCGGGTCCGTCCGATCTGTGGCAGGCGCTCGCGTGCATCGCGTTCGGTGTCGGCGTGGCGCTCGCGGCCGAGGGGCCGGGGCTCTGGCATGCCGCGGCGATCGTCGAGGCGGTCGGGACCGGACGCGGCGCGGGGATCCTGTCGCTTCGCGAGTGGCCGGTGCCGACGCGCGGGGTCGTCGCGCTGGGCGGGGCGCGCCTCGCCTGGCAGGCGGGGCGGCTCGCGCTCCATCCCGCCGCATCGGGTGCGACGGTGGATGGCCGCCGCGTGAGCGAAGCGATGTATCTCTCGCCAGGCCCCCTCGCGCTCGACGGCGCCGCATATCGGGTTCGCGTGCTGGAGGGAGCGTGAGGCCGGGGCCGCTCGTCTGCGGGCTCCTGTTCGCCGCCGGCGCGCTGCGCGCACAGGAGCCGGTCCCGGTGCGGCTGGTGCGGTGCGTGCCCGGCCGCGACGCGCCCTGTCTCACCGCCCGCGTGGCGCTCGCGCGAGGGTCGGCGGAGGCGTTGTCGGGACTCGATTCGGCGGCGGAGTCGCGCGCGTGGACCGGCGTCCTGGGCGGCGCCCGGCTGATCGGCCCCGGCGTCACGGTGCCGCGCCGCATCGAGCCGCCGCTCCGGCTGCTGGTGCTCCTCGACCGGAGCGGAAGCATGATCGGCGAGGGGATCGCCTTCACCCGGATCACGCTGCGCAGCTTCATCGAAGGGCTCGACAGCGCGACGACCCGGGTCGCGGTTGCGGGCTTCGAGAGCCGCGACGTCGCGCGCGGCATTGATGCCGCCCGGTTTCTCCCGCCGCGCGACGCGGCGCGCGCGCTCGACCAGCTCCCCGCGCCCGATCCGCAGGCCAACACCGCGCTCTACAGCGCGCTGGTGGACGGCGTCGAGCATCTCGCCGCGGCGCGTGCGGCGGCGCCCGGCACGCAGGGGGCGATCCTCCTCGTCACCGACGGCCGGAACGACGTCGGCCACGCGCGCGACGACGCCGGACTGCTGGGCGGCGCCGACGGCCTCCGCGAGGCCGCCGAGGCGGCGGCCCGAAGCGGCGACGGCATCTGGATCATGGGTGTGGGCGAAAATCTGTCGAGTGCCGAGATCGCGACGCTCGCCGGGGAGCGGGGCAGCGCGACGACGGTGAGCCTCGATCCCAATGCGATGGCGGCGCGGCTCGCCGCGATCGCGCGCGAGCTCCGCGGCTCGCGCGAGCTCACCTTCGGCGTCGGCGGGGGAGCGGCCGCCGCGCTGGCGCGGGCCCCGTGGGCCGGGACCGCTGCAGCGTGGAGCGGCGGGAAGCCGGTCGTGACGCAGACGCTCTCCTGGCGCCCGCCGCTCTTCGCGCTGCCGGCCTACGAAGGTGTGGCCGAGGCGGCGTCGCTTCCGGCGGAGCTCCGGGATGTCGGGGTGAGCGCGCTGGCCGGCGGGATGCGGTGGCTGATGCTGCTCTTCTTCGCGCTGTCGGGGGCGGTGCTCTGGCTGGTGGTGCCGCGCTACGCGTGGGCCCGGCAGTCGACGGCAGAGAGTCTGGCACCCGAGGCGCCGGCGCCCCGCGCAAGACCTGCGGCAGCGGCCGACACGACGGGACTGAGGCGCGATGTGACGGAGGCGCCGCCCCGCAAGCCGGGAGATATCACCCGCGAGATGCCGGCGCTCAACGCGGCTTCCACTCCGCCGCGTCCCGCTCGGGGAAGGTGACCTTGCAGCTCCCGGGGTCGACGCCTTCGATCCGCACCTTGCCCAGGTTGTCCAGCTTGCCGAAGACGGACTTTCCGTCCGCCAGCTCCACCACGAACGGTTCCCCCGCGATCGGCTTCCCGTCGGGGCTCACCAGCGAGATCCCGATCCAGTCGGGCTTGTCCGGATCCACCACCAGCACCGACGGGGGTGCGGCCGCCTGACCGCTGATCGGCGCTGTCGCTGCCGGCTGGCACGGCTGACAACCACCGAGGGCGTCGGCCTGCTGCTGCGGAATCTTCACGGGCGCCTCAGGGTCACGCGCGGCTTGCCGCGCGGCGTCGGCTCGAACCACGCCTGCCGCGCCAGCACCACGCCGTACGCCTCGAGCTCGGTCCAGCCGTAGGCCGACACCGGACCGAAGAAGTCGCTGAGCTGGGATGCGTCGCAGGTTGCGAGAAATCGGGGGAGGACGCGCGGGTCGTAGAATCGGAAGTACCACGGCTCGCCCTCGGGGCCGTCGACGAGCAGGAACTTCCGGAAGTGCGTCCGCAGCGCGTCGAAGCCTGCGTCGGTGATCGCGAAGATGCCCCATGGGTCCGCCCACAGCGTGCCGGCGATCCATTCGAGGAGCTCGGCGTCCACCCGCACGAGATAGGGTGCGATGGCGGCGAGCTCGTCGGCCGCCGCACCGCGATAGAGCGAAGCCGCCCGCTCCGGGCGGATCGACTTCACCCTGGCCGGCACCCGTGGCTCGTCACACGCGTCGAGCACCGCGTAGAGCGCGCCGCGGTCCGCTTCGCGAATCAGCTGGGTCAGCGACGCCGTGGAGGTGGTGAAGAGGTCGGCCATCTCCCAATATCCGCCGTGTACGCGGGACGTTGCAAGCTCTGGACGCCGCCGCCTGCGCGCGGCACATTCGCAGGACGCCCTCCGTCCCTCTGGAGACGAGCATGTTTTCGCCGATCGCCCGGGTCAACGACTTTCATCTCTGCCCGATGCAGACGCCCGCCGTCGTGCCGATCCCGCACGTGGGCGGTCCCGTCGTCGGGCCGGGCGCGGTGACGGTCTGGGCTGGAGGGATGCCGGTCTCGGTGCTCGGCGATCTCGCCATCTGCGTGGGACCGCCGGACGTCATGGTCACCGGCGCGCCAACGGTCTTCGCCGAGGGCCGCCCGGTCGTGCGGATCACGGATACCACCGCGCATGGGGGCATGGTCATCGTGGGCCTGCCGACGGTGATGGTCGGCGATTCGGGCGGTGCCGGCACCTCCCAGGCGGCGACCATGAGCGCCGCGAAGGCCGGCGGCTCGGCCTTCGTGCGGGCGGAATGCAACGCGGAGGCTGCGAAGGCCGCCGCGGCGCCCGCGGCACCACCCCCGCCGACCGGCACGGCGTGGGTCGAAGCGGAGTTCGTCGATCGTGCCGGGAAGCCGGTGCCGTTCCAGCGGGTCCAGGTGACCGACGCGGCCGGCGTTTCCCGCATCGGGTTCAGCGACAAGGACGGGCTGGTCCGCGTCGCCGGCATGGCGCAGGGTCCCTGTACCATCACCGCACCGGATCTCGACGAGTCGTCGTTCGCCCCGGCGGAGACGGGCGGCCCGGCAGCTGCGACTACCGCCGCGGCGACGGCTGCGGCGCCTCCCCCCGCTCCTGCCGAGCCTCCACCGCCGGTCCCGACGAAGGCACGGCTGGTGCTTCAGACGCTCGCCGGCAAACCGGTGGCGAACGCACCGTGCACCGTGACGCTTGGCGTCGCCGGCACGAAGCTCTCCACCGACGGAAGCGGGCGGCTGGAGCTGGAGGTCCCGCCGGGCGTCAGCTCGGGTGAGGTGGTGCTCGACGGCACCGGCACGACGCTCCACGGTGTCACGATTCCCTTCACGATTTCCGCGCTGCCGCCCGAGAGTACCATCCTGGGCCAGGAGGCGCGCCTCAACAATCTCGGCTACCGGGCGGGCACGACCGCCGACCCCACCAGTCCGGAGTTCCGCTCCGCGGTCGAGGAATTCCAGTGCGACGAGGGTTTGACGGTCGACGGCAAGTGCGGTCCCGTGACCCAGGCGAAGCTTCGGAGCGTGCATGGCAGCTGAGCAGCGGCTCGGCGCGCCCGTCCTGGTACCGCCGTCGTCGGGAAGCGAACGGACCACGATACGCGAGCGGCTCGTCCCGCTCGCCTGCTGGCGCATGGACGACATCCGCTTCGGGTTCGCCTCGTCGTTCATCAATCCGGACGCGGCGGATGAGTTCGCCCGGCTTCAGGCGGTCCGGAAGGACAACCCGGGGGCGCTGCTCTCCCTCTTCGGCCAGGCGGATCCCACGGGAGACGACGAGACGAACAAGGTACTGAGCGGCCGGCGCGCGCTCAGCGTGTTCGCGGCGCTGGTGCGGCGGACGGACATCTGGGAGCAGCTCTTCTCCAAACCGGTCGGCAAGGACCGCTGGGGCGACCCGGAGCTGCTGACGATGTCCGCCGCGCTCGGCCGGCCGGCCACGACGCCGCTGCCGAAGACCGCCGCCGAGCGGGCTCCGCTCTTCTCGGCGTACATGAATCTGCTTTGTACCGACCTGGACGGCAGCGGGTTTACGCTCGATCCCTCGAAGGATTTCCTGGGCAAGGGCGGGGACGCGTCCACCCACCGGGGGGCGGTACACGGCTGCAGCGAATTCAATCCGGTGATGATCTTCTCGAAGGCCGAGGCGGCCGCCAACGCCGCGTCGAAGGACACGACGGCGCGGGACCAGGACAATGCGCCCAACCGTCGGGTCGTGGGCCTCCTGTTTCCCGCCTCGATCGAGATCGACCTCCGCCGCTGGCCCTGTCCCGCCGCGACGGCCGGCACCGCGGCGTGTCGCAAGCGCTTCTTCTCCGACGCGGCCCGCCGCCGGCAGCCCGCGGTCGAGCGGCGCACCGCTTCCGCCTCCGGCGACACCTTCGCCTGCCGCTTCTTCGACCGGCTCGCGAGCGCCACGCCCTGCGGCGGGAGCGGCAAGGTCATCGTGACCCGGCTGGTGCTGCAGAGCTTTCCCGGCGCGGCGGGCCGGGGCATCGCGGACGTTCCGTTCACCCTGCGCGTCGTCGGCCGGTCCGACCGCGTCGGCCGGACGGGGCCGGACGGCACCATTCTCATCACGTTCGAGGAAGGCACCACGACGCTGCTCGAGATCTTCGGAACGACCTACCATCTCGAGCCCGGCGCGCCGATTCCGGCCGCGACGACGCTCGAAGGCGCACAGGGCCGCCTGGCCCTGCTGGGGTACATGCCCGGTCCGTTCACCGGTGATGTGACGCCTGCCTTCGACCGGGCGATTCTGCAGTACCAGGCGGACCAGGGTCTCGATCCCGACGGTGACCAGGTAATCACGGCGACGAACAATCCGTCGGCCGAGCTGAGCAAGCGTCTCGCGGCCGATCTCGGGAGCTGAGAATGCCGATTTCGCTTCCCAGCTTTCCGACCCGGCGCCTGGTGCTGCTGCGGTTCACCCGCGGCGCTCCCGCCGGCGATCCGCTGCCCGACGCGCCCGATATCGACGAGCGCGGCTATCGGGCGCCGTTCGAGGGACCGATGGCGTCGCTGGCGGCGGGCAATACGGTTCAGGTCGGGCTCAGGCGTTTTCTGCTGGAAGCGCGCACGCCGCTCTTCGTCGAGAGCAGCGACCCGTCGGTGGTGCGCATCGTCGATCCCGCATCGGGCGCGCTGCCGAACGATGAGAGCATGATCATCCGGTTCACCGGCGTGGACGGCGGGACCGACCGGCGGAGCGCCGTGATCCGGGTGCGGCTGGGCACGAGCACCGGTCCGCTGGCGCAGGAGCTTCATGTCGTGGTGTTCCGGCCGGTCGCGGTGCGGGTGACGCCGCACCTCATCACCGTCAACAGCAAGTCCGCGACCGGATCCCCGCCGATCGCGGATGTCCCCGCCATCATGCGGAAGGTGGCCGACATCTGGACGGTCGCTGGCGTGACGTTCACGGTGCTGCCCACGCGGGTCCAGACGTTCACCTTCAAGGCCGTCGATCTGGTCGACGCGGCGACGATGCCCGGCGAGCTCGGCCCGCTCCTCGCCAACCGCATGCCCGATGGCACACCCAACTGGATTCCGAACACCATCAACGTGTACTTCGTGGTCCAGATCAGCGGGCCGATCGTCCTCGGGTTCGGCTTCAGCCGCGCGTCGTTCGCGAGCAACGGGCTGCCCAACCCGGGGATCATCCTGGCGGATCGCAGCCCGTTCGGCCCGCGCACCGGCGTGATGCATTTCGCGCAGACGCTCGCGCACGAGTTCGGGCACTTCTTCACCCTGGCGCACGCCGGCGGCGCGCAGATTCCGAACGAGCGCGAGGATACCTGGTCACGCCGGATGCTCATGCAGAACTTCAATCCCCTGCGCGGACACGATCCGTTCCCCGCCAACGACAGCAAGGGAAACCCCTTCACTCAGCGCCCGCGGTTCGACGACATCGGGTATGGGAATCTGGCGGCCGGCTGCCTCATCACGCTGAAGGAT
>JBLMWC010000186.1:0-3001 GCA_050257015.1 Bacillota bacterium | reverse complement strand
CCGGGCCGATGCGTCCACGATCGACAGCGTTCCGCCCACTTCGGCCGTCACGTAGGCCGTGGCGCCGTCGGGGGAGAAGGCGACGCCGCGCGGTCGCTTGTCGACGACCATATGCCCCGTCACGCGGCCGGTCGCCCCGTCGAAGATCGTGACGTCGTGATCGGTCTCGCCGGTCACCCACACCTCGCTCCCGCCCGGGCGGACGCCGACGCCTTCGGGCTCGCGTCCAACGGGAATCGTCGCCGAGACCTTGCCGCTCGCGACGTCCACGATCGTCGCGGCGTTGGCATCCTCGTTCGAGACGAAGAGCCGCGAGCCGTCGGCGCTGACGGCGAAGTTCTCCGGATCCGATCCACCCGGCAGCATGCGCTCGACCCGCCGGCCGGGGACATCCACCACCGCGATGCCGTCCTTGCTCCGGTCGGCGACGAGCTTCGCGCATTCCGCGTCGGGCATCGTCGGCGGACACTTGGGCGAGCCGCTGACGGCGACGAACACCCGGCCGTCCGGCCCGACGTGCACGCCGCGTGGACGGGTGCCGACCGCTATCGTTGCGACGATGCTGTCCGTTGCCGCGTCGATCACGGTGAGGTCGCGCGAATCCTCGTTGGAGACGTAGATCGCACCGGCGCCGGGGCCGTCGCCGCTTCGTGCGCCGGTGGAGTCGGCCGCTGCGGCGGCGGCAGGTGCGCGATCCCGGCCGCAGGCGAAGGCGAACGCGATGAGAGCGGAGAGAGCGGCGTGCGCGCGCGGCATGGAGGTCCTCTACAGCTGCAGGAAACGATCGATGAGCAGGTGGCCGTAGTCGCTCAGCACCGATTCCGGGTGGAACTGCAGCCCGATGACCCGATGCGTCCGATGCTCGAGCGCCATGATGATGCCGTCGTCGGTGTCGGCAGTGACGCGGAGGTCGGCGGGGAGCGACGACCGTTCGACCGTCAGCGAATGATAGCGTGCCCCCTGGAAGGGGCTGTCGAGCCCGGCGAAGATGCCGCTGCCGCCGTGACGGACGGCGGATGCCCGCCCGTGCCGGGGAGGGGCGCGCACCACGCGGCCGCCGTAGGCCTCCCCGATGCACTGGTGTCCGAGGCAGACGCCGAGGATCGGCGTCGAGGCGCCCCAGCGCCGGACGACGGCGGTGGAGATCCCCGCCCCCGACGGTGTCCCCGGCCCCGGCGAGATGATGATGTGCGAGGCGCCGAGCCGCCCCACCTCGTCGAGCGTGATGGCGTCGTTCCGCACGACGAGCGCGTCGTGACCCAGCTCGCGCACGTAGCCCGCGAGCGTGTGCACGAACGAGTCGTAGTTGTCGACGAGCAGGATCATGGCGCCGCCAGCGCGGCCAGCACGCCGCGCGCCTTGGCGATCGTCTCCTCGTACTCGGCGGACGGGTCGGAGTCGGCGGTGATGCCGCCGCCGGCGCTGACCGTCGCGATCCCGTCGCGCACGACGGCGGTGCGGATCGCGATGCTGAAGTCGGCCGCGCCGGTCACGCTCAGGTAACCGATCGAGCCGCAGTACGCGCCGCGACGGGTGGGCTCCAGCTCCGCGATGATCTCCATGGCGCGCACCTTCGGCGCGCCGGTGATCGAGCCGCCGGGAAACGCCGCCGCGAGGAGCGCGGCGGCATCGGCTCCGGGGGCAAGCTCGCCTTCGACGGTCGAGACGAGATGGTGTACCGTCGGGTGCGACTCGAGCACGCAGAGCTCGGGCACCGTGACCGTTCCCGGCCGGCAGACCCGGTAGAGGTCGTTCCGCATCAGGTCCACGATCATCACGTTCTCCGCCCGGTCCTTCGCGCTTGCCGCGAGTTCCGCCGCCAGCGCGCGGTCGCTCTCCGGGGTGACGCCGCGGGGCCGTGTGCCCTTGATGGGCCGGGTCTCGACCCGCACCCCGTCGCTGCGCACGAACCGCTCGGGCGACGAGCTCAGAATCGCGTACTCCTCCGTCTCCATCAGCGCGGCGAATCCGGCCGGATGCCGCTCGCGAAGGGTGCGATACAGCTCCAGCGGCGGCTTCGTGACGGGGATCTCGAAACGCTGCGAGATGTTCACCTGGAAGACGTCACCCGCCAGGATGTATTGCCGCACGCGTTCCACCGCGCACTCGTAGCCGGCCCGGTCGAACGTTGAGCGTACCGGAAGCGGCGCGAGGTCGGGCACCTCCCGGGTCCCGGGCCGATGCACGCCCGGCCGGCTCGGCCCGCGGCCGCCGGGGGGCGTCGTGGTCGCGAGGAGCGCGCGCACCGCGGCCAGCCGTCCGGCCGGATCGCGGCCGCCCAGCCCGCGCGAGACGATCCACGCCGCATCCGCCTGGTGGTCCCAGGCGATCACCCAGTCGTAGATGCCGAGCAGCACGTCGGGGATGCCGAGGTCGTCGGTCGCGAGCGGCGGCAGGCATTCGAGAGTGGATCCCCACTCGTACGCAATGCAGCCGGCGGCGCCGCCCTGGAATGGCGGCAGTCCGGGGAGCGGTGTCGCATCGGCGCCGCCCAGCGCGTCGAGCGCCGCGCCGAGCGCGGCGGCATCTCCGCGGCTCTGGATGACGGAGACCGGATCGGCGGCGACGAACGAATAGTGGCCGCGCGGGCCGCGCTCCGCGCTGTCGAGGAAGATCGGATGAGGGAGGTGGGAGACGCGGGCATACGTCTCCAGAGGATCGGGAACCGGCGCCAGCCGCTCGGCGATCGGCGCCGGCGGGATCACGCGGTGGTCGGCTTGGCGCTCACCCACTTCTTCGAGGTCCCGGTGAGCGATCCGCCGGTGGGCCGCCAGAGCGCCTGGCTCTCGACTGCCTGGGCAAGCTCGAGGTCCTTGGCGGTGATGCCGCCGGCCGAATGGGTATTGAGCCGGATGGTGACGCTACCCCAGCTCACCGCGAGATCGGGGTGGTGATCGGCCGCTTCCGCGATGAATCCGATGGCATTGACCAGCATGAGCGTGGTGGGCCACCCATCGGTGGCGTAGGTGCGCTCGATGGCGCCGTTCTTCTCGATCCATCC
>JBLMWC010000185.1:0-6833 GCA_050257015.1 Bacillota bacterium | reverse complement strand
GGATGCCGCGCTATCCGAAGTACCAGGCCGCCAAGCTCCAGATCATCGGCTCGACCGAGCGCCCCGCCTCGTGGACCTTCACCCGGGAGCCGGTGAGCGGGACCGAGTTCACCTACGCGGTGGTGGACGGAAATTTCCGGAGCCGGAACGTGTGGGAGTTCACCGTGCGGGTGCCGTCCGGCCGGGACGAGCGGATCGAGGTGCGGCCTCGGCTCACCCCCAGCATCGCGGCCTGGGCGGGGCTCGAGCGGCGCTCGCTGACGTTCACGCGGGCGCGCAAGACGGCGTATCGGGGATGGTTCTACTGCCAGATCGCGCTCGCGGATCCCACGGGCGAGCGCACCAAGGACGTGGTCCGGATCGCCCAGCGCGGCGGGCTGCCGCCCTGGTTCGGCGAGTTCGACTCGCGCCTCCGCCGCAAGGAGACGGTGCGCGCCACGAAGGGCAACGACGCCGACGAGCTGGTGGCGCTGGTCCGCGGTGACGAGCACGACCGGATGATCGCGCTCTTCTTCGCCACGAAAGTCTGGGTGCTCAAGGAAGGCGTCGTGCTGCCGGCCTAGGCCGTCTCGTTCCTTTTCCCGCTCTGGAGGGTGCATGTCGCGGATCAACGGTGGTCGGGTGGTGATCGGTGGTCTCGCAGCGGGCGTCGCGATGAACGTGATCGATGCTGTCTCGAACGGCGTGCTGCTGGGAGCGCAATGGAAGGCCGAAAGCGATCAGCTCAATCCGGGACTGGTCGCGAAGGCCGCCGCCGGGTCGACCGTCGGCTGGATCGTGGTCGACTTTCTGATGGGCCTCCTGATCGTCTGGCTGTACGCGGCGATCCGCCCGCGGTTCGGTCCCGGCCCGACCACCGCCGCGCGCGCCGGGCTCTTCGCGTGGCTCGTGGCCCACGCGTTCTACTTCTCCTACGTCTTCATGGGCCTCTACTCGTTCAGGCTCATCGCCGCGAGCTCGGGCGCGGGGCTCGTCTCCGCGATGGTCGGGGCGTACCTCGGCGGGCGCCTGTATCAGGAAGGTGCGCGTGCCTGACCGGAGGGAGTTCCTCGTTGCGGCCGGCGGCGCACTCGGCGCCGCCGCGCTTCCGGGGCACGCGGCCGCGCCGCTGCCGGCGGACCGTGGTCGCCTGACCGTCCTCTTCCAGGGCGACTCGATCACCGACAACGGCCGGGATCGCAAGGCCGCCGACCCCAACACCACCGGCCAGCTCGGCGGCGGCTATCCCTATCTGATCGCGGCCGCGGCACTCGCCGCCGAGCCCACGCGGGGACTCCGGTTCTTCAACCGCGGCGTGAGCGGCAACAAGGTCCCCGACCTGACGCGTCGGTGGGACGACGACACGCTGGCGATCAAGCCGGACGTGCTGAGCATTCTGATCGGCGTGAACGATCTCTGGCACAAGCTGAACGGCGCGTACAATGGCACCGTCGCCGATTACGAGCGCGGCTTCGGCGACCTGCTGGCCGCCACGCGGCAGGCGCTGCCGCGCGTGCGGCTGATCGTGCTCGAGCCGTTCGTCCTGCCGACCGGCGTGGTCGAGTCGAAGTGGTTCCCCGAGTTCGACGAGCGGCGTGCCGCCGCCGCGCGCGTGGCCCTGGCCGCCGGCGCGACCTTCATCCGCACTCAGCTCCTCTTCGACCGCCTCATACGCAAGACGCCGCCGGCCTACTGGGCGGCCGACGGCGTCCATCCCACTCCCGCAGGCCACGCGGCGATCGCGAAGGCCTGGCAGGACGCGGTGCGACTTTAGGTCATTGCGAGGCGCGAAGCGCCGCGGCAATCCGGTCGCTCAGGCCACCAGATTGCCGCGGCGCTTCGCGCCTCGCAATGACGCCCGGGATCAGCCAGCCACCTCCGCCGGCACTGACGCCGCCCGGGCCGGCGCCTCGCTCCGGCGGCTCAGCCGCTTCTGGAACGCGTCCATGTAGGTGTAGACCACCGGTGTGATGTAGAGCGTGATGATCTGCGAGAAGAAGAGCCCGCCCACCACCGCGACGCCGAGCGGCCTCCGTGACTCCGCGCCGGCCCCCGCGCCCAGCGCGATCGGCAGCGTCCCCATCAGCGCCGCCATCGTCGTCATCATGATCGGCCGGAACCGCACCAGCGCGGCCTCGATGATCGCGTCGTGCGCCGACTTGTTTTCACCGCGCTCCGCCTCGATCGCGAAGTCGATCATCATGATCGCGTTCTTCTTCACCAGACCGATCAGCATGATGATGCCGACGAAGGCGTAGACGCTCAGGTCCATCCGGAAGATGAACAGCACCAGCAGCGCCCCGAAGCCGGCGAAGGGAAGTCCCGACAGAATCGTCAGCGGGTGCACGAAGCTCTCGTAGAGGATCCCCAGCACCAGGTAGATCACCAGGATCGCCAGCACCAGCAGGATCAGAAGTCCCTGCTGCGCCGCCTGGAACGCCTGCGCCGTGCCGGCGAAGCCGGTCGAGATGCTCGACGGCAGTACGTCGCGCGCCGCGGCCTCCACCCGCGCTGTCGCCTCACCCAGCGAGACGCCGGGCTCCAGGTTGAAGGAGAGCGTCACCGCCGGAAGCTGGCCCGAGTGGTTGATGCTGAGCGGACCCGTGCTCGCCGTGAACTTCGCGACCGACGCGAGCGGCACCGCCTCGCCGCTCCGCCCGGTGATGTGCAGCAGGTTGAGCGCCGAGAGATCGCGCTGGTACTGCGGCAGCAGCTCCATCACCACCCAGTACTGGTTGTTCGGCGTGAGGATCGTGCTCACCTGCCGGGCGCCGTAGGCGTTGTAGAGCGCCGTCTCGATCTGGGTCACGTCGATACCCAGTGCCGACGCGCGGTCGCGGTCGATGCTGACCTGCACCTGCGGGTTCTTCACCTGGAGGTCGCTGGTGACGTCGGCGAGTCCCGGAATCGAGTGCATGCGCGCCTCGAGCTTGGCGGCGCCGTCGTAGAGGGCGTCCATGTCGTTGCTCTGAAGCGTGAACTGGTACTGACTCTTCGAGCCGCGTCCGCCGATGTTGATCGGCGGCGGATTCTGGACGAACACCCGCATCCCCGGCACCGCCGCGAGTTTCCCGGTGAGCTCGCGGGCCACCTGATCGGCGCTCAGCTTCCGCTCGCTCCGCGGCTTCAGGTGGATGAAGAGCCGGCCCTGGTTGCTCGAGCCCCGTCCGCCGCCCGCCGCCGACATGAACCCCTCGACGTTCGGATCCTCCTGCACGATCGCCGCCGCGGCGATCTGGTGCTGCATCAGGTTGTCGAAGCTCGATCCCTCGGCCACCTCGGTCGTGGCGAAGAGCTGGCCCTGGTCCTCGCTCGGAATGAACCCCTTCGGCACCGCCCGGCCGAGCAGGATCGTGGCGATGATGATGACGAGGCCGAACGCCATGGCCAGCCGGCGCCGGTCCATCACCCAGTGCAGCGTCCGCGAGTAGAACGCGAGCAGCCGCTCCCACGCGTGCTCGATCGTCTGGTACATCCGCCCGTGCTGCGGGTTCGCGTCGTGCGGCGCCAGCCAGCGGCTGCAGAGCATCGGGGTGAGCGTGAGCGACACGAAGCCGGAGACGAGGATGGCGACGCCGATCGTCACCGCGAACTCGTGGAAGAGCCGCCCGATCAGCCCGCCCAGGAAGAGCACCGGGATGAACACCGCCACCAGCGACATCGTCATCGAGAGAATGGTGAAACCGATCTCCCGGCTGCCGCGGAGCGCCGCCTGCATCACCGGCTCGCCCTTCTCGATATGGCGGACGATGTTCTCCAGCATCACGATCGCGTCGTCCACCACGAACCCGACCGAGAGCGTCAGCGCCATCAGCGAGAGGTTGTCGAGACTGTACCCCAGCAGGTACATCACCGCGAAGGTGCCGACCAGCGACATCGGCAGCGCCAGACTGGGGATGATGGTGGCGCGGATGTTCCGGAGGAACAGGAAGATCACCATCACCACGAGGCAGAGCGTGAGGAGCAGGGTGAACTTCACGTCGGTCACCGACTCCTCGATCGACTGCGAGCGATCGTACAGCGTCGAGATGTCCACCGATGCCGGCAGCTGGGGCCGCAGGCGCTCGATCTCCGCCTTCACCCGCTGGGCTACCTTCACGGTGTTGGTGCCCGGCTGCCGCTGGATCGCGAGCACGATCGCCCGCTTGCCGTTGTACCAGCTCGCGGTCTTGTTGTCCTGGACGCTGTCGATCACCCGGCCCAGGTCCCGGAGCCGCACCGGCGCGCCATCGCGGTAGCTCACGATCAGCGCGCCGAAGTCGGCGGCGTTGTTGAGCTGGCCGTTCGACTGGACCGAGTAGGCCTTGTCGGTCCCCCAGAGCGTGCCGGTCGGCAGGTTGGCGTTCCCGTTGGCGACGGCGCGCGAGACCTCGTCGATGCCGATGTTCCGGAGTGCCAGCTGCTGCGGGTCGAGCTGGATCCGCACCGCGTACTTCTGCGAGCCGTACACCTGCACCTGCGCCACCCCGTCGATCGTCGACAGCTGCTGGGCCAGGTTGGTCTCGGCGTACTCGTCGAGCTGGGGCAGGGGGAGGGTGGAGCTGCGGAGCGCGTAGTACAGGATCGGGCTCGACGACGGATCCACCTTGCTGTAGCTCGGCGGGAGCATTCCCTGCGGGAGCTGGCGGAGCGTCTTGGAGATCGCGGCGTTCACGTCCTGCGCCGCGGCGTCCACGTTCCGGTCGAGCGAGAACTGGAGGGTGATCGACGTGCCGCCCTGGCTGCTGCTCGACGTCATCGCATCGATGCCCGCAATCGTCGAGAACGACTTCTCCAGCGGCGTCGCCACCGAGGCGGCCATCGTCTCCGGGCTCGCGCCCGGGAGGCTCGCGTTCACGTTGATCGTCGGGTAGTCCACCGTCGGCAGGTCGCTCACCGGCAGGAGACGGTAGGCCGCGAGGCCGAAGATCAGGATGCCGACCATGACGAGCGTCGTCATGACCGGCCGGCGGATGAAGAGTCCCGCGATGTTCATGATGCCCCCTGCGGCGCGCCCGCGCCCTTGATCTGCACTTTCGAGCCCGGCCGGAGCCGGAGCTGCCCGTCGGTCACCACGCGCTCGCCCGGCTTCAGATCGCCGGAGACGATCGCCATCTCACCCTGCGTGCGGTCGACGCGCACCACGCGCTGCTGCGCCGTACCGTCCTGCGCCACCACGAAGACGTAGCTCCCCTGCTGGCCCGACACGATCGCGGCGGCCGGCACCGTCGTGGCGGTATCCACCGCGAGCCGGAGCCGCACGTTCACGAACTCGCCCGGCCAGAGCGACGCGTCGCTGTTGGGGAAGGTGCCCTTGAGCAGGATCGTCCCCGTCGTCGTGTCCACCGCGTTGTCCATGAACGAGAGTGTGCCGTCCGATCCGGCGCCGGCCGCGGCGCGGGCGCCGCGGGCCGCAGCGCCCGGCATGTCGCCCGCGATCGCGCCCACGCTCGCCGCGGTGTCGCCGAGGACGCCGCCCGGCACGCCGCCGCCCTGCGGCGTCAGCGTTGCGCTCGTCGGCACCACATGAATCGGCAGCGACCCGACCGCGCGCGAGCGCTGGATCAGCCCCAGATTCCCTGCGGGCACCGCGAAGCGCACCAGCGTGGGCCGGATCTGGTTGATCGTCACGAGCGGCGGTCCGCCGGGGCGCACCAGGTTGCCCTCTCGAACGAGCAGACTGCCGGTCTGGCCGCTGATCGGCGCCCGGATCGTCGCATACTGTGCGTTGAGGCGCGCCTGCTCGTAGGCCGCCTCGCTTGCCGCGAGCGTGGCCCTGGCCGCCGCCGATGTGGCCCGCACCTGGTCGTATTGCTGCGGCGTCACGTACTCCTTCTCCACCAGCCCCGTGTATCGCTTCGCCTCGGCCTCCGCGTTGAGCGCGGTGGCGCGGTCCCGCGCGACCATCGCGCGCGCCTGCGCCAGCGCCGCCTGGTAGGGACGCGGATCGATCTGGAAGAGCACGTCGCCGGCGGAGACCGTCTGGCCCTCGCGGAAGGTCACCTTCGTGATGGTGCCGCTCACCTGCGGCTCGACCGCCACCGTCTGCATCGGCTCCACGGTGCCGGTGGCCTGCAGCTCGAGCGGCACCGGGCCGCGGACCACCGGCGCGACCGAGACCGGGACCGGCGGCTGCGCCGGCGGCTTCTTGTCGCCGCAGCCAGCGAGAGCCATGAGCGCCGCAACGCCGGCGAGCGGACGGAGACTGCTGGAACGCATCATCATCGGGTCGGGACCGTGTTGGTGTCCGCGGGAACGGGAACGAGGTGGATCGGGCTGCCGCCGCGTACGTCGAGGAGGCCGGCATCATGCGTGAGCTGCGCCAGACTCACGCTCCACGCGAGTCGCGCCTGGACCCGCTGCGCGCGGGCGTCCGCCAGCGCGCTCTGCGCGGCCAGGAGGTCGAGCACCGTGCCGACGCCCGCCTTGTAGCGGCCCAGTGCCACCTCGCTCGACTGCTGCGCGCTCGCCAGGAGATCCTCGGCGGTGATCACGCGGTGGGTGGCGGTCTGGAGCGCGTAGTAGGAGCTGAAGACGTCGAAGACCACGCGCTGTCTGGTCGCGTCGGCCTGGGCGCGGGCCGCGTCCGCCCGCGCCTGCGCCGCCTTCAGGTCGTACTGGCGCGAGAACCCCGAGAAGATGGGGATGTTGAGGCCGAGCGAGAGGGTGTACGTGTTGGAGCCGTTCGGAATCGTGCTGGTGTAGGGCCGGCCCGCGTTGGCCGAGAGGTTGAGCGCCGGCAGCAGGTCCGCGCGGGTCTGCCCGACGCGCGACTCCGCGGCGGCCGCTTCCGCGCGGGCCGCGGCCAGATCGGGCCGCTCCCGCACCGCCGCGGCGATCAGCGCGTCCACGCTGTCGGCGATCGCCGCCACCGG
>JBLMWC010000184.1:0-3235 GCA_050257015.1 Bacillota bacterium | reverse complement strand
CCCCTTGGCCGCCTGGATCGTCGTGATCGCCGCCGTCAACGTCGTCTTCCCGTGGTCCACGTGCCCGATCGTCCCGACGTTCACGTGCGGCTTCGTCCGCTCAAATTTGGCCTTCGCCATGTGTGCTCTTCTCCCTTACGACTGCTTCTTGGTGATGATCTCTTCGGCGACGGACTTCGGCACTTCCTCGTAGTGATCGAACTGCATCGAGTACACCGCGCGGCCCTGGCTCATGCTGCGGAGCGTCGTGGAATAGCCGAACATCTCGGCCAGCGGCACGTCGGCGGCGACGACCTGCGCGTCGCCGCGCTGCGTCATCCCGCCGATCTTGCCCCGGCGGCTCGAGAGGTCGCCGATGACGTCGCCCAGATAGTCCGACGGCGCCACGACCTCCACTTCCATGATCGGCTCCAGGATGATCGGCTTGGCCTGTCGCGCCGCCTCCTTGAACGCCATCGAGCCCGCGATCTTGAACGCCATTTCGGACGAGTCGACGTCGTGGTAGCTGCCGTACACCAGGGTGGCCTTCACGTCCACCACCGGGTACCCCGCCAGCACGCCGTTCTCGAGCGCTTCCTTGATCCCCGCCTCGACCGGCTTGATGAACTCGCGCGGGATCACGCCGCCGACGATCTTGTCCTCGAAGATGAAGCCGGCACCCGGCTCCGTCGGCTCGAGGTTGATGACGACGTGGCCGTACTGGCCCTTGCCGCCCGACTGCCGCACGAACTTCCCCTCGACGTTCTCCACCCGCTTCTTGATCGTCTCGCGGAACGCCACCTGCGGCTTGCCGACGTTGGCCTCGACCTTGAACTCGCGCTTCATGCGGTCCACCAGGATCTCCAGGTGGAGCTCGCCCATGCCGGCGATGATCGTCTGGCCGGTCTCCGCGTCCGAGCGCACCCGGAAGGTCGGATCCTCCTCCTGCAGCTTCTGGAGGGCGATCGCCAGCTTGTCCTGGTCGGCCTTCGACTTCGGCTCGATGGCCACGTCGATGACAGGGTTCGGGAACTTCATCGCCTCGAGGATGACGGCCTTGTCCTCGTCGGAGAGCGTGTCGCCCGTCCGCGTGTCCTTGAGGCCGATGGCGGCGGCGATGTCGCCGGCCAGCACTTCCTCGATCTCGTCCCGCTTGTTGGCGTGCATCTGCAGCAGACGCCCGATTCGCTCCCGCTTGTCCTTCGTGCTGTTGTACACGTAGCTGCCGCTCTTGAGCGAGCCCGAGTACACGCGGAAGAAGGTCAGCCGGCCGACATAGGGATCGGTCGCGATCTTGAACGCGAGCGCGCTGAACGGCTCGCTGTCCGAGGCGGCGCGCTCGACGATGGTCGCGTCGTGCTGGGGGAGGTGGCCCTTGATCGGGGGGATGTCCACCGGGCTCGGCAGGTAGTCGATGACGGCGTCGAGCAGCGCCTGCACGCCCTTGTTCTTGAACGACGCGCCGCAGAGCACCGGCACGATCGACCCGGCGCAGGTCGCCTTCCGGATCACCGACTGGATCTCGTCGAACGTCAGGTCCTGGCCGCCGAGGTACTTCTCCATCAGCACGTCATCGTGCTCCACGGCGGCCTCGAGCATCTCCCGCCGGTACTGCTCCACCTGCGCGTGATACTGCTCGGGCACCGGCATCTCGGTGAACGTCTTGCCGAGGGTCTCCTCGTCGAAGACGATCTCGACGTTGCGGAGCACGTCGATGTGGCCGGTGAAGAGCTCGCCCGAGCCGACCGGGATCTGGAGCGGAAACGCCCGCTTGGTGAGCCGGTCGCGGATCATGCGGAGGCAGCGGTCGAAATCGGCGCCGATCCGGTCCATCTTGTTGGCGAAGATGATCCGGGGGACGCCATAGCGGTCGGCCTGGCGCCAGACCGTCTCGGTCTGCGGCTCGACGCCGGCGACCGAGTCGAGCAGCGTGACCGCGCCGTCGAGCACGCGGAGGGAGCGCTCGACTTCGACCGTGAAGTCGACGTGGCCCGGCGTATCGATGATGTTGATGCGGTACTGCGTACCGTTCCGGAGCCAGAAGCAGGTCGTCGCGGCCGACGTGATCGTGATGCCGCGCTCCTGCTCCATCCAGTCCATGGTGGCCGCGCCCTCGTGGACCTCACCGATCTTGTAGTTCTTGCCGGTGTAATAGAGGATGCGCTCGGTCGTAGTCGTCTTACCGGCATCGATGTGGGCCATGATGCCGATATTGCGATAATGATCGAGCGGTGTCTGTCGGGCCATGTCTCTCTTGGTCTCTATTCAGCGAAAAAGCGGGGCGACCGTCCGGGATCATCTCCCGAGGTATCGCTCCGCGCACGTCGGGGCTTCCGCCCTCGACGAGGGTCCTCCAGGGACCCCACGCGTTGTCGTTCGGAAGAGCAGTGGTGGCCGGAACGCGTCCGGTCACATGCTCCGATGTCTACCTACCAGCGATAGTGAGCAAACGCGCGGTTGGCCTCGGCCATCCGGTGCGTGTCTTCCTTCTTCTTGATGGTGCTGCCCTCGCCCTTCGACGCCAGGATCAGCTCGGCGGCGAGCCGCTCGGCCATCGTCTTCTCGCTGCGGGCGCGGGAGAACTGGATGATCCAGCGCATCGCGAGCGCCGCCCGGCGGTCGGGACGGACCTCGACCGGCACCTGGAGCGAGGCGCCGCCGACGCGGCGGCTCTTCACCTCGAGGGTCGGCTTGGCGTTGTTGATCGCCAGCTTGAAGACCGAGACGCCCGGCTGGCCGGTGCGCTCCTCGATCATGTCCATCGCCGAATAGAAGATCCCCTCGGCGACGCTCTTCTTCCCCTCGAACATCAGGTTGTTCACGAACTTCGACACCGTCTGGCTGTCGTAGCGCGGATCGGGCGGCACCGGGCGCTTGACCGCCTTGTTTCGCCGGCTCACTTCTTACCTCCCTTGGCCGGAGCCCCGCCCGCCTTCGGACGCTTGGCGCCGTACTTCGAGCGGCTCTGCTTGCGGTCGTTCACACCGGCGGCGTCCAGCGTGCCGCGGACGATGTGGTACCGGACGCCCGGCAGGTCCTTCACGCGGCCGCCCCGGATGAGGACGATCGAGTGCTCCTGCAGGTTGTGGCCTTCGCCGGGGATGTAGGCGGTGACCTCGAAGCCGTTGGTGAGCCGGACACGCGCCACCTTGCGGAGCGCCGAGTTCGGCTTCTTGGGCGTCGTGGTGTAGACGCGCGTGCAGACGCCCCGCTTCTGCGGATTCATCTTGAGCGCCGGCGCCTTGTCCTTCGCCGC
>JBLMWC010000183.1:0-7709 GCA_050257015.1 Bacillota bacterium | reverse complement strand
TCATGTATCCGCCGTTGGCGGGCGGCTCAACCGGCATCGGCCACCTCCCCCGCTTCCCCGCCCGCTTCCCGGATCCGCTCCGCCATCCCCACACCGTAGCGCATCATGACGAGTCCCAGATAGAGCGTGAGGCACACCGCGAACGAGATGAGCAGCGTCCGGAGCATCTCGGGCGGCAGCGACGGCGCGCTTGGCTTGAGCACCACCGGCTTGGGATGGAGCGTCCGGAAGAGATAGACGCTCAGGTGGATGAACGGCACCAGCAGCATGCCCAGGATCGCGACGACCGCGCTGAACCGGCCGCGCTCCAGCGGGTCGTGGATCGACGCCCGGAGCGCCATGTAGCCGACGTAGAGAAAGAAGAGAAAGAGCGTCAGCGTGAGCCGGGGGTCCCATTGCCACCACGTCCCCCAGATCGGCTTGGCCCAGATCGGCCCGGTGGTCAGCATGATCGCGCTGAACATGAGTCCGACCTCGGCGGAGGCCTCGGCGAAGACGTCGAGGCGCTCGTCGTGGAGCCAGAGGAAGAGGATGCTCACGATCCCCATCAGCGAGAAGATGAGGAGCGCCGTCCAGGCCGCCGGCACGTGCAGATAGAAGATCTTCTGCGCCGGCCCCTGGTGCAGCTCGACGGGGGTGTAGTTGAGGGCGAGCACGTAGACTGCGACGAGACCCGCGAGAGCGAGCACGGTGATCGCGCGCCCGCGGCGCACCACGGTCCGTGCCCCCGAAAACGAGGTGATCATTCGTCGACTACCGCCGGGAAGAGGAGCGTGCACAGGGTGACGAAGACGATATCGTAGAGCGCCAGCAACCTAAGCAGGCCCAGCATCTCGCTCAAAGGCCGGTCGGCCAGGAGGCGGGACGTGAGGGCCGCGGCGCCGATCAGCGGCGGCACCATGAACGGCAGCAGCAGCACCGGCAGCATCAGCTCCGCGAAGCGGGTCCGGACCGCCATCGCGCTGAAGACGGTACCGACCGCCACGAAGCCGATGGTGGCGAGGACGATGACCGCGACGAGCCCGCCCAGTGCGTGGCCCAGATCCACGTCGAAGAAGAGCACGAAGAGGGGCAACGCCACCGCCTCGACGATCCCGACGAAGGCGAGGTTGGCGAGCAGCTTGCCGAGGTAGAGCGCCTCGCGCGGGAGCGGCGCGAGCAGGAGCCCGTCGAGCGCCGCGTGCTCCCGTTCCATCGAGAAGGCCCGGTTGAGCGCCACGATCGCGCCGAAGGCGAAGGTGATCCAGAGCGCGCTGGGGGCGAGGTCGCGGGAGGAGATGGCGGTGGGATCGCGGGCGAAGTTGAACACCACCAGCACGAGCGCCGCGAAGACCAGCGCCGAGAGGAGCGCCGTCCGGCTCCGGAGCTCGGCGCGGAGGTCCTTCCCGGCCACCGCGAGCGCCAGCCGGATCGTATTACCCACCTGTCACCGCCAGGTAGCGGGGAAGGAAAGCCGCTACCGCACCTTCCCGCGGCTCGTCGAGCGCGAGCCGTCCCCCGATCAGCACCGCGACGCGGGAGGCCAGCTCCCACGCCTCGGCGAGCTGGTGGGTGACGATCACGACCGCGCGCCCCCGCGCGATCCGGGCGACGAGCAGCTCGCGGAACGCGTCCGCCGCGCGCGCGTCGAGGCCGGTGAACGGCTCGTCGAGCAGCAGCACCGACGGCTCGTGCAGCAGCGCGCGTGCGATGGCGCCGCGCTGCACCATCCCGCGGCTCAGCTGCCGCGGCGTCGCGTCGGCGCGGTCCGCCAGCCCGACGGCCTCGAGCGCCCGGCGGGCCACGTCACGCGCGGGGCGCATCCCGTAGAGCCGGGCCGCGAACGCGAGGTTCTCGAGCAGGGTGAGGTCATCGTAGAGGAGGGACTGGTGGGAGACGAGGCCGATCGGCCGCCGCGCGTCGGGGTCCGAGTGGCTCAGCCGGCGGCCCAGCACCCGCACCTCGCCGGCGCTCGGCCGCATCAGTCCCGCCAGGATGCGAAGCAGCGTCGTCTTCCCGGCGCCGTTGGGGCCGGCCACCATGAGCGTCTCGCCGGCGGCGAGCGAGAGATCGATCCCCCGCAGCACCTTGAGCGGCCCGTAGGAGCGGGCCAGGGCGGCTGCGGCTAGAAGCGGCCCGTCATAGGGCGGCATCAATCCGTGCGCCGAGTTCGTCGAGACGGAACGGCTTCACGATATAGTCCGAGTAGGGGATGTCGAGGAACTGCAGCTGGGGCTCGATGCTCATGTACGCGGTGGTGATGATGACGGGCAGGGTTGGCCGGCTGGTTCGCATCCGCCGAAGGAGGGCCACGCCATCGGTGTCCGGGAGCCGCATGTCGAGCACCGCCACGTCGGGCTTCGTCTCCTCCAGCTTGGCCATCGCCTCCGCGCCGGTGGCCGCGAAGACCAGGTCGTAGCGTGGGTTGAAGAACCGCTCGTAGTTAAGACGAAGCGCCGGCTCATCCTCGACGATGAGCACCCGGCGGCGCGGCTTCGATTCGGTCATCGGAAGTCCTCAATGCGCCGGTAACCTGCGGCGCAGGAGGTAGACTAATCGGTCCCGGGAGGAGCGTCCATCCCGAAGTGCCGCCGAAGCTCATCGGTAGGAGGACTCGAGCTGGAACAGATCGTCGAGCCTGGTGAGGGCGAGGAGGAACCGGAGCTCCTCGTTCGCGTTGCGGAGAATGACCGTCTGCCGCCGCTCCGCCGCCCGGCGTTGCACCAGCATCAGCGCGCCCAGGCCAGCCGAGTCCACCGCGCGGGTGGCGGTGAGATCGATGATGAGGGAGCCCTCGCCCTCGGGCAGTGAATCGAGCAGCCCGATGCCGGCGCGGCGGAATTCCGACCGTGTCTCCAGTCCGAGTGTCTCCGGCGCTTTCAGCTCACGCGCCGGCGAGTGTGTGGCTTTCACCGCATCCTCCGACACCCGATAAGCGGAAGCGTGATGACGCAATGGCCGTCCACGCTGCCCATCCACCTTCGGCACCGAGCTATCTCACCGCGGGCCGATGTGCCCGCTGCATGAGACCTCAAGTTTTGCGGCCCCGGATCGCTCCGGGTGTGCTCTTATCGGGCGGAACGAGTTGTCCGCTGCGAGCCTTGCGGTCGCGTACCGGGGAAAGGCGAGAGCGGTGCCACGTGGCATAACCGTATGTACGGTCCTCAGTTGGAGATTGGGTCCCGGCCCGCCGCCGGCCCGGGGCCACCGCAGTCCGCGACAGCGGCGGGAGAACTGCAATTCACACTTTGCACTTCCCGACGTACCTTCGGTTGCACCCCTCTCCCGACGACCCTCTACCCCCTGAGCACCATGAACGATCAGCTCGCCACCCTGCTCTCGGAAAAGCGCCGCTTCCCGCCCCCGCCGGAGTTTGCCGCCGCCGCCGTCGCCCAGCCGGAGATCTACCAGCGGGCGGCTGCGGATCCCGAGGGATTCTGGGCTGCGGAAGCGCGCACCCTCGACTGGATCGAGCCGTGGAAGCGGGTGCTCGAGTGGAAGCCGCCGCATGCGAAGTGGTTCGTCGGCGGGAAGCTCAACGTCGCGGCCAACTGCCTCGACCGCCATCTCGCGGGACCCCGCCGCAACAAGGCCGCAATCGTCTGGGAGGGGGAACCGGGCGACCGCCGGGTGCTCACCTACTGGGACCTCGCGCGCGAGGTCGGCCGCTGCGCCAACGCCCTCAAGCGGCTCGGCGTGCGAAAGGGCGACCGCGTGGCAATCTATCTCCCCCTGATCCCGGAGGCGGCGATCGCGATGCTCGCCTGCGCCCGGATCGGCGCTATCCACTCGGTCGTCTTCGGCGGATTCTCCGCCGAATCGCTCCGCGACCGGATCAACGACGCGAAGGCGGTCGCACTCATCACCGCCGACGGCGGCTACCGGCGGGGCCAGGTCGTCCCCCTCAAGCGGTTCGCCGACGAGGCGCTCGAGGACTGCCCCTCGATCCGGAACGTCATCGTCGTCCGGCGCCGCGCCGGCAGCGAGGGCGACGAGGCCTTCGCCACCATGACGGAGGGCCGCGACCACTGGTGGCACCGCGTGCTCGAATCGGCCGAAAGCCACTGCCCGCCGGAGCCGATGGACGCGGAAGACCTGCTCTTCATCCTCTATACATCAGGCACCACCGGGAAGCCGAAGGGGATCGTCCACACCACCGGCGGCTACCTCACGCAGGCCGTCGCGACGACGAAGTACGTCTTCGATCTCCGCGACGAGGACGTCTTCTGGTGCACGGCCGACATCGGCTGGGTCACCGGCCACTCGTACGTCGTCTACGGCCCGCTCGCCAATGGCGCCACCGTGCTCATGTACGAGGGCGCGCCCGACTGGCCCGAGCGCGACCGCTTCTGGGCCCTCATCGAGCGCTACGGGGTCACCGTCTTCTACACGGCGCCCACCGCGATCCGCGCCTTCATGAAATGGGGCATCGCGCATCCCGCATCCCACGACCTCTCGACCCTGCGGCTCCTCGGCTCCGTCGGCGAGCCGATCAATCCCGAGGCGTGGATCTGGTACCAGCACCACATCGGTGGCGGGCGCTGCCCGGTCGTGGACACCTGGTGGCAGACCGAGACCGGCGGAATCATGATCACGCCCCTCCCCGGAATCACCACCACGAAGCCCGGCTCCGCCACCGTTCCATTCCCCGGCATCTCGGCCGAGCTGGTGGACGCGGCGGGGCGGCGCGTCGAGCACGGCGGCGGCTTCCTTACCCTCACCGCCCCGTGGCCCGGCATGCTCCGGACGATCTACGGCGACGATGAGCGGTACCGCGAGACCTACTGGAGCCGCTTTCCCGGCCGATATTTCGCCGGCGACGGCGCCAAGCTCGACGAGGACGGCTACTGGTGGATCCTGGGGCGGGTGGACGACGTGCTGAACGTCGCCGGCCACCGGATCGGCACCATGGAAGTCGAGAGCGCGCTGGTGGACCATCCGTCGGTCGCGGAGGCGGCGGTCGTCGGGAAGGCGCACGAGCTCAAGGGACATGCGCTCGCGGCGTTCGTGACGCTGAAGGAGGGCACCGCGCCGACGTCGGAGCTGAAGGACGATCTCAAGGACCATGTCGCCCGGAAGATCGGCCCCATCGCCCGGCCCGACGACATCATCTTCTCCGCCGATCTTCCCAAGACCAGGAGCGGGAAGATCATGCGCCGCCTGCTCAAGGACGTCGCCGAGGGGCGCGCGCTGGGTGACACCACCACCCTGGCCGACCCCGCCGTCGTCAACCGTCTCCGCGAGATGTACGAGGCGGAGGAGAGCTAGAGCTAGAGCTGGATCTGGGCGCCCAGCTCGACCACCCGGTTGGGCGGGAGCCCGAAGAAGGCGGTCGCCGAGCGCGCATTCCGCGTCATGAGGATGAAGAGCTTCTTGCGCCAGTAGGACATCGTCGGCGGCGACTGCACGGCCGCACCTCCGGCGGCCGGCGCGGCCATCGGCGACGGGCCGTGCGTCGCGATCAGCGTCTCCCGCCCAAGGTAGAATGACGTCTGCATGACGTTGACCTGCAGCTGCCCGCCGGGCGTCTCCGACTTCGTCGCCAGGCCCACCGCGGCCAGCACGGCCGGGACGTCCGGCGACTCCATGAAGCCGTAGTGTCCGATCACCTGATAGAACCCCTGCCCCAGCTCGGTGCACTCGACGCGCTCGTCGGGCCACACCTGCGGCACCTCCTCCGTCACGATCGAGAGCAGGATCACGCGCTCGTGCAGCACCTTGTTGTGCTTCAGGTGGTGCAGCAGGACGGGTGGCGCACCGCCGAGCGCGGAAGTGAGGAACACCGCCGTGCCGGACACGCGGTGGGGCTGCCGCTTCCTGACGTCCTCCAGAAACAGCTCCATCGGGAGGCTGTTCTCCCGCACGCTCTCGGAGAGCATGTCGCGGCCCCGCTTCCACGTCGTCATCAGCGTGAACACGATCGCCGCGACCACCAGCGGGAACCACCCCCCCTCCCGGATCTTCACCATGTTGGCGGCGAAGAACGCGACGTCGACCACGAGGAAGAGAATCGTGATGAAGCCGGCGACCAGGCGGCTCCAGCCCCACTGGGTCCGCGCCACCCGATGAAAGAGCAGCGTCGTGATGATCATGGTGCCCGTGACGGCGATGCCGTACGCGGCGGCCAGGTTGGTGGAGCTGCGGAAGGTGAGCACCAGCAGGATGCAGGCGATGCCGATGGCCTGGTTCACCTCCGGGATGTAGATCTGGCCCATCTCGGTCCGTGAGGTGTGCACCACGGTGACGCGCGGGCTGTAGCCCAGCTGGACCGCCTGCCGCGTCAGCGAGAATGCGCCGGAGATGAGTGCCTGCGACGCGACGATGGCCGCCAGCGTCGCGATCACCACCATCGGATAGAGTGCCCAGCCGGGAACCAGCGAGTAGAACGGGTTCTCGTAGCCTGAAGGGTCCGCGAGCAGCAGCGCCCCCTGGCCGAAATAGTTCAGCAGCAGCGCCGGGAGCGCCACCGCAAACCAGGCGAGTCGGATCGGACGCTTCCCGAAATGGCCCATGTCGGCGTACAGCGCCTCCGCGCCGGTGATGGCCAGCACCACCGAGCCGAGGATGAGGAACCCGGTCACGCCGTCGCGCACGAAGAAATCCACGGCATGGTACGGATTGGCCGCGCGGAGCACGCCGGGATACATCAGGATGCCCCGCACCCCGAGCGCGGCGATGGCGAGGAACCATACGATCATGATCGGCCCGAAGACCGACCCGATGCCGGCGGTCCCCCGGCGCTGCGCCCAGAAGAGCACGCCCAGGATGACGGCGGCGAGGAACGGCACGCTCTGCTCGAAGGCGGGGGTCGCGACACTGATCCCCTCCAGAGCGCCGAGCACCGAGACGGCCGGTGTGATGATGCCGTCCCCGTAGAGCAGCGCCGCCCCGAAGAGGCCCAGCCCGACCAGTCCCCAGTGGCGGCCGGTCACGCCGCCGCGCGGACGTACCAGCGCGAGGAGGGACAGGATCCCGCCCTCACCCCGGTTGTCCGCCCGCATGACGAAGCCGATGTACTTGAAGGAAACGACGAAATTGATCGCCCAGAAGACGAGCGACAGCACGCCCAGGATGTTCTCGTGGGTGGGCGGCACACTGTGCACGCCGTGGAAGCACTCGCGAAGCGCGTACAGCGGACTGGTCCCGATGTCGCCGTAGACGACGCCGAGCGCGCCGAGGGAGAGGACCGCGAGAGCCCGACCGGTCGGCGTGCGGCGATGGGCCTCGGGAGTGCTTCTCACGTCAGCGGGGCGCCTGCGCGGCGGCGCGGCGGTCCAGCACTGCCGCGACGAACACCGCGGTAATGATCAGCGCCGAGCCGACGCACCAGCGGCAGATGGCGTGGATGACGAAGAGCTCGAGCCAGGTGAGGTAGACCGCGAACAGCACACCGACCCCTGACAGGACCGTCAGCACCGTCGCCGGCCATCGCTGCTCCGCCAGCGATGGCCGGAGGGCCCAGAGGGTGAAGGCGAACAGGCCGGCGTAGCCCACGAGCCCGATGAGCGAGACCTCGACGCCGAGGAAGCGGGCATAGGGACTCAGCTGCACCGTCTCGCAGCCGCCGGTGCCGCAGGCGAGCGCGCCGATCCGGCCGATCTTGTACAGGTAGAGGTAGAGCGCCACGAACGTCCCCACCAGCGTCAGCAGGGCCGTGGCCATCCGGTACTTCACGTGCCGGTCCGTGCCGTGTCGCGCGGGGCGGCGGCCGGCGCCGGCGGCGCCAGCGA
>JBLMWC010000182.1:0-25076 GCA_050257015.1 Bacillota bacterium | reverse complement strand
GCGGTGTAGGCCCCGCTGGCCGACAGCACCCCGCGGTAGCGCCCGCCGATGATGCCGTCGGTGTCGGCCGAGCGCACGGCGTCACCCGAGCGGCGCCAGATCGTCAGCGAATCGAACCACGCCTCGATCCGAACTCCGGAATCGCCGGCAGGAACGCCGCGGACGATCCAGCGGCCGTAGCGGCCGCCCTTCTCGGTCAGCGTGCGCCCGCCCGCCTCACCCTGGATGTCGGCGTCCGCCCGCTCCACGAACCGCGCGCAGGCGAGCTGGCCGGCGGCGTAGCGCGGCGCCTGGGCCGCCGCGCCGCCCGCCGTGACGAGGAAGACAAGCGCGGCGGCCGCCGAGCGGACCACCGCGCCTACTCGTCTCCCATGAACGGGTAGCGATAGTCGCTGGGCGGCGCGAGCGTCTCCTTGATGCTGCGGGGCGAGACCCAGCGCAGCAGGTTGAGGATCGAGCCGGCCTTGTCGTTGGTGCCGCTCGCGCGCGCGCCGCCGAACGGCTGCTGCCCGACCACGGCGCCGGTCGGCTTGTCGTTCACGTAATAGTTGCCCGCCGCGTTCCGGAGTGCCCGGTCGGCCTCGATCAGCGCCGCGCGATCCTGCGCGAAGACGGCGCCGGTAAGGGCATACGGGCTCGTCTCGTCCACCAGCTGCAGCGTTTCGGCCCAGCGGCGCTCCGGATAGACGTAGACCGTGAGCACCGGCCCGAAGATCTCCTCGCACATGAGGCGGTACTTCGGGTCGGAGACCTGCAGCAGCGTCGGCTCGATGAACCAGCCCTCGGAGTCATCCGCTCCGCCCCCCGCGACGACGGTCACGCCGGCATCGGTCCGGGCGCCGTCGAGATACCCCTTGATCTTGGCAAAGGCGCGCGCGTCGATCACCGCGCCCATGAAGTTCCGGAAGTCGGCGACGTCGCCCATGCGGATCGTCTCCATCATCCCGACCATCCGCTCGCGGACCTTGGGCCAGAGCGTCTCCGGCACGTACGCGCGCGAGGCGGCACTGCACTTCTGCCCCTGGTACTCGAAGGCGCCGCGCACGAGCGCCACCGCAAGCGCGTCGACGTCGGCGCTCGCGTGGGCCAGGACGAAGTCCTTCCCGCCGGTCTCGCCGACGAGCCGCGGGTAGCTGTGGTAGCGGTCGAGATTCCCGCCCACCGTCTTCCAGAGCGAATGGAAGACCGGCGTCGAGCCGGTGAAGTGAATCCCCGCCAGCATCCGTTCGGCGAGGAGCGCCTCGCTGATCTGCACCGCGTTCCCGGGCACGAAATTGATGACCCCGGGCGGAAGTCCCGCGTCCTGCAGCAGCCGGAAGAAATGGTAGTTGCTCAGCGTCGCGCTCGCGGCCGGCTTCCAGACGACGGCATTCCCCATGATGGCCGGAGCCGTGGGCAGGTTGCCGCCGATCGCCGTGAAGTTGAACGGCGTGATAGCGTACACGAACCCTTCCAGGGGCCGGTGGTCCATCCGGTTCCAGACGCCCGGCGAGGAGCGCGGCTGCTCGCGGTAGATCTGCTCGGCGTAATGCACGTTGAAGCGGAGGAAGTCGATCAGCTCGCACGCGCTGTCGATCTCCGCCTGGAACGCCGTCTTGCTCTGCCCCAGCATCGTCGCCGCATTGACGATGGCTCTGTGCGAGGACGCCAGCAGCTCCGCGGCCTTGAGGAAGACCGCCGCCCGGTCCTCGAAGCGCCACGACGCCCATTCGCGCTGCGCCTCAACCGCCGCCGTCACTGCGGCCTCGATCGCGGCCGCATCCGCCTGGTGCGTCCGGGCCAGCACCCGCCGCCGCGCATGCGGCGAGACGACGTTCACCGTCGGGCCGGGCCGGATCTCCCTTCCGCCGGCGACGACCGGAATCTCGATCTGCTCGTCGCCCATGATGGCCAGCGCGGCCTTCAGGGTGTCGCGTTCGCGCGTCCCCGGCGCGTAGCTCAGGACCGGCTCGTTCACCGGGAAGGGAATGTTGGGCGTACTGTTCATCGTCTCACCGAGGGTCGGAAGTCGTGGTCGAAGGCGCAAAGATAATCGGGACCGACTCGACGACATCGACCTCCAGCACCGCCCCCGCCGCCGGCGTCGCCATCCCGGCAGGCAGCGTGACGCGCACGCGGCCGCCGCCGGCGAGGCCGAACACCTCGACCTCGCGGCCGGTGTCGGCCGTGCTCTCGACGGTGAGGGCGAGACGTGGCCGGCCCCACGCCGGCGCCGCCCCGATCAGCAGACCGTCGGGCGGCACGCCCAGCTGCCGCCCGTTCACGCTGACCACGCTGTAGCCAAGGAGTGCCGCGGTCTCGGCGTTCGGGGGCTCGGCGCGAAGCGCGCGCTTCGATCCCGCCGCGAGCACACAACCGCCGGCCAGCACCACCAGGTCGTCGGCCAGGCGAAACGCCTCGTCGCGATCGTGGGTCACCAGAATCGTGGTGGCCGCAAACCGGCGAAGAAGCGCGGGGAGCTCTTCGAGGAGCTGGGTCCGGGTCGCGCGGTCGATCCCGGCGAGCGGCTCGTCCAGCAGCGTGAGCGGCGCGCGGAGACAAAGCGCCCGCGCGACGTTCACTCGCTGCGCCTCACCGGACGAAAGCTGGTCGGCGGGTCGGTCGAGCAGGTGGGCGATGCCGCACTCCCCCGCCGCCTCCGCGATCCGCTCGTCGCGCGCGCCCACCGGCAGCCGCTGCAGCTCGAGACCCAGCGCGAGATTCTGCCGGACCGACCCGCGAATGAAGACCGCGCGCTGGAAGGCGTACGCGACGGCGCCCGGCCCCCTCCCGAGCGCGTCCGCCCCGACCCGGACCGCGCCGGCCACCGGCGTCTCCAGCGCGGCGATCGTCCGAAGAAGTGTCGTCTTGCCGGCACCGTTGGGGCCGAACAGCGCCGTCGTTCGGCCGGCGGCAAAGCGAAGCGCCGGAATGTCGAGCACCGTGCGGCCCCCGCGCACGACCCGCACACCCTCGAGGGTGATGTCGTGCGACCCCGTCATGCGCGCCGCTGCTGGGCGACCGTCAGGACGGCGTTCACCGCGAAGGTGAGCCCGAGCAGCACGAGCCCGAGGCCGAGCGCGGCGCCGATCTCGCCGCGACCGGTGGCGGTGACGATCGCGGTGGTCAGCACGCGGGTGTCGCCCTGGAGGTTTCCGCCGACGATCATCGACGCTCCAACCTCCGAGACGACGGCGCCGAACGCCGCCATCACCGCCGCGAGCAGCCCGAGGCGCACCTCCCGGCTGATCAGCCACACCCGCCGCATCCGCCCCGCGCCGAGCGTGAGCAGAAGATCGGGCAGCTCGGGCGGAAGCGACTGGATCGCGGCGCTGGTCACGCCGATGACGACCGGTGTCGCGATGATGAACTGCGCGATGACCATCGCCTGCCGGGTGTAGATGAGCTCCCACGAGCCGAAGACTCCGTTCCGCGCGAGCACCAGCCACACGAGCAGGCCCACGACGACCGGCGGGAGCCCCATGCCGGTGTTGACCGCGGTCACGACGAGGGTCCGACCGGGAAACCGCGAGCGGGCGAGCGCATAGCCCAGCGGCACGCCCACGAGCATCGCGGCGAGCGTCGCCAGTCCCGAAATCATGAGAGTGCGAAGCACGATCGCCCGCGACTCGCCCGGGTCGCCGCCGGAGCTGATCGCCGGGGCGGCGGCGGAATCGGCGCGTGCGTCCGGAGTGAAGAGCGGCTCCCCGAACCGCTCGCGGCCGAACCGGGCGATCAGCGCCTGCGCCTCGGGGCTGACGAGGAAGTGGACGAACGCGCGGCCTTCGGCGGCATGCACGCCCGGATGCCGTGCCGGATTGACGGCGTAGGCGTGGTAGATGTTCCTCAGGCGCGGGTCGCTCTGCAGGAGCGGAACGAGCCGGAGCCGGGATCGGAATGCGAGGTAGGTGCCGCGATCGGTGAGGGTGTAGGCGCCGTGTGCGTCGGCCACGAGGAGGGTGGCGCCCATTCCCTGTCCCGTCTGCTCGCGCCCGCGAACCGCCTCGGGCGTCACGCCGACCGCCTTCCAGAGCTCCAGCTCTCTCGCCTCGGTCCCGGAGCCGTCGCCGCGCGAGACGAACGGCCCGACCGCCGCGATCCGCCGAAGCGCGCTGTCGAGGCTCCCCGCCGCCGCGGCGCGAGCCGGATCTGCGGCGGGACCGACCACGACGAACTCGTTGTGCATGACGAGCCGACCATCGATGAGATCCCCGCGCGCCACGTACGGCGCCTCCCGGCTCGGCGCGTGCACCAGTACCGCGTCCGCCTCCCCGCGGGCGCCCAGGTCGAGCGCGGCGCCGGTGCCCACCGCGATCACCTTGACCGCAATCCCCGAATCACGCTCGAACAGCGGGACCAGTGAATCGAGGATTCCGCTGTCCTGCGCGCTGGTCGTGGTGGCGAGCACCAGGCTTCGCGCACCCGCCGGCGCCGGCCGGCTGCACGCGCCGAGGAGCAGGAGGCCGCCGATCGAAACCGCGAGGCTGGGCGACAGGTTGCGCATCGGCAGGAATTTCTCGTCGCCGGACGGGCAAGGCAAACCGCAGGTCAGAATGGCCCGGACCGGGCCACGCGGGGGTCAGGGTGACTAGCTTTCAGGTGCGAAACCCCCGATGCGGCTTTGCCGTCGGTGGAACGCTTCTCGCACGCGCCCGCGTTCAGCCGACACCCAGGAGCCGCATGACCCCCGTAGCACCCCAGCTCAACGAGCCCCGGCCGATGAGCGCCGAGACCCGGTTCCTCGGGCTGTCGGCCCTCGACCGGCTGATGCTCGTCTACGTGCTGGCAGCGTTCATCCTGCTGGCGGCCCACGTGGCAAACTGGCGCTACGCCCGCCCGACCCGCTGGGAAACCGAGTGCCTGATCGCCTCCCACGCGCTGGCGGTCATCTTCGCTCTCCTCGCGCCGGTGGCGCGCGACCGGTCCCGCACCGACGACTCGTTCGTCGCGGAGTGGTATCCCGTCATGGTGATGGCGGGGCTGTATGCGGCGGTCGGCCTGCTGAATACGGGGGCACAGGGTCCGAGGATCGCATTCGACGGCGTCGTCCAGCGCTGGGAGCTCGCCGTCTTCGGCCGCCAGGTGGCCTACGAGTGGATCCGCGCGATGCCGTCACCCGCCCTCTCGTGGTTTCTCCACCTCAGCTACCTCTCGTACTACCTGCTGGTGCTGGCGGCCCCTGCGGGTCTCTGGCTGCTCGGCCGGCGGCGGGCCGCGCGCCAGGCGATCTTCGCGATCTCGCTGACCTTCTTCACCTGTTATATCGCGTTTCTCCTCTTCCCGGTGGCGGGACCGCTCTACGCCTGGCCGCTGCCGCACAACGCCGCCACCGCCGTCTGGCCGGCGCGGGCCGCGCACTTCCTCCTCGAGCGGGCCGATGCGTGGGGTTCCGCTTTCCCGTCGAGTCACGTGGCCGCCAGCGTGGTCGCCACGATCTTCGCGTGGCGCGGTTCGCGGCGCCTGGGCGCCGTGCTCGCCGTCCCGACGATCGGAATCGTGTTCGCGGTGGTCTACGGGCAGATTCACTACGGCGTGGACGCCCTCGGTGGATTGGCGGTGGCCGCGGCCGCGGCGGCGGCCACCCCGAAGCTCTGTCGCGGCCGTCGGATCAGAAGGTGCCGTTCCAGCTCACCGTTGCCGTCCCCGTCGGCGTCAGGAGGAACCCGGGCGGCTTGAGTCCGAAGATCCGCCAGTGCCCGTTGATCAGCTTGGCGCTCCCGATGCCGAGAATCGCGCCTGCCACCGTGTCGCTGAACCAGTGCCGGTTGTCGTTGATGCGGGAGTAGGCGGTCCCGACGGCGAAGGTGTAGAGCGCGATATTCAGCGGCAGGCTGTGGATGTCGTCGGCCAGCGACGTCGCGATCGCGAACGCCGCGGTGGTATGACCCGACGGCATCGATCCGCGGGTCTGGACTCCGGCGGAATCCTTGAACGACGTAAACGGGTGGAACTTGAACGCCCCGACGTTCTCGTTCGGCCGGGACCGGCCGAGGAGAACCTTCGTGCCGCCCATCAGCACGCCGGCCATCCCGACCGCCGCCACCATGCGACCGCCGGCCCGTTGCAGGTCGGCATCGCCGGCGACCACGCCGATCGCCAGCACGCCGAGGCTCACCGTCGCATAGTAGATCGGCTCGCCTTCCCGGCGGAACACCGACGAGATGTCGTTGGTCGTCTTCGAGCGATGCTTCTGGGCGAAGCGCTGGATCGGCTCGTCCAGCACGGTGAGGGCGGCGACGCCGCCGGCGGCGGCCGCGACTTCGTACCAGCGGATGACGTGCGCGCTGGCGACGACCTCCTGACGCGCCTCCTTCTTCAGCGTATCCTTGATCGCGTTGATGGTATCCTGAGCGGCCTTCTTCTTGATCGAGTCGGGGACCTGGGCCCGTGCGGGAGTCGCGAACGTCGCGCTGCACGCGAGCAGGAAAGCGGCGGTGACGGCGCGGGACGAGGCGGCGGGACGTGCGAGGCAGCGCAATGGCACAACAGCTCCGGTCAGAAGGTGGCAGTCTCACTACTGGCGCCTACCGACGAATACAAGCTAACATCCACGCTGTATGTGCCGTCCGTCACCGGCACGCGTGACCGCACTTCCGTCCGACCCGAACTCCTAGGACCTGCGATGACCCGGGTTTTCGCTGTACTGGCCCTGACCGTGGTGCTGGCCGGCTGCCCCTCCTACGACGAGTACCCGAAGCTGAGCGATCAGAAAGGGTACGTTCCGGCCGACCAGTACGCCCGCTACGGAACTGAGCAGGCCGAGGCGATGGCCATCGCGCGGGAGTTCGGCCGGGCCTACCGGGGAAACACTCGCGCCGACTACGTGGCGCAGGCCGACTCGGCGGTGAAATACGCGCGCACGCTGCCGGATGTGACGAACATCACTGCCGACTCGCTCGGCCACCGCCTCACGATCCAGTTCCGGAGCGGGTGGCGGACAATGGTCGTGCCGATCGACGATGGCAAGCGCGGCGCCGAGACCGCGAGCCTCCCGAGAAGCGCGCCCGCGGCGGCCGCGACACACTGACCGGTGGCGACGTGCCTCCTGGTCACCACCACGGTGAACAGCCGGGAGGCCGCCGATCGCCTGGCGGAGTCGCTGGTCGATCGGCGGCTGGCCGCCTGTGCGCAGGTGAGCGGGCCGGTGGCAAGCACCTATCGCTGGCACGGCGCGGTCGAGCAGGCGACCGAATGGATCTGCCAGCTCAAGACGACGCGCACGCGCCTGGCCGCACTCGAGGCGGCGCTCCCTGCGCTCCACCCCTATGAGCTGCCCGAGCTGACGGTCGTTCCGCTCGGCGGCAGCGCGGCATATCTCGCGTGGATCGAGGAGGCGGTCGCCGACGAGGGCTGACCGCGTCCACCGCCATCTCCCCCGGGGCTGCTCATGCCACCTCAGTCGTCCGCCCCATCCCCGGAGCTCCTCTACCTCCTCTCGGCCGACGAGGAGGATTTTCAGGCGGCCTGCGCCGACCTCCTTCCCGCCGACATCGCCGAAGCGCTGAACGAGCTGCCGGTCGAGGCCGCCGCACGCATCGTCGCGGCCCTGCCCTTCCACCGCGGCGTGCAGCTGCTCGACGAGCCGGAGCTCGAGCGCCGGGGCGAGATCTTCGAACAGCTGCAGCAGGCCCAGGCGGTTCCCCTGCTGGAGGCGATGTCGGCCGACCAGCAGGTGGAGCTCTTCCGCGAGCTGGGCGACGACGCGCGCGCACGCCTCATCCACGTCCTCACCACCCCGACCCGCGACGCGCTCAAGCTGCTGCTGCGCTTCCCGCCGACCAGCGCCGGCGGGATCATGACGACCGAATTCGTCGCGGTCCCCGCCGAATGGACCGCCGAGCGGGTGAAGTCGTACATCAGCGCCGTGGGCGGCGCCAAGGAGACGGTCTACGCCATCTACGTCCAGGATCCGGCGACGCAGCGGCTGCTGCACGTCGTGTCCCTGCGCGAGGTGATGATCGCGCCGCCCGACCGGCCGATCATCAAGGTGGGCGATCGACGGAAGCCGCTCTCCGTCCGGCCGACGACCGACCGCGAGGACGTGGCGCGGCTCATCTCCAAGTACAACCTGCTCGCGATCCCGGTCCTCGACGACAGCGGCCGCATCCTCGGTATCGTCACGGTGGACGACATCATCGACGCGCTGATCCGGGAGCAGACGGAGGACGTGCAGAAGTTCGGCGGCATGGAGGCGCTGGACGAGCCGTACATGCAGATCGGATTCGGCGCCATGATCCGCAAGCGCGCCGGCTGGCTCTGCGCCCTCTTCCTGGGCGAAATGCTCACCGCGACGGCGATGGGTCACTTCGATCGCGAGATCAGCCGGGCGGTCGTTCTCGCGCTCTTCATGCCGCTGATCATCAGCTCGGGGGGGAACTCGGGATCGCAGGCGACGTCGCTGATCATCCGGTCGCTCGCGCTCGAGGAGGTGACGGTACGCGACTGGTGGCGGGTCGCCGTGCGGGAGCTGCCGGCCGGGCTCACCCTCGGCGTGATTCTCGGCGCCATCGGGATCGTTCGCATCCTGCTCTGGCAGTATGCCGCCGACCACCACTGGCACGCGATCGGCTACGACTACGGTCCTCACCACCTGCTCGTGGCCCTCACCGTCGGGATCTCGCTCGTCGGCGTCGTCACCTTCGGCTCGCTCACCGGCTCGATGCTGCCGTTCGTGCTCCGCCGCCTCGGCTTCGACCCCGCCAGCGCCAGCGCCCCCTTCGTGGCGACGCTGGTGGACGTGACGGGCCTCATCATCTATTTCTCGGTTGCGCTGCTGATTCTGCGGGGAACCCTCCTCTGACCAGGAGTATCCGATGACCGAAGCCGCAGCCGCCCGGCCGGGAAATCCGGGTCCGATCGACCTCATCGAGATCTACTACGCGCCGAAGGAAGTCTTCGCCCGCCGGGCGGAGGGGGGAGAGTTCGCCCTGCCGCTGGCGGTGCTGCCGTTCGCCCTGCTGCTGGTCTTCTATGCGACGGCGGGGGCGATGCAGCCGGTGTTCGACGCGGAATGGGCGCGCATGCTCCCGAAGCTGATGGAGCGGATGCCCAAGGCGACGCCCGAGCAGCTCCAGACGATGAAGGGGATGGGCGCCAAGTGGGGCGGCGTCGGCATGTTCTTCATGGTAGGCCTGATCGGCCCGCTCCTCGCGGGGCTGGTGCTCTGGATCGTCGCCCGGATCACAGGACTCGCGCTCGGCTTCGGCCACGCGGTGATGATCGCGACCTTCTCCTTCTACCCGATGATCGTGGAGCAGCTGGTCAACGCCGCGCAGGCGCTGGCACTCCCGGACGGCGCCATCAGCTCACGCTACAGCCTCAGCCTGGGCCCGGCGCGATTCCTCGATCCGACCGCGGGCTCCATGACGCTGGCGGTGCTCGGCCACATCGACCTCTTCACCATCTGGACGGCGCTGCTGATCGCCATCGGACTCAAGGTCGTCGCCCGAGCCTCCACAGCGCAGGCGGCGGTGGCGGCGGCAGCAGTGTGGCTGATCGGACTCCTGCCCGGCGTGGTGGGCGCGATTCAGTCAGGCTGAGCGCGGGTTACTGCAGGGTGGTGGTCCGGACCGAACTCCGGATTTCCCAGAGGAGCTGGGCGGGGGCGGTTCCCCGGCGCTGGCGACGGAGCAGCTCGAGGAAGGCGCGGTCGAAGGCGGCCGCGAAACGGCACGGCGTACAGAGCGCGATGTGGCGGGAGATCGACGCCAGGTCTTCCCCGGACAGCTCGGCGTCGAGAAATTCCCAGAGGTGCTCCAGCACGGTGGCACAGTCGTCCGTCACATCCCGTCTCCTGTCGGCAGGACCGGCCCCTGATGGCCGGTACGTGCGTGAACAGCGGTCGCTGCGATCAGGTTCCGAGATGCGGCCGGCGCGCGTCTCCCGTTCGGATCGTCCCCCGTTCCCCGGAGGCTATCGGTGACCAGCCGCAGCAAGCTCCTCACCTTCCTCGCCGTCGTCGCCTTCGCGGCCTTCCTCCTCTATGGCACGCTGTCGAGCCAGAAGGTGGTCTGCACGGTGACGATGGAGTTCCGTGGCGTGCGCAACGAAGCGACCGCCTCTGCCGAGACCGAGAGCGCGGCCATGCAGCGGGCGCAGGATACCGCCTGCGGCACCATCTCGAGCGGGATGGACGAGCGGATCGCCTGCTCGAATACTCCGCCGATCCGGCGCTCTTGTCGGGCGGCGTAGCCGCCGCGGGCCCTGCCCGCGCGCCGCGCCGTTTCCACTTCCCGCATCCGCTGGCCCTGCTGGCGGCCTGTATCGCCCTCGCCGCGGCGCTGACCTGGGTGCTCCCGGCGGGCCGCTACGAGCGCCGCGTCGACCCCGCCACCGGCCGGAGCGTCGTCGTCCCCGGGACGTTCCAGCGGGTGGAGGCGCGGCCGGTCGGCCCGTTCCAGGCGCTCGTGGCCGTGCCGAAGGGGCTCGCCGACGCGGGCTCGGTCGTATTCCTCGTCTTCCTGGTGGGCGGCGCATTTGCGGTGGTGGACCGTACCGGCGCGCTGCGGCAGGCGGTCGGCCGCCTTGCCCACCTGCTCGCGCGGCGCGAGACACTGGTCATCCCCGTCGCCTGCGTCGCCTTTGCCGTCGGCGGCATCGTGGAGAACATGCAGGAGGAGATCATCGCCTTCGTGCCGATCCTCCTGCTCCTGACCCGCCGGCTTGGCTTCGACGCCGTCACGGCGGTGGCAATGAGCCTCGGCGCGGCCGCCGTCGGCGCCGCGTTCAGCCCGGTGAATCCGTTCCAGACCGGCATCGCGCAGAAGCTCGCCCAGCTGCCCCAGCTGTCGGCCTGGCCCTTCCGCGTGGCCGTGCTCGTCCCGGCGCTGGCGCTCTGGATCTGGGGCACGATGCGCTACGCGGCCCGGACGCGAACCATCCCGGAAGGCGCCGACGACGCGGCGGTCGATGCGGCTCCCCTGGGCCGCAACGGCCTCATCCTCCTCCTGGTGCTCGCAACGTTCGTGGTGCTGGTGATCGGGATCCTGCGGCTCGGCTGGGACTTCGATCAGATGTCGGCGCTCTTCTTCCTCATGGGGGTCCTGGCCGGGCTGATCGGCGGACTGGGCGTGAGCGGCACCGGTGCGGCATTCGCCGACGGATTCGGCTCGATGGCCGGCGCAGCGATGCTCATCGGCTTCGCCCGCGCCATCAGCGTCGTCCTCGAGCAGGGGCAGGTGCTCGACACCATCGTACACGGCCTCTTCACGCCGATCGCCGGGCTCCCGCTCGCGCTCTCGGCAATCGGCATGGCGGTCATGCACACCGCCATCCACGTCCCGGTCCCCAGCGTGAGCGGCCAGGCGGTGCTCACGATGCCGATCCTGGTCCCGCTTTCGGACCTGCTCGGCCTGTCACGGCAGATGACGGTGTTCGCGTATCAGATCGGCGCCGGCCTCTGCGACCTCATCACGCCGACCAATGGCGGCCTCATGGCGATCATCGCGGCCGCGGGCGTGCCGTACGACCGCTGGATCGGCTTCGCCACCCGGATCTATCTCGCCCTCTTCGCGCTGGGACTGGTCGCGCTCGGGATCGGGATCGCCCTCGGCGTCTGAGTCAGGCCACCAGGGCGTCGAGTACCCGCCGGTCGGCCAGCCCCACGTGCCGCCGCGCTTCCTTGCCGGCCCGGAAGGCGATGATCGTCGGGATGCCGCGAATCCCGAAGCGCGCCGCCGTCGCGCGATTCGCCTCGGTGTCGAGCTTGAGCACCAGCACCTCGCCGGTGCGGTCGTGGGCGAACTCGTCGAGAGTCGGCGCCATCATGCGACAGGGGCCGCACCAGTCGGCGTAGAAGTCCACCACCACCGGCGCCTCGGTTCCCCCGATGACGGTGTCGAAGTCTGCGTCGGTCACCTTCACGGGACGGTCGAGCCGGATCGGCCGGTGGCATTCCGCGCACTTCGGCCCGTCGGGCAGGCGGGCGAGGTCGATCCGGTTCAGCTTGCCGCAGAAGGCGCATCGCGCCACGGCCGCTCTCGATTGTGCGTGCTCCGGCATGGGGGCTCCTGGAACCGGGTATTGTTCAGCTAACAGGGTAACCGGCGGCACCCGTCGGGGGCGTGATGGCCCCCACAGCGAGCGGACTCGACCGGTGGCATTACTGTTGCACACTCGCGTGGCGCGGTCCACCCCAACCCCCACGCGGTCACACTGGCCATGAGCGACATGATAATTCGGGCGATGGATCAGGATGAAGACGTTGCGCACTGGCTGCAGGAGCTGCTGACCAACGAGGCGTCCGCGGAGGGCCTTCCCTCCCCGGCTGACGACTGCTATCTGGTGCTGAGCAACGAGATCGGCGACTGGATCGGGGGACTTCGCTACTCCCTTCGCGGGGGAGTGGCCCGCCTCGACGACCTGGTCGTGACCCCCGCCGAGCGGCATCAGGGCCATGCCCACCGGCTGCTGGAGGCGTTCGAGACCCGGGTCATGGAAGACGGCGCCCACATGGCGGAGTTCTGGACCGATGACCTCCGTGCGGAGGGCCTGCTCGGCGCGATGGGGTGGCAGCGGGTGGTTCAGCGCCCCGGCTACATCGGCGGCGACACCTGGACGCTCATGGAGAAGCGCTTCGGCGTCGAAACGCCCTAGATCGGCATCGGCATTGAAGTTGGCGGAAGGGGGACCGGCCACGTTAGCTTTAGGGCCGGTCCCCTGTCATTTCACCCTCGGCGCGACGCGCCAGAGCGAGCAGCCATGAGCCTCACCCAGTCCGCCCGCGAGCTTCTGTCCAAGGTCGAAGTCCTCCGCGACCTGGACACGAAGGTGCGCGAGATGATGGCCATGCACGAAGCCAAGCGCGAGCTCTGGTTTCCGGCCGATCTGCTGGGTCCGAAGCCTGACAGCTCCCCCGACGAGCATCTCGCCCAGCTTCGGAAGCGCGCCGCCGGCATCCCCGACTCGGCCCGTGCGGCGCTGGCGCTCAATCTGCTGACCGAGGAAGGGCTGCCGCACTTCCATCGCCTGCTCGCGGTGTATCTGGGCGAGGACAGCCACTGGCAGGCCTGGAACAACCTCTGGACGGCCGAAGAGGACCGCCATGGGCAGATCCTCCACGACTACGGCCGCGACACCCGCCTCTTCGACCAGCGCCAGCTCGAGGAGATGCAGTTCGAGTACATCCGCGCCGGGTTCAATCCGACCTGGGATCATGATCCCTACCGTGTCTTCGTGTACACGACGGTTCAGGAGCGGGCGACGCAGTTCTCGCACGCCAACACCGGGAAGCTGATCGGCGAGTACGAGCCGCTGCTCGGCGAGGTGCTGGGGTACGTGGCACGCGAGGAGGCGCGGCACTTCTCGTTCTACCGGCACGTCTTCTCCGAGATCCTCAAGCGCGATCCCGATCAGGCGCTGCACTCCGCGTCACTCATCCTGCCGAGCATCGACATGCCGGGGCTCACCATCCCCGGCTACAAGGAATTCGCCGATGTCATCCGCCGCGCCGGCATCTACGGCCCGCGCGACTACCTGCGCATCGTGCAGGAGCAGATCCGCTACTGGAAGATCGAGAGTCTCACCGGACTGAACGAGCTGGGCCGGAAGGCGCAGGAAAAGATCCTCGGCATCCCGGAGCGCCTCCGCCGGGTCGCGGACATCATGGAAACGCGCGCCCGGGCCAAGACCTTCAGCTTCCCGGTGGTATTCAACCGCGAATTCGCGATGGAATGAACTGGGCCTCGCGCGCGGGCCTCGTCCTGTGCATGTCGTTCGCCGCGTGCCACCGCGGCGAGCCGGCCCCCGGCGCTGCCCTGGCTGGCAAGGCCGGCTCTGACGATCAGCAGGTGCTCGGCCGCCAGCTCTTCGAGCTGATCGATCGCGCCGCCGATTACCGCAGCTCCCACCGTGGCCGCTACCCCGCGTCCGTTGCCCAGATGGGCGTCGACTCCCTCACCGCCACCACCGCCCGCCGGCTCTCAAGCGAGGACGGCACGCTCCATGTGACCGTCGAGTTCCGGCGTCCCGCCGGCCACGTGCTGGTGTCCTGCTCCGGCGGAGCCGAGGCGCTCGAAGGCGCAGCGCTCAATTCGGGAAAGTACGCGGCCAGCTGCATGACGCCCGAGGGCGAGGCCCGGCCGCTTCAGCTGGAGGGTGGAACCCGCTGACGTGAGCCCAGTCGCCGTCATCTACACCGCAGTCCGCCTCCTCATCGTCGCAGCGCTGGTGTACGCGGGAATCGTGGCCGCCACGCACTGGGCGGTGCGCCGCCGCCGGCTGAACGCCTTCGGCGGGTGGCCCCGGTTCATGCGGCGAGTCAGCGATCCGGTCCTGCATCCGGTGGAACGGCGGATCCTCCGGGCGGGCGGCAATCCGCAGGACGCGCCGCTGTGGCTCCTGGCGATCGTGATCGTCGGCGGCCTGATCGTGCTCTGGCTGCTGGGCTGGGTTCTCGGGTTCGTCGCCTCGCTCGCCGAGTTGAGCCGCTCGGGGCCGGGGGCGTGGATCTTCGCCCTGGTGCGGGCGGGGTTCATCGTGCTGGAGATCGCCCTCATCGTCCGGGTGATTTCCTCGTGGATTGGGCTGGGCCCGTTCTCGAAGCTGGTGCGCCCGGCCTACCGGCTGACGGACTGGCTCGTAAACCCCATCCGCCGCCTCCTCCCGCCGCTGGGCCCGTTCGATCTGAGCCCGATGCTCGCATGGATCCTGCTCGCGTGGATCGCCCAGCCGCTGGTGCTCAGTCTGCTCTCCCGACTCCTTCCGGTCTACTGACACTCTCTCCCGTAGCGGCTACGCACGACGGTGTCCGCATCCGGTTTCGGGTGCAACCCCGGGCGTCACGCACCGAGCTGGCCGGCCTCCACGGCACGGAGATCCGCGTACGCCTCAGAGCGCCACCGGTGGACGGCGCGGCCAACGACGCGCTGATCCGCTTCGTTGCCGAGCGGCTGGCCGTGCCGCGGGCGCGGGTCGCAATCGTCGCGGGAGCAGCATCGCGCAGCAAGGTCGTGAGCGTGGAAGGCGTCGGCGTGGCCGACGCGGTCGCGGCGCTCGTCGCGCCCGAGCGCTAGCGCGGCGTCAGCGCCGCGAGGGCCCGGCGAACGCTGTCGGCCTGCGGCCGAAGCACCGGCTCGGGGTCCGATCGCAGGGCGAGATAGTGCCGGTAGGCCCGGCGCGCACCGGCGGTGTCGCCGGAAAGCGCGGCGAGCCTCCCCTCCAGGCGAAGCGAGGTCGGCAGCGCGACGAGAATGCGGTGCTCGTTGAGATCGGCGATGTACGCCCGCCGCCGGACAGCGGCGAGCGCCGCGTCGAGCTCGCCGCGTGATTCCCGCAGTCTGGCGATGACGAGATTGGCCGGCGTCAGGACCCATGACGTCACCGCCGGGTCGACGCGGGCCAGGGAGTCGAGCCGATCCAGAAGTGCCGCGGCATCCGGCCGCCGCTCGGCCGCGGCGATCTCGGCCTCGATCACCGCGGCGCAGAGCTGCGTGTAGCCCGCCGGCGCGCGATCGCCGGCCGGGCGAACCACCGCGTCGAGCCGCGCCGCCACAGCGGCGGCGCGGGCGACTTCCCTCCGCTCCGCATGCCAGAGCCCCGCGCCACACACGCGATAGAGTCCCGGGTCGGAGGGCGTCGTTCCAGCCCTGGCGAGGAGGTCCGGTGCCGCCTGCGCCACCACTCCCGCCGCCGCCACCGTGTCGCCGTCGGAGAAGAGCGCCGATACGACCACCATGAGCTGATCGATCGGCGCGGTGTTCGTCGCCGCGCTCCGCTCCGACACGAGGCGGGCCGCCTGAGCCGGGCGCCCGCGGGTCAGCGCGAGCTCGATCATGTGCAGATACGCGAGGCGCGTCGCGCCTCGCAGACTGCTCTGCGAGCGGCGCGCCACGACGGCGGCTTCGGCATCCTCCAGCGCGGTGCCGTCGAGCTGGGCGGCCATCACGATGCGTTCGAGCGTCGCATCGCTCAGCTGGTCCATCCTCGCGCGGATCTGCCGGCGGGTCGCGGAGTCGCCCAGGCTGACGGCCCGGCGCCAGCGATAGTAATCGGCGAGATCGCCGACCGAATCGAGCGCGAAATAGCGGGTGCTGAGCGCGCGCACAGCGGCCGTATCGCCTGCCGCCGCCGCGATGTCGATGAGGTGGCCGAGCGCCGGCACGAAATGCGGCTCGAGCTCGAGCACGCGCCTGAATGCCGCTGCCGCGCGCGCCTCCACGCCGGGAATACCGAGCAGCGGCCCGCGGTGATACAACTCCTCCGCCATCTTGAACCACGACTCCGGGTACCCCGCCCCGTTCTGTACCGCGTCCTCCCAGGTCCGAACGATGTCCACGGCGGCGGTCGGCTCGGGATAGCCGATGCCGATCAGCGCCCGGAGATAGCGACGGTCGGGCTCGCGCAGGCGGTCGCGCGCGACGTAAGCCAGCGCCACATCCCGCTCCGTTCCCCGAACGAGGGCGAGCCCGAGGGCCGGGTACGGAAAGCCTGAATCGGCCGCCTGGGCCTGCGCAAAATGGGTCGCCGCTAGCGCGAACTGCCCTCTGACGTAGGCGAGCCGGCCGGCGAGATACATCCGCAGCACGTCGATCCGTTCGGCGCGGAGATCGGGCAGCCGGACGAGCGGCTCCCCGGCCGCCCGCGAGAGCAGCTCCGCCGAGAGGCGATCGACCGCCGGCAGCAGGCTGTCCCGCGCCGCCGTCAGCGCTTCCACCCGGCCGAGCATCGCTCCGTCGGCAGCCGATTCGAGCGTGGCGTTGAGCAGGACGCGGCTGCCGTCGAGTCCCACCCGTCCGGTCAGCACTGACCCGGCCCCGAGGCGGCGGGCAAGCTCGAGCGCGCGCGATTCCGCCAGCGGCAATCCCGGCTTTCCGCCGACCCGAGCCAGCGCGTCCAGTACCGTCCCGGATGAGAGCGCGCGCGGGCCGCCCTCGCCGGTGAACCGCTGGGCCACGAGACTGGTGACCTCTCCGCCCAGCCGGGCCAGCGAGGTATCGGCGGGGTCCACGAGCTCGAAGGGGACGATGGCCACGACATCCCGATTCGCAACGGGCGCCGGTGCACGGTGGCGGCGGCTTCCCACGACCGCCGCCGCCACCAGGGCGGCCGCCGCGAGCCCGGCGGCGAGCCAGCGGCCACGTGAGGAGACGCGCGCCGGCGGCGCGACGGCGGCGGGCGCGGCGAGTGCTTCATCGAGCGCGGCCGCAAACCGCGTGGCGTCGCGGTACCGGTCCACCGGAGCCTTGGCCATCGCCCGGTGGACGACGAGCTGCAGTGCCGGGGGCACCGTCGCGCGTGCCGTCGTGAGACTCGGCAGCCGCTCGGCGGCGTGGCGGGCCATGATCACCTGCACCGACGGCCCGCCGTACGGCGGCTCGCCGACCAGCATCTCGTAGAGGACGCAGCCGAGACTGTAGATGTCGGAGCGGCCGTCGATCTGCCTCGAGCCGCCGATCTGTTCCGGACTCATGTACGTCGGCGTTCCCACGATCAGTCCCGTCGTCGTCAGCTTTTCCTGCGGCGCACCGCCGATCGCGTGGGCGATGCCGAAGTCGGCAACGAGCGCGCGGTCCCCCGCGAGGAGGATGTTGTCGGGCTTGATGTCGCGATGGACGATGCCCTGTTCATGCGCGGAGGCGAGCGCGAGCGCCACCTGGCGCGCGATCGCGACCGCCTCCTCGATTGGAAGCGGCCCCTCCCTCCTGAGCCGGGCGGCGAGCGACTCGCCGTCCACGAACGGCATGACGTAGTAGAAGAGATCGCCCGATTCGCCGGAATCGTAGAGCGGCAGGATGTTCGGGTGGCTCAGCGCGGCGGCGACGTGGATCTCGCGGAGAAAACGGTCGGCGCCCAGCGCCATCGCGAGCTCCGGCCGAAGCACCTTGATGGCGACCCGGCGGCCGTGGCGCTCGTCGCGGGCGAGGTAGACGGTCGCCATCCCGCCGTGCCCGAGCTCGCGCTCGATCGTGTACCGACCGCTGAGCGCGTCGGCGAGTCGCTCGACCGGCTCAGGCATCCGCGACCGGCCAGCCTTCGGGCTCGAAGAACGGCATGCGTGCCTCCTCCGGCGTGGCGAGGTCGGCCCCGAGCAGCACCATCCCGGTCTCGCCCTTGAAGAGGCTCATCGGATGCGCAAAGCCGCAGCCGTGCACCAGCGCGGCGTGAACACGGGCACCGAGTCGGCGCGCACGTTCGAGCCACTCGGCATCGCCGGTGTGGCGGTACAGGTTGAGGAGTGCATACGCCCGGCCGGCGAGTCCGCAGCACAGATCGGGAAACCCTCCCGGCGCCTCCCAGGCGGACCAGGCACTCGCCTCAGCCAGCTGGAGATACTCGTCCCGCCCGAAGGCGCGATGCGCGAGCGTCCAGAGATACACCATCCCGGCTGGCCCGTTGCACCACCCCGCCACTTCCTCGGGCTGCGGCGCGCCGGGGGCAACCCGTCGAGGCCAGTGCACACCCCGGCCGACCGGAGTCGCCCACGCCGCGAGCTCGGCCAGACGGGGATGGAACGCGGGCGGCAGCGGAGCGCCTGTGCTGCGGCTCCACCGCAGCGTCGCGTAGAGCACGCCACCCCACCCGTGCGCGATCCCCGGCGTCAGCCGTGAGCCCGGGCCGGCCGGGGCCTGTGGCACCTGCGTCCAGAGTTCTCGCTGCGCCGCGTCGCCGGAGGCGCGAAGCGCGGCGGCAGCGTCGCCCATCCCGGGCGGCAACGCTTCGAGAAGAAGGGCCGCTCCCACGAGCACACCTCCGCGGCCGAGTGTGAGATCGGGAATCCGGCACGGCGCCGCCGCCGCCGCGACGAATCGGCGCACCGCTCCGGCGCAGCGATCACGGTCGCCGAAGGCCTGCGCGATCAGCCCGTCCACCACGTGGAGCCCGCTGACGGTATGGTATGGTGAGACTTCGCCGAGACTGGCGGCGGTGAGTCCCAGCTCCGGACTGTGGAAGGCATCGCGACGCGACTGCGCGCCGAGCGCGCGTGTCACCCAGAGATCGGCCGCGGCAAGCGCCGCCGCATCGCCGCCGAGCAGCGACAGCCGATAGAGCGCGCAGGCGACTCCCGCCATGCCGTAGGTGACCGACGCCGTCGGAGCACCGGAGTTGACGCGCTCGAGCGGGTTCGCCCGGCGGAGCGCGTCGACGAACTCGGCCGCGAGTCGCGTCGCGGGCGCGGCGGTCCCGGAGGGCCGTGAAGATGCCGGCGGCGCCTTCACCCGCGAAAGCGCCGCGGCAAAGGCGCGCACCGAAAGGAAACGATCCTCGGGCCGCCGGCTCATCGCCCGCTGGAGGACGCGCTCGAATTCCGGCCACGGCGGCACGCCGTGCGCGGAAAACGGCAGCGGGAGATCGCGGCCGACTTCGGCCAGCATCGCGGCCCGGTCGAGGGAAAAGTCGCGGTGCGCCCGACCGGTGGCGAGCAGGTAGACGAGTGCGGCGAGCGCATACTGCTCCCCCGCCGCGGTGAGCGGCGGTGACGGCGCGTCGGCGGCGACGGCGGCAGCCAGTTCGGGATCAATGAACGGCGGCACGAACCCCCGCGGCGGGTCGCGCCGCGACGGCTGCGTCGAGATCAAACAGGCGCGGCCGAAATCGAGCAGCGAGACACGGCCCCGCCCGTCGATCAGGACGTTGCCGGGGCAGACATCCCCATGCAGGACTCCGCGTGCATGGAGACGTGCGTACGCGGCGACCAGGCGGGTGGCGAGACCCGCGAGTGCGCTCCGCCCGCGGTCCCCCGCGGCGCGCAGCTCTCCGAAGACGGTGCCGGGCTCGACACCAGCCCGCCAGGTCATCGCGATGTACTGCTTCCCTCGCACGCGTCCCCGCGCGAGAAGCCGCGGCGCGCCGCGTCCGCCGAGTTGCCCCAGGACGGCAGCTTCCCGCGCGAACATCGTCCGGAGAGCGGGGGTGGCTGGTCCCCGCGCGAGCTTGATCGCGGCTGCCGCTCCGTCAGCCGAGCGGGCCTGGTACACCTCGGTATCCGCCAGCAGGCGCACGCAGCGCACGACGGTCCACCGGCCGACACGGTCTCCCGGCTCGAGGCCGGGCAGAATCGGCGCGGCATCGGCCGAGTCGGCTGAGACGAGGAATCGCGAGTTGAAGCAGTCGTGCAGCAGGGGAAAGGCCTCGATGAGGAGCGCGTCGGCGTCGAGACCACGCTGCTTCGCGAGCTCGAGCACGACATCGCTGACCCGCCGGGGCGCGCGGAACGCCTCCAGCAGCGCCGCGCCCGCGTGATCGACGATCTTGGCGGGCGCGCGGCCCCGCGGCCGGCTGACGGCGAAGTCGTCATCGCGGGCGCCCAGCCGTGACCGGATGCCGGGATGCAGCAGCCGCACCGGGCCGATCGAGACATCGACGGGAAGGACGAGCGGGTCAGTGATCGACACGATCAGTTCTCTGCCCCGGCCCAGACCCCGGAAATCGGCGCCCAGGTGGCCAGGTCCACTCCGTCGAGCGACAGTCGGTCGACCGCGAACAGCCAGGCGGGCGTCGATGCGTCCCGCTCCGAGGCGGCGAGCGCCAGACTCGACGCGAGCCGGGCCGCGATCCACGCGCGCCAGCTCCCGTCGCCCGCCCAGTCGAGGGTGGTCGTGTCGGCCGGGGGGTCGGTGGCCCAGGAGAGGAGACCGTCTCCAGCGAGGTCGGACGTGAAGGGGACGCCCTGCGGCGGGGTTCCCCCGAGTGCCGTGCCGAGCTCGGCAGCAGCCGCGTGCAGGGATTCGCGGTCGCTGAAGTACGCGACGAGTTTGTCGGGCCGCATCAGCGCATGAACGTCGCGGCCGGCTTTCACCGCGACGATGCCGCGGGCCCGGCCGAGCACGGCGAGGGTGGCGTCGAGCGCCGCGGGCGTGTCGTCGATGCCCGGGCTGATGTAGAGCTTGAACGCCGGCGCGCCGTTCGCCTTCCGGCGCACGGGCCGCCAGTAGTGCCAGGCCGGCTCGAGGGTGTGCGACATGCCGCGTGCCATGCGCCCGATGCGGAGATAGCGCGAGACCGCCGCGTCGGTTGCCAGCCGTCGGCGCCATACCGGCGAGGCGGGCCGGGTGCTGTAGCGGTACAGTCGCTGGCGGAGCACGCGTGGATCACTGATGCCGAGCGATTCGGCATGCTGCACCGCGTCGCCCGAGACCGATGCGAGCCGCGAAGACTGCCAGGCGGGGGGCGACCCATCGAAGTACAGCTCGTGCGCCCGGGCCCGCGAGACGAACGCCCCGCGACACTCGACCTCGAGCACGCCGTCGAGCACCAGGCGCGCAAGCGCGTCCGGCCCGCCGGCGCTCGCGGTATCGACGGGCCGCGGTCGCGCGACCGACCGGAAGAGCTCCGCGGCGGCGTGCGTGAGTGCGCGTACGCCATCCCCGCCGTCGTCGCGCGGGAGCAGCACACCGCCGAATTCCGGATCGTTCCGGCAATCGGCGAGATGGGGCGCGATGGAGGCGGGAAGTTCGTCGGGCGGAACGAGGCGATACCGCCGCGCGGCGCGATACCGCGCGACGTTCAGCTCAGGCGCGGAATGACGGCGCATGGCGACCTGCTGGACGCGAGGGCAGGCCGGGCGGCCTCATGACCGCCCGGCAGCGCCGGTACGACGATGCGTCCGGATTTCCCGGATCAGCGACGCGCGGCGGCGAGCTGCGCCTGAAGCTCGCTCAGCGCGGCGCCTTTCGCCGGCTTGCGCTTCGTGGTGTTGGTGACGTTGGTGCAGCTGGTGCAGGTGGTGCACTGTGTCGACTTGTCGGCCCAATCCTCCATCGGTGCTTCACCTGGCAATACCGATACCATCAGATCCCTGCTCGTGAATCGGCTCATACCGGTCTCCGGGGGTAGGGACGTAACCGGCATCCGCTCGAGCGGAGCGCCGGGCACTGCGCCATCGGGATGTCGGTGGCAGAAGGCTGATATACGGGCCGGGCGGCGACGCGTCAAGCAATCCTTGCCAAGCCGTCGTGCGGCGGATATCTCCAACCCTCACCCGCATGGAGCCGCCTCTGCCGCCGGCGCCGTTCACCCTTCACAGCGTCGCCTTCGCCTACCGGGGCAATCGCGACGCCATCGCGCTCCGAAGCCCCGCCACCGATCACCTCGTCGGCGCCGAGCCGGAATGGCTGGCCGGCCGGCGGAGCGCCGTCGCCGCCTACGTTCGCGGTGCCCGGCCGACGGTGCGCGCCGTGTTCGTCCGGGCGGCGCGCGGGCCGCGCACGCTGACGTGTCTGGTCGGCGCCCATGGGGAGCCCGGGATCGCGGCCCGGCGGGTCACACTCCGCTTCGGGGCCGACGGGCTCTCGCAACCGGTCGACTTCCGCGTCGCGCGACGGCTTCCGCGCCAGCTGGGGATCGCGCGGCTCGAGTGGCGCTGGTACGCCGCGCTGGACGACGCCCGCCACGACGTCGGCGTCTCCCAGCACGAGATCTGTCTGACCTGGCGGCGCCCCCTCGCGCCCGAACCGTGGGCCGGGCCCGACACATTCCGCGATGCCCGACACTGGGTCTATCTCCCCGTCATGCAGTGGACCTGCGAGTGGGCCGCGCGGCGGACCGACGCCAAGTCGATCTGCGATGCCCTGCTCACGTCGCTGCCGCGCTCCGGGCTTCGCTACGCGGCGCCGGCGTGGACCGTGCGGGACATGCTGCTGAAGGGTGGCGGCTACTGCGGCGGCTGGTACCGGATGTTCCAGGCGATGGCGGCCGCGCACGGAGTCAGGCTCGAGCGCCGGGCCTACCTCGTCAACTGGCAGACGCTGCCGCGGGACCGGGTGCGCTGGTGCGCGCTCGTGGTGGCGGCTCCCGGACTCAACCGCGACACTCCCGCCGAAGGACCCAGCCGGTTCCACGACGCAGACGAGCGGCCGATCGGACGATCACCGGTGCGGACACTGACGCGCCGCCGCTACCGGTTCTGGGGCCACCCGGGGCAGATCGGCGACGGACACTGCATCAACTTCCTCCGTTTCGGCGGCCGCTGGTATCTCTACGACGCGTCGTTCCAGTCGAAGGCGGTGGCGCTGCGCGGCTTCGCGCTGCCGCGCAGCAATCCCGCCCGCGCGGTAGCGGTCGGCTCGCTCGGCAACTTCCGGCGGGCGTATCTCGACCGCGCCGTCGGGTACATGCTCGGGTCGCTGCCGGCGGACGGCAGACTGTACCGGACGGTGCACCCCGATCCCGATCAGCCCGACCCGCTCGGCGACGCGGTGGAGAACGGCCTGAGCGTCGAGACGGAGATCGTCCCTCACGCGGGGGCCGCCATCTCATTCTACTGGGTGTAGGCACATGACCAGGGCACATCAGCACCTGCGCCGCCTTCTCGCCGGCGGCCTCATCGAGGGACGCCGGCCACGATGGACCCACGCCCTCTCGCTCATGAAGGCGGTATCCGACGAGCGTTCCGCCGAGTCGGAGGCGCTGCTGCGGGAGGTGGCACTGTTCGACGGGAAGCTCCTGCTGGACGAGGAGGCCGGGCTCCCGCACGCCATGTCGCCGGAGGACATGCTGCGAAGCCTCGCAGCGCAGACCCTCGCCAAGTGGGACCGGCGCCGGCACCGGGACGTCATCCGGCAGGTCTCCCGCACCGCCTCGTCCGGCCTCGCGACGGCGATCGTCCGCCGCTGGGTGTGAGCCCTGCAATTCGTCCGCGACGACGCTAGATTCGAAGCACAACCGCTCCGTGGTGATTTGCGCCTATTGCGACCACGTTAAATATCCGCTAAAACGCCCCGCCCCGGAGCTGTTTTAGCTTCGGGGTTTCTGCTGGAGACGATCGTCATGACCTCATCCGCCGTTCTCGGAGCTCCACCGGCCCTCCGCACCCGCGCGCAGCGGCTCGCCGAGCTCGAGCCGCTGCTCGCTCGGCGGATCCTGGTGCTCGACGGGGCGATGGGGACGATGATCCAGACCTACGGCCTGGGCGAGCGCGAGTACCGCGGCGAGCGATTCGCCGATTCCCCGCGCGATCTCCGCGGCAACAGCGATCTGCTCTCGCTGACGCAGCCGTCGGTCATCTCCGCCATCCACGACGCGTACCTCGAGGCAGGCGCCGACATCCTCGAGACCAACACCTTCACGTCCACCGCCATCGCCCAGGCCGACTACGGGCTCGAGTCGCTCGCCTGGGAGCTGAACCGGGCCGGAGCGCGCCTGGCCCGCGAGGCGGCCGACCGGGCCGAGCTGGCCGAGACCGGCCGGCCGCGCTTCGTGGCCGGCGTGCTGGGGCCGACCAACCGCACCGCCTCCATCTCGCCCGACGTGAACGATCCCGGCTTCCGCGCGGTCACCTTCGACCAGCTCGTCGCCGCGTATACCGAGGCGGTGAGCGGTCTGCTGGACGGCGGCGCCGACCTCCTGCTCGTCGAGACGATCTTCGACACGCTCAACGCCAAGGCGGCGCTCTTCGCGATCGATGCCTGGTTCGCCGAGCAGGGCGTCCGGGTGCCGGTGATGATCTCCGGCACCATCACCGACGCGAGCGGCCGGACGCTCTCCGGGCAGACGACCGAGGCATTCTGGAATTCGGTGGCCCATGCGCGTCCGCTCAGCATCGGGCTCAACTGCGCCCTCGGCGCGCGCCAGCTGCGCTCGTACGTGCACGAGCTGTCGAAGCTCTGTCCGACCTTCGTCAGCGCCCACCCGAATGCCGGCCTCCCGAACGAGTTCGGCGCCTACGACGAGAGCCCGGAATCGATGGCGGGGCTGCTCGCCGAATTCGCCTCGAGCGGACTGGTGAACATCGTGGGCGGGTGCTGCGGCACGACGCCCGCGCACATCCGCGCCATCGCCGAGGCGGTCGAGGGAGTGCCGCCGCGCGCCCTGCCCGACGTCCCCCGCCGCACCCGCCTGAGCGGACTCGAGCCGCTCACCATCGGGCCGGATTCGCTCTTCGTGAACGTGGGCGAGCGCACCAACGTCACCGGCTCGCGGCGCTTCGCCCGGCTGGTACTGGAGGGGCGCTACGAGGACGCGCTGCAGGTGGCCCGTCAGCAGGTCGAGAGCGGCGCCCAGATGATCGACATCAACATGGACGAGGGAATGCTCGATTCCCGCGAGGCCATGGTGACGTTCCTGAACCTGGTCGCTTCCGAGCCCGACATCGCGCGGGTGCCGGTGATGCTCGACTCGTCGCGCTGGACGGTGCTGGAGGCGGGACTCAAGTGCCTGCAGGG
>JBLMWC010000181.1:0-11049 GCA_050257015.1 Bacillota bacterium | reverse complement strand
TGCACGAGACCGAATCGCCCGATCAGCTGATCGGCATGATCGCCGATGCCTCCGCCGCGATCCGCGCGCGCCTCGGTGGCCGCGAGCCGGGGATCGCGCTGGTACTCGGGTCCGGGATGGGGTTCCTCGCCGACCAGGTGCGGGATGCCGTGCGGATGCCGTACCGCGACATTCCGGGGTTTCCGCTGCCGACGGTGCAGGGCCACGGTGGCGAGCTCGTGGCAGGCAGCTTCGCCGGCCGCGCGGTGATCGCGCAGAGCGGGCGGTTCCACATGTACGAGGGGCACAGCGCGCAGGTGAGCACACTCGCCGTCCGGACCTTCGCAGCCCTCGGCGTGCGCACGCTGATTCTGACGAACGCCGCCGGCGGAATCCGGCGGAACTTCACCGCCGGGACGCTGATGCTCCTGTCGGACCACCTCAACCTGACGTCGCGCAATCCGCTGGTCGGTGCCGTGCTTCCCGGGGAGGAGCGCTTCCCCGACATGTCCGATCCGTACGATCCCGAGCTCCGCGCGATCGCGCGGGAGGTGGCGCGAGAGCGGAAGGTGAGCCTCGCCGAAGGCGTGTATGCGGGACTGCTCGGCCCGACCTACGAGACGCCGTCCGAGGTCCGCATGCTCGAGCGACTCGGCGCCGACGCCGTGGGGATGTCGACGGTGGTCGAGGTGATCGCGGCGCGCGCGCGGGGGATGCGCTGTCTCGCCGTCAGCACCATCACCAACCTGGCGGCGGGGATCAGTCCGGCGAAGCTGTCGCACAGCGAGGTGATGGAGACGGCGGAGCGGGTAAAGGGCGAGCTGGGGACGCTGATCGAAGGAATCGTCGAGCGGATCCCTCAGGGCTGATCGGCCGGGACGCCGTGGTGCAGCGGTCCGCGGCCGCGGCCGAGGCCGGGCGCGGCGGCGATCGCGCGATGGACGTAGTCGACGGCCGTGGACACGCTCCGCATCAGGTCGTCGCCGCGGGCGAGCCCGGCCGTGATCGCCGCCGACAGCGTGCAGCCGGTGCCGTGGGTGGCCTGCGTGTCGAGACGCTCGTGCTCGAAGCGGTACGTCGCTGACGAGGTGACGAGCACGTCGGTCAGCGTCCCGCCTTCGAGGTGGCCACCCTTGATGAGCGCGGCGCCGGCGCCCAGCGCCACGAGGATCTGGCCGGCGCGCTCCATCCCGGCGGGGTCGCGGACAGCGCCGCCCGTCAGGAGCTCGGCCTCGTGGAGGTTCGGGGTGACGAGCGTGGCGAGCGGGAGCAGCTCGGAGCGCACCAGCGCGATCGCGTCGGGATCGAGGAGCGGGTCGCCGGAGCTCGCCACCATCACCGGGTCGAGGACGTAGGGGGACCATGCGCGCACCCGGATCGCCGCGGCCACCAGCGCAACGAGCGGGGCGTCGGCCAGCATCCCGGTCTTGACCGCATCGGGCGGCAGGTCCTCCGCGAGGGCATCGAGCTGGGCCTCCACGATCTCCGCCGGCACGGTGTGGACGGCGCGGACACCGGTGGTGTTCTGGGCGGTGAGCGCGACGATCACCGACGTGCCGAAGACGCCGAATTGCTGGAACGTCTTGAGGTCGGCCTGGATGCCCGCGCCGCCTCCGGAATCGGAGCCGGCGATCGTCAGCGCAACCCTCACGGCTGCTTGACCTCCTTCGGGGCGGGCGGGAGCGCGGCGAGGCGTCGCTGCAGCTGATCGAAGGCCGACAGATCGGTCCTGCCGGTCCGCACCATGCCCGCGGCTCCCGGCGTCGAGGCGATGATCCGCTCGACGTTGCTGACCCGCTCGGCGTCGGTCGGGTGCGACGCGAACCACTGCTCGACCTTGCCCGGCTCGCTCCGGCTGAGGCGCTCGAGAGTCTGGAGCATGTGGGTGATGCCGGACGGATCGATGGCGGCGCGGGTCAGACCGATGACCGCCATCGAATCGGCTTCCCGCTCGTCGTCGCGGCTGAACTTCGCGAACACGACGCTCCCGGCGACGCCGACCGCCGCCTGGTCCACCTGGCCCGGCTGCCGGCCGAGCAGGATGTAGGCAAGACTGACACCGAGGTTGGCCGCATTCATCTGCCCCATCTGCTGCGCGGAGTGGCGCAGGTCGACGTGCCCGATCTCGTGCATGACCGCGCCGGCGAGCTCATCATAGTGCTGCGCCCGCGCGATGAGCCCCCGGAAGACGTAGATGTGGCCGCCCGGGACGGCAAAGGCGTTGACCTGGTCGGAGTTCACGATGTGGAAGTCCCACGCCAGGTCCTGCCGCTGGGCCACGCGGCGCAGCGGGTTCACGTTCTGGGCGAAGAGGGACTTGATGCCGGCATCGTTGATGAGCGGCATCTCCTTCGCGATCTGCGCGGCGTAATCGTTGCCCATCTGGACTTCCTGCTGCACCGACGGCGCGCACGCGGCGAGCGCTGCGAGTGTGGATCCGGCGAACAGGCGATGGAAGGCTGACATGAGCGGCTCCTTGCACTCGATGATTCGTGATCTGGGCCGGCGCCGCGGCCGCGAACGTCGCGGCCTCGCACTGGCGGAGGGCGTGCGCCTCGTGGAGGAGGCGCTGGCGTCCGGGATCACGATCCGCGGAGCCGCGGTGTCGCCCGCTCTGGAAGGTACCACGCGCGGGATGGCCCTTAAAGCTCAGCTCGCCGCCCGCGGCGTGCGCGTCGAGGAGGTCACGCCGGCGGAGCTCGACGAGCTGGCCGACACGGAGCATCCCCAGGGGATCGTCGCCGTCGTCGAGCCGCGGGTGTGGACCCTGGCGGATGTGACCGCGACCCGCGACGCCGTCCTGCTGGTGCTCGACGGCGTGCAGGACCCGGGTAACGTCGGGACGATGCTCCGTACGGCGCACGCGCTGGGCGCCGCCGGCGTCGTCGCGCTCAAGGGGACCGCCGATCTGACGAATCCGAAGGTGCTGCGCGGGAGCATGGGCGCCGCGTTCCGGCTCCCCTGCGTCGCGGCCGACGAGAGCGCCTTTCTCATCTGGGCATCGGAGCACGGCATCACGGTCTGGGCCACCGCGGCCGACGGCACCCCGTTCGATCGCTCGGGGGCCCCCGCCGGCCCGATCGCCCTCGTGGTGGGGAACGAGGGTGCGGGGGTGAGCCCCGGCATCGCGCGGGCAGCCGCGCACCGGGTCGCCATCCCGCTCCGGCCGGGCGCGGAGTCGCTCAACGTTGCCGTCGCGGCCGGTATTCTCCTCTACGAGGCTCTGCGTGACCACTGATCTTCCGCTCGTTCCGATCCTCGTCATCGCGGCGCTCTTCGGCGCGGTCATCGGGAGCTTCCTGAACGTCTGCATCCTGCGCTGGCCGGAGGAGCAGTCGGTGGTGCGACCGCCCTCCCGCTGCCCCCGCTGCGGGGCGGGACTCAAGCCGTGGGACAACATCCCGGTGCTCTCGTGGATCCTCCTGCGGGCGCGGTGCCGCAACTGCGGCGAGCCGATCTCCGTGATGTATCCGCTGGTGGAGCTCGCCACGGCGGCGATCTGGGTGGTCATGGCCTGGCGGTACGGACTCTCGCTGGAGGCGCTTCGCGGTGCGGTCTTCGGCACGATCCTGCTCGGGATCGCCATGACCGACGCGCGGAAGTACATCATCCCCGACGAGTTCAGCGTCGGCGGACTCCTCATCGGCCTGCTCTTCAGCGTGGCGGGCGGATTGCCCGGACTCGGGAGCGCGGTGCTCGGCGCGGCGGTGGGATTCGGCGTGCTCTGGCTCGTCGGGACGCTCGGCACGTGGCTCTTCAAGAAGGACGCGATGGGCGGGGGCGACATCAAGATGATGGCGATGGTCGGCGCCTTCCTCGGCTGGCAGGGTGTGCTGCTCACCATTTTTCTCGGCGCCCTGCTCGGCACCGTCATCTTCGTGCCCATCACGCTCGTGAAGCGCGACAAGCTGGTGCCGTTCGGAATCTTTCTCGCGCTCGGCGCCGCGGCGACCTACGCGGCCGGACCGGCGCTCATCGCGTGGTACCGCGCCTACGTGATCGGCGCGTGAGCGGTCGCATGATTCGATCGCTCGCACTCGCGCTGGCGGCGATGGGCGCCGGCGCCTGCCGCGGGAGCGCGCCGAGGCCGCCGTCGGCGCAGCAGCTGGTGGACAGCCTCCGGCCCGCCGTGGAGCACGCGGCCGGGCTCAGGTTCCACGCCGCACCGAAGGTGGCGATGCGGAGCCGCGAGCAGGTGCGCGCCTATCTCGCCGGGAAGCTCGAGGCTGAGCTGCCGGAGTCGCGCGCCCGCGGGATGGAGGCGGCCTACCACCTCTTCGGGCTGCTGCCCGATTCGATCCGGCTTCGCCCGCTGCTGCTCGAGCTCCTGAGCGAGCAGGTGGTGGGCTATTACGACGCCGATTCCGCCATGCTCTTCGCGGTGGCCGGAAGCCCGCGCGACCAGCTGCGGCTCGTCATGGCGCACGAGATGGTCCACGCCCTTCAGGGCCAGTACCTCCCGCTGGACTCGATCTTCCACGACCTGCGCAGCAACGACCGGCTCACCGCCGCCCAGGCCATCCTCGAGGGCCAGGCGACGGTGGCGTCGATCGGGATCTACACCCCGGGTGTCGATCGCACCGCGGACGATGACTTCTGGACGATGTACGGGGACCAGGTGCGCGAACAGCAGGCGTCGATGCCGGTCTTCACCCGTGCGCCGCTGGTGGTCCGCGAGGGGCTGATCTTCCCGTACGTGGCGGGCGCGGAGTTCATGCACTGGTGGACCACGAAGTCGGGACACGCCGACACCGTTCCCTACGGCCCGCGGATGCCGGCGTCGACCGAGCAGGTGCTGCACCCCGATCGGTACGCGAGTGGCGACGCGCCGCTCCGGATCGTGATCGACTCGAGCGGGCCGGCGCTGCACGAGGATGTGCTGGGCGAGATGGAGACGCGGGTGCTGGTGGCGGAGCTGCTCGGGAGCACGCGCCCGGACGAGCTCCCCGCGCTCGGCTGGGGCGGGGATCGGTACCGGGTGATGGACGCTGCCGGCGGGCCCGTCCTCGTGTGGTATATCGTGTTCGACGACCCGGCGGCGGCCGCGCGCTTCGAGCGGCAGGCGGGGAAGCTGGCCACCACCGACCGGCCGGGCTACCTGGCGCGCTTCGAGCCCGTGACTCTCGACGGGAAGCCGGGGGCCCGCTACGTGCTCGCGCCGGTGGCCTGGACCGGATGGACGGCGCTGCCGGCGGCGCACATCGCACCGGCGCCGTGAGGCGCTAGAGTCCGATCAGCTTCCCCAGCCAGAACGCCCCGAAGCCGAAGATCCCCCCGAGGACGTAGCCGATCTTCACGATCAGATCGAGCTCCTTCTGGCTGACATCGCGGATCAGGCGCTCGACCCGCTCAATCGGCAGGTCGTTTACCTTCTGCTCGATGATCTCCTGTACCCGGATCTGCTGGACCAGGCGCGGGATCTGCGCCTGGACCCACTTCCACGCCTCCTCGACCAGTCCCTCGCGCAGCGTCGCCGTCATCTGCGGACCGATCCACTCGGCCGGCCGGCCGATCGGCTGATCGAGCAGGCGATCGACCAGACCCCGGACGAGCATCTCCACGACGCGCTGCCCCTGCTCGCCGGCGAGCGTCGTCGCCGCGAAGGTGGCCACCTTTTCGGCGCGGACGCCGCTCAGCACCTCCCCCCAGGTGCGGCGCTCGAGCGCCTCGAGGGCGCGGCTGGCCGCGGCGTCCACGACCTGACGCGTGCCCGGTTCCCGCGCAATCTTCACCAGCCAGTCGCCCAGCGATTCGGCCACCGCGTCGCGGCGCTCCTCACCGAGGCGGGCCAGCCGCTCGCTCGTGGGAACGAGCAGGAAGTTGAGCACCGCCTCCCGCACCGCGCGCGCCAGCTGGTCCCGCATGACCGGGCCTTCGAACGCCGCGGCGAAACGGTCGAACCCCTCGTGCTCGAACCCGTCCACCAGCCGCTCGATCGTCCGGTCGGTCACCATGAGCTTGGCGAGCAGCCGCTCGTGCAGCAGGAGCTCGCGAACCGAGCTGTCGAACGCGTCGCGCAGGGCGGCTTCGATGCCGGCGCGCGCCTCCGGATCGCTCAGGAGCGCGCCGAGCCGGTCGAGGGCGACGGGGATGTAGTCGGTGATCGCCTGCTCGATCGCGCCGATGAAGCCGCCGGGGAGGCGGCTGAGGAGCGGGCGATCGTCCTGCGAGAGCTGCGCGCTCTGAGTCGCGACGAAGCGGCGGAGCGTCCGCTCCAGCTCCTGGCCCTCGACGAACTGCGCCACGAGCTCGGCGACCTTGCCGCGGATGCGGTCGTGCCGCTCGGGCGTGAGCAGTTCCGCCACCGGCCGGTCCTCCACCTCGGTTCGCACCCGCTCGAGCCACGCCGCCATCTGCCCCACTCCTTCGGGGGAGCGGAGGTACTCGGCGAGCCGCTCCGCCACCCGCGGGGCGACGGAGGCGAGCGCGCGATCGAAGGCGGCGCCGACCGGCGGGCTGAAGTGGGACCGGAGCGAGCCGCGGTCCTGGTCCACGATCGTGTCGAACATCCGGCCGATCGCGTCGGCGAAGGTGTCGCGCACCGCGGGCGCGTTGAGCCGCGCGTGGAGGTCCTCCGACGTGAGGAGCCGCTCGCCGACCGTCTTGCCGATGCTGGCGGCGAGACGGGCCTTGTTCTTCGGGAGCGCGCCCTGGATCTTCAGCGGCCCGATACCCCGCCGCTCGTAAGGCCGGAACAGCAGAAAGATCGAGGTCGTGTCGGTCATCCCGCCGGCGATGGAGGCCACCGCGGTGGTGAAGAGCATCTCGAAGAAGGTGTGCTGATCCATGGGGCAGGAGTATGAGCGGACGGGGGGAACGGCGGAAGGGAGACGGCGGCAGGCGCGGTCGGGGGCTTCGGCGCCGGCCCGCGCCTCAGCATCACGGTCGTCGCCTTGCTCCCGGCCCGTAACCCAATTAACATACTGGGCTTATGTTTGACGAGCTGTCCGGAAAACTCAACGCCACGCTCCAGAAGCTCACGGGGCGCGGCGTTCTTACGGAAGAGGCGGTCAAGGAGGGTCTGCGCGAGATCCGGCGCATCCTCCTCGAAGCCGACGTCAGCTTCGAGCTCACGCGCGAGTTTCTCGAGCGGGTGCAGGAGAAGGCCGTCGGGCTCGCCGCGCTCAAGGCCGTCCGGCCCGGGCAGCAGCTGGTCAAGATCGTCTACGACGAGCTGGTGGCACTGCTGGGCGAGAAGCAGGCGCCGCTCAGCTTCGCGTCGGTCCCGCCCACCGTCATCCTGATGGTCGGTCTCCAGGGCTCGGGCAAGACGACGACGGCGGGCAAGCTCGCGAAGCGCCTCAAGGCGGAGCAGAAGGCGCCGTTCCTCGTGGCGGCCGACATCTACCGGCCGGCCGCGGCCGAGCAGCTGGCGACGCTGGGGCAGCAGACCGGGGTGGGGGTCTACACCGAGGCGGGGGCCACCGACGTCGTCAAGCTGGTGAAGAACGGCATCGTCGCCGCCGGGAAGGACCGCGCGCGTACCGTCATCGTCGATACCGCCGGCCGGCTGCAGATCGACGACGAGATGATGAACGAGCTGAAGCGGCTCAAGGCCGCGGTCTCGCCGCACGAGATCCTGCTCGTGGCCGACGGCATGACCGGCCAGGACGCGGTCCGCATCGCCAAGGGGTTTCACGACGCGCTCGGTGTCACCGGCGTCGTGCTCACCAAGATGGACGGCGATGCCCGCGGGGGCGCGGCGCTCTCGGTGTACGGCGTCACCCACGCGCCGATCAAGTTCATCGGCGTGGGCGAGCGGCTCGACGCGCTGGAGCCGTTCCATCCCGACCGCCTCGCCGGGCGCATTCTCCAGCAGGGAGACATCCTCTCGCTGGTCGAGAAGGCCCAGGGCGCGGTCGACGAGAAGGAAGCCGAGCGCCTCACGAAGAAGGTGCAGTCGAAGAAGTCGCTGGACCTCCAGGACTTCCTTGGCGCCATGAAGCAGATGCAGAAGATGGGGCCGCTCAAGAACGTGCTGGGCATGCTGCCGGGGATGAATCCGGCGATGCTCAACGCGGCCAAGGTGGACGACAGGAAGCTCAAGCACGTCGAGGCGATCGTGCTCTCGATGACGCCGAAGGAGCGGGCCGATCCCGACCTGATCGACGGCAAGCGCCGCATCCGGATCGCGAAGGGCTCGGGGCGCACGGTGCAGGAAGTGAATCAGTTGCTGTCGCAGTTCAAGCAGATGCAGAAGTTCATGAAGATCGCGGGGAAGACCGGGGGTATGGGCATGAAGCTGCCCTTCGGCCGTGGGTTCCCCGGGTAACCCCGCACACACCAGGAACGGATCATGGCAACCCGCATTCGTCTGCGCCGCGAAGGCCGCAAGAAGCTCCCGATGTACCGCATCGTCGTCGCGGACCGCGAGGCGCCGCGTGACGGCCGCTTCATCGAGGTGATCGGCACCTATCAGCCCAAGGCCGTGGCCAACCAGATCGTCGTCGACGGCGACAAGGCGCGCGCCTGGCTCGCCAAGGGCGCGACGGCGACCGAGACGGTGCAGTCGCTGCTGAAGAAGGCCGGCGTCTTCCAGCCCGTCGCCGCTTCGTAACGATGGCGGGCGCCCGCCACCTGGTGGTGGGCCGGCTGCGCAAGCCGCACGGCCTGAAGGGCGAGATCACGCTGTTTCCGCTGACCGATGATCCCGCAACGGTGTTCGCGCCGGGCCGGTCGGTCTGGATCGTGGATCTGGAAGGGCAGGAGGTGGGCGGACCGTTCGAGGTGGAGCGGTCGCGCGACTACCACCGCGAGTGGCTCCTCAAGTTCCGCGGCATCGAGCATCGCGATGCGTGGGAGCCGTGGCGCGGAATGTTCCTGGGCGCGCCGGTCGAGACGCTGGCGCCGCCCGACGGAGACGAGGTCTATCTCCACGAGCTCGAAGGATTCGCCGTCCGGCGCGAGGACGGCGCCGCGCTGGGGCTGGTGAGCGGCGTGTACGAGCTCCCGTCGGGGCTGATGATCGAAGTGCAGGGGCCGAAGCGCGAGTTCCTGCTGCCGTACAAGAAGGAGTTCGTGGTGGGCGTGGACCGCGAGGCGCGGAAGCTCACCGTCGTGCTGCCGGACGGCCTGATCGACGAATGATCACGATCGATGTCGTCACGCTGTTTCCCGAGGTCTTCGAGCCGTTCGTCGCCGCGAGCATTCCGGGACGCGCGGTCGAGGCCGGGCTGGTGCGGTTCCGCCTGGTGCAGCTCCGGGACTTCACCCACGACCGGCACCACACGGTGGACGACTACCCGTACGGCGGCGGTGCCGGGATGGTGCTCAAGCCCGAGCCGTTCTTCGAGGCGGTCGAGTCGCTCGGCCCGGTGACCGGCCCGGTGGTGCTGCTCTCGGCTCGCGGCCGCCGGTTCACCCATGACGACGCCGTGCGGCTGTCGCTCGGTGACCGCCTCACGCTCCTCTGCGGGCACTACAAGGACGTGGACCAGCGGGTGGCGGAGGGCCTCGCCACCGAGGAAGTCTCGATCGGCGACTTCGTGCTCTCGGGTGGCGAGCCGGCGGCGATCTGCATTCTCGACGCCGTGGTCAGACTGCTTCCCGGCGCCCTCGGCGACCACGAGTCGGCCAGCGGGGATTCGCATTACGACGGGCTGCTGAGCCCGCCGAGCTACACCCGGCCGCCGGAGTACCGGGGCCGCGAAGTACCCGCCGTGCTTCGCTCGGGCAACCACGCCGAGATCGAGGCATGGCGCCAGGCGGAGGCGGAGCGGCTCACCCGCGAGCGGCGGCCGGATCTCTGGGCCCGGCACGAGGCATTGCACCAGCCCTGACGGGGCATTCTCACTGTAGGGGGTTTACGATGGAGCGGTTGGCGGAAGCGGCCCAGCAGGGTCTGCGCACGGACATGCCCGCGTTCGAGCCGGGCGATACGGTTCGTGTCATGGTGCGGGTGAAGGAAGGCGAGAAGGAGCGGCTCCAGGCGTTCGAGGGTCTGGTCATCGCGAAGCGTGGCGGCGGCATCAGCGAGAACTTCACCGTTCGCAAGGTCTCGGCCGGCGTGGGTGTCGAGCGCATCTTCCCGCTGCACAGCCCGATGATCGGCTCGGTGGATGTCGTCCGGCGGGGCCGGGTGCGTCGCGCCAAGCTCTATTATCTCCGCGCGCTGAGCGGCAAGGCTGCGCGCATCAGGGAGCGCCGCGAGAGCTAGCCGTGGCGCCGGCTCGTCCCACGCTGACGCGCGAGCGCGCGGCCTGGGCGGAGGCGCACCTGCTGATCGGAGTCGATGAGGCGGGCCGCGGCCCACTGGCAGGTCCAGTGGTGGCCGCGGCCGTCGTCTTTCCCGCGAGCTGCCGCGCCGTGCGTGGCGTCCGTGACAGCAAGACCCTCCCCGCAGACGCCCGCACCCGGCTCGCCGAGGCCATCCGGCGCTGCGCCCTCGGCATCGGCGTGGGCGCGGCCTCGGTGCGGGAGATCGACCGCTTCAACATCCGCGTCGCCAGCGCGCTCGCCATGCACCGGGCCATCAGCCGGCTGATGGTCAGGACCGGCCTCGGCGCCCACACCTGCCGCATCATCATCGACGGTCTTCCGCTTCCCGAAGTCGGTTACGTGCACGAGGCGCTGGTGGACGGCGACGCGCGCTGCCTTTCGATTGCCGCCGCGGGGATCGTCGCGAAGACGGTGCGCGACCGGCTCATGCACCGCCTCGCGCGACGCTATCCGGGATACGGGTGGGAGACGAACGTCGGCTACGGCACGGAGTCCCACCAGGAGGGGCTGCGCTCCCACGGCGCCACCCGCCACCATCGGCAGACCTTCGCCCCGGTCGCGCAGCTTCCCCTGATCTTCGACGTGCTGCCGGCCGACTGACTTCAGGGCGCGCAGCGCTCGTCCCGCCGGAAGCTCCCGACGCCGTCAGTTCCCAGCCGCAACATCACCGAGATCGCGCTCGGTATCGCCGTCAGGCCCCCCACCGCCGTCGGAGCGACGGCCGTTACCGGCTCCGCGTGGCGTACCCTAGGGGCCGACTGACGGGCCTCCGCTGCTGCCGTTCGATCGAATGGCCTCCTTCGCTTCCTCCCTGGCGCGGGTCGCCGTCTCCTTCACCTGTTCGGTGACCTG
>JBLMWC010000180.1:0-29062 GCA_050257015.1 Bacillota bacterium | reverse complement strand
GAAAGCATCCTGCCTGGCGAGCCCCGCTGCGGCCAGGAATGCGGGCCAGTCCATCCCCGGCGCCTCGCGCGAAAAGTCGGCCCGCGTCCAGAGACTGTCGGCGTTGTGGTCGTTGGCCGATGCCTCGCGGGTGGCCTGGCCCTGCGCCATCGCGGTCTCCAACGCCATCACCGCCCGGGCACGCTCCTCCGGGCGGTCGAAGCCGGCGAGCGCCATCAGCCGGCCGATGTACTCCTGGTATCTGGCGCGGACGGCAGCCATGCGCGGCTCGGCACTGACGTAGAACTCGCGATCCGGCAGACCGAGTCCGCCCTGCAGGAGGAACGCGACGTAGTTCTTCTCCCCGTGGATGCTCTGCTCCACCTACAGCCTCAGCAGGTGACTGGACCGGTAGATCCCCCAGTTGAGCGGATCCACATCGGCGCCGAGCTGGCGGCCCAGGAGACGGGTCAGCGCGGCCTTGTCGCGAACGCGGTCGATGCTGTCGAGCAGCGGCCGGAGCGGTGCGATCCCTCTGGCCTCGATGGCCGCCTCGTTCAGATAGGCTGAACGGAAATCCGCGACCTTTCGCGCGAGCGACCCGGCCGGCTGGGTGGCCGCGTCGTCGAGCAGTTTCGCGATCTGCTGGCGGGTGAGCTCCCCGATTTCGGTTCGCGCACTCCAGCTTTCCCGGCCGGCGGGGATCGCCGCGCTCCTGAGCCAGCCGCCGTTCGCGAAACCGAAGAAGTCGTCGCCTGGCTTGATGTCCGGATCCACGCCCGTTTCGGGCTCCGGAGTTCTCCGAGCCTCGGCGGCCTGCGCGACGACCCGGGACCCGGGCCACGACCAGAGTGCCAGAGCCAGCAGCAGGCGTCCGCGCGCCGGTCTCATGCGTATCCCGTCCATGCTCGTGGCCTCTCGGGGGAGTGAGCGGACCAAGCTAAGGGATTCGCGCTCCGCCGCAGGACCTCCGGCCGGACCAGTTTGCATCATTTTCGGACATCGGGCGACGCGGCATGTTCCGCAAATCCCCATTGTGGCGTATGCTTGGGCAACCAAGCCATGTCCTGAAATGATCGCACGCGCGCAGCTCATCGACCTGCTGTTCGTCATCGCGCCGCACTCGCTGCTGCTCGATATCGCAGGGCCGGCGGAGGCCTTTCGCCTGGCCAACCTGCATCGGCACCGGCGCGGGCAGCCGCCGCGTTTCCGGCTCCGCTTCGCCGGCCCGGTCGCGCGCCCCGCCACTTCCGTCGGGCTCGCCCTGGCCGACCTCGAACCGCTGCCGGAGCGACTGACCTCGCCGACCTGGGTGGTGCTGGTCGGCCAGCCGGCGGCGCAGCTCGGTCAGATCACGCCGGCGATCGCCGCCACGGCGCGATGGCTCCGGCAGCGGCTCGGCGAGCCGGTGCTCGCGGCGGGAACGCCGCACCGCGTGGTCGCGATCTGCTCGGGGGCGCTGCTCGCGGCGCGGGCCGGCCTGCTGGGCACCCGCCGCTGCACCACGCACCACGAGCTGCTCTCTCAGCTGCATGCGCTGGCGCCCCGTGCGCAAGTGATCGACAATCGTGTCTTCGTCGTCGACGGGCCGATCGCGTCCAGTGCCGGCATCACCGCGGGCATCGATCTCGCCCTCCACCTGATTGCCGAGGAATGCGGCGAGGCGCTGGCCGCGAGCGTCGCCGAGGACATGGTCGTGTACCTCCGGCGCTCGCAGCGCGACCCCGAGCTGTCGCCGTTCCTGGTCCATCGCCGCCATCTGCACGCCGTGGTGCACCGGGTGCAGGACGCCATCGTCACCCGGCCGCAGCGCGACTGGGACATGCCGACGCTCGCTGCGGTCGGCCATGCCACCGAGCGCCACCTGCTGCGGCTGTTCACCGACCATGCGGGCGTCTCCCCGCTGCAGTATCTGCGGCTGATCCGGCTCGAGCGCGCGCGGCAGGCTCTCGAATACGGCGAAAGTGTCACGCGCGCTGCGGAAGTGGCCGGGTTCCGCTCTGCGCTGCAGCTGCGGCGTGCGTGGAGCCGCCAGTGGGGTGGCTCGCCGCGGGACGCGGCCCGAGTGGCCGCCCCGCTCGATCGGCCCTCGCAACCTCAGCGGCGCCATCCGACGCACCAGCGCGTCGGCGGATGACTGCGGTCTGGACGTGCCCCACCTGTCATCGCACCTTCCGCCGGGTCCGCCAGCGGCACGCGTGCGGCCTCGGCGACCGCGGATCGCTGCTTCGTGGCCGGCCCGCCGACCTGGTCCGGCTCTACGGATCGCTCGAAGAGATGATACGGGGTTTCGGAACGGTGGAGATCGTGACCCGCGAGCGGTATGCACTGTTCCGCACCACCCGCATCTTCGCGGATCTGACCGTCATGCGGGACGCGCTGCGCCTCGTCGTGCACCTGGGCCGGAAGGTGAGCGCGCCCTGCTTCTCCAGGGTGCAGAGCGGCGCACCGCGGCGCATTGCCCACGTGGCACTGCTGCGCTCGACAGCGGAGCTCCGGGCGGTGGCGCCCTACCTGGAAGAGGCCTGGCGCCTGGCCGCCAGCGAAGAGACGACCGGACGAGAGGATCCAGCATGCAATTGAAGGGAATCTTCGCGGCGACCACCACCCCGTTCGACGCGACCACCGGCGACGTCGATGTCGCGGGATTCCGCCGGAATGCACGGTTCCTGCTCGACGCCCCGCTCGCCGGGCTCGTGCTCTTCGGGTCAACCGGCGAAGGCGTACTGGTGGATGCCGACGAACGCGGAGAGCTCCTCGCGGCCGCGCGCGAGATGATCGGCGACCGACGGCTCCTGGCGGGAACGGGTGCCGAGTCGACGCGCGCGACGATACGGCTCTGCCGAGCCGCGGCGGCGGCGGGTGCCGATGCAGTGCTGGTGCAGCCGCCGGGATACTTCCGCTCGCTGATGACGGCGCCGGCCCTCATCGAGCACTACACCGCCGTCGCCGACGGCTCGCCCGTGCCGGTCGTGCTCTATCAGGTCCCCCCGCCCTTCCGGTCGGTTGATCTCGACCTGCCGCTGATCGCCCGGCTCTCCCGGCATCCGAACATCATCGGCGTCAAGGATTCGACCGGCGACCTCGAGGCGCTGCGCGAGCTCGGCCGCTCGACCGCCGACGGCTTCGCCGTGATCGTCGGCACCGCCGCCGTGCTGCAGGACGCGCTGGAGGCGGGGGCGTGTGCCGGCATACTCGCCCTGGCCGCAATCGCGCCGGAGGAGTGCGCCGCGATCCATCATCTGTGGCAGTCGGGTGAGCGGGAGGAGGCCGCGCGGATCCAGGCGGTGGCGGCGCCGCTGCACCGGGCCATCGTCGCCCGGTTCGGTGTGCCCGGCGTGAAGGCCGCGCTGGACCTGCTGGGACTGGCCGGCGGATCGCCGCGGTCGCCGCTGCAGGCGCTGGGTGCCGCGGAGCGGGCGATGGTCGCGGAAGCGTTGAATGCCGCCTCGGCGATTCGCCGCTGACCGTCACTGCCTGCCGGCTCAGCGCCGGCGCAGGTCCTGTTCCACCCAGCCGATCGGATCGCGCAGCCGCGCGAGATCGAGGCGCACGTCCGGCTCGATGCCGCGTCCCCGCATCCCGCCCGCCGGCAGCTGCTCGTTGCGCGTGACGGTCGGGTAGCCGAGGTACCACCGGCGCTCATCGGGGGCGATGGGAACGATCGAGGTGCTCTGGTAGTCGAGCGCGCCGGCGGTCGGCTCGCCGTACACCGTGACGCGGGCACTCTCCTTCGCGTACAGCACGACGACCTCCGCGGCGCTCACCGTCCCGCGATCGATCACGACGCCGACCCGGCGCGGCCCGGTGATCGCCGGCGGCAGGCCGTCCGGCTTCGGCGGCGCCGCGGGATCGAAGAGCGGAACGAGCCTTCCCGGTGCCGCCTCCATCCTGGCCACCAGGCTCCGGACGAAGGCGCTCGTGTCAGGGCCGAACGCGCGGCGGGCATACGCGATCTGATCGGGTGAGGACAGCATCCGCGCCGCGGCCTGATCGAGGAGAGGCGGGGCGGCCTGACCGTCAGTAATCACATAGGGAATGAGAGCGCCGGCGGGCGCGACCGAGCCGCCCTCGTTCCCCCGGAGGTCGAGGATCAGCCGGTCGGCGTTTCGGAGCGCGTCCGCGTTGCGGGTGACCAGGCTGTCGAGCACCCGGCCGTACGCCGGGTCGTTGGACGGCATCGCGACGATCACGGTGCCGTCGTGGACCCGGATGGTCGGCCGCCGCGGATCGATCGGATCGAGCTGGCCGGGCGTCAGCGCGTCGGCCGGCGCCTCGCGTCCCCAGATGCCGGGCGAGGTGCGCAGCAGGTCGTTCCGGTAGATATCGGCATCGAGCCGCCGGTGCGCGAAGTTGGGAAGGTCGAGGTCCGCCACGTAGCGTCCCGCCCCGATCCGCAGAAACCGCCCGCGCACGGCGCCGCGGGGCCATCCGATCGTATCCGGGGTGAGAACCACGGCCACGAACCGCCCGGCTCGACGATTCCCGTCCGCCGTGACCGCCACCCTGAGCCGCCCATCGGTCCAGATCCCTTCGATCGGATCCCGTCCGCGCTGAGCGCGCCGGAGCCGGGCCGTGAACGCCAGTGAATCGAACGGGATCGTGGAGACCCCGGCGATCCGGCGTCGGGACTCGGCGGTGTCGAGTCGCGCGCTCTGGAAGAGGAAGAGGTGGGGGTCGGCGAACCAGGCGATGTATGAGCGCAGCAGATCGAGACAGCCGTCGGCATCGGCCCCTGAGGCACGAGCGCGCAGGCCCGCAAGCACCGAGTCGTAGGCCGCACGGCGGGGACCACGGACTTCCAGCAGATAGCCGGCGTAGTCGGCTTCGACCTTCGCCTGGAGCTGGCTGAGGGTGGTCGAGCACGGCGGAGCCGCGGACTGCGCGGCGAGAGCTCCGCCACCGAGCGTGACCGCGATGAGGAGCGCTCCAGTCGTCCGACCATTTCCCATTCTGCACGCTTCCCGTTGGATGATGTTCCCGATGGATGCGGCACATGATACGTACCGCCTCCCTCGCACGTTTCAACTCGCGCCGGGCATCTCACGGAATCTCACGCTCGCTTCATTCTCCCTTACTCCTTCCCACTGCACCCTTCGGCTGGGCTGCACGCCACGCAGCCACCGGACCACGCACCTCGGAGGACCCCATGCCCGATCGCGAACCCAAGGGCCCGTTCTGCCAGAGCTGCTCGATGCCGCTTGGCAAACCCGAAGACTTCGGCACCGACCAGGCCGGGTTCCGCGTGAACGACTACTGCCGGCACTGCTTCGCCGACGGCGCGTTCACCGAGCCCGACATCTCGATGCAGGCGATGCTCGACCGTTGCGTCGGCATCATGGACGGGCAGGGGATCATGGGCGCCGCCGACGCCCGGCTGCTGCTCGCCGACGTGATGCCCCGGCTCAAGAGGTGGAGCGTTCCCGCCGATATCCGGCGCTAGACCGACGCGGGAGGGATCGAAGTAGATTTCCGGCCCACTCGTCAGCAACGGGGCCGGATGGCTGGACTGTCGCAACTCACGCTTTGCGCTCTCCTTCTGCCCGGATGCGCGCGGGCGCCGGCGTCGGCCCGCGGCGACACCCCGTCGCCAGCCCGGAGAAGCGCGTCCCGATGACCAGAATCGACCTGCAACCGACGCTGAGAGGCGAGCTGATCGAGCTCCGGCCGCTCCGGCCCGCGGACTTCGACGAGCTCTACGCCGTCGCAGCGGATCCGCTCATCTGGGAGCAGCACCCCGCGAGCAATCGCTACGAGGAAGCGGTGTTCCGGGAGTTCTTTCGGGAGGCACTGGAATCCCGCGGCGCGTTCGTCGTCCTCGACGCGCGCGACGGCCGCATCATCGGCTCATCCCGCTACCACGCCTACGACGCGGCGAGGAATGAGGTCGAGATCGGCTGGACCTTCCTGGCCCGGCGGTACTGGGGTGGGCTCTACAACGGCGAGCTGAAGCGGCTCATGCTGGACCACGCCTTCGGCTTCGTCGATCGGGTCGTCTTTCTCGTGGGACCGCGCAACATTCGCTCCCAGCGCGCGGTGGAGAAGATCGGCGGGCGCCGGATCGGCTCGAGATTCGACGAGACCGGGCGGGAGAGCGTGATCTTCGAAATCACGGCGGCGACGTACGCCGGCCGTCGGGAAGCGGAGGGGGCCGACCCGGTCGGCTGATCAGCCAGGGAGGATGCGCATGCTGTACATGATCATCGAGCATTACCGGAACGGCGATCCCGCGCCGGTCTACGCGCGATTTCGGGCGCGCGGACGCCTCGCCGCCGAGGGACTCCGCTACGTGAACAGCTGGGTGACGGAGGATCTCGCGCACTGCTACCAGGTGATGGAGTGCGACGATCGCGCACTGCTGGATACCTGGATGAGCGCGTGGGCCGACCTCGTCGAGTTCGAGGTCCATCCCGTAATCACGTCCGCCGACGCCGCCGCTCGCGCGTAGCACCCTCGCTGCCGGCGGCTGCCGCTACGGCTGACCCGCGCTGTCCTCCCGCGCTCGCCGGGCCGCCGCCGAATCCGAGACGCGGAGCGCCGCGCCCACCCCGCCCGCGCCCGGGATCTTCGACGCCCCCAGCACGCTGTCCCGCTCCCGCTCCGTCTTCCGCGCCGCCGGCTTCGCCTCGTCGCGCGGAGCGCATCCGCCGACCGCCAGCACCGCCAGCAACATCACCAGTTCGCGCATGACCCTCCTTTCGCCGCTGCCTCAGCCGGGCCGTGAGTGGAAGAATCCCGGCCCCATGTCCATGCCGACGACCGGCACCGTGGGACGGCTCGGGCGCTCCGGTTCTTCCTGCCCGATCGCCGGCGCGGCCGCCATCTGCGCCACCCGCCGGTCCCACCGCCGGATCATGGTGACGAACGCCCGCGCGATCGTCGGATCGAATTCGAGCCCCGCCCGGCTCTCGATGTAGATCAGCGCCTGCTCCGAGCTCCAGGCGTCCCGATACGGGCGGCGGGTGCGGAGCGCGTCGTACACGTCACACACGTGCACCAGGCGGCTCGCGTACTGCGCGCCGCGGGCGTCCGGCAGGTGCGGGTAGCCGCCGCCGTCGATCATCACGTGATGCTCGTAGGCCACGACCGACGCGATCTCGATCACGTCGCGGCTCTCGAGAAGAATCTTCGCGCCGACGCCGGGATGCCGCTCGACCACCCGCCGCTCCGCGTCGTCGAGCGGACCCGGCTTGTTGAGGATCTCCGGTGGAATGCAGACCTTGCCCAGGTCGTGCAGCAGCGCCGCGAAGCCGAGGGAGCGCACCGCCGCGGCGCCGAGCTCGAGGAAGTCGCCGAGCGCCATGGCGAGCACCGCGACGTTCATCGAGTGCGTCGTGGTGTACTGGTCGAACTCCTTCAGCTGGAGGAGCGGCAGGACCATCGCCTGTTCGGCATGCATCGCGAGCGACAGGGAGCGCACCACCGCGTCGGCCTCGAGGAAGGGAAGGCCGTTGCCACCCCTCACCTCGTCGTGGATCCAGCCGACCATGTCACGCTCGTCCCGCAGGTTGTAGCTCAGGCGCGCGATCACCGGCGCGCCGTCCGCGAGCGCCGGCCCGCCGCCGGCCAGTCGCACGAGGCCGAGCCGGATCGAGGACGGACCGGTCTGCCGGGGGTCCGCGATCTCGGGGCCGATCCCCAGCCGCACCGCCAGATGCGCGACGAGCCACTCGAACTCTCCGAGCTGGACCGCGTCCACGAACTCCATCCGCTCGATCCCGGCCGCCGCCAGCCGCTCGCTCCACTCCCACCCGGCGAGCGCGGGCTGCACCTCGTCGCCGAACAGCACCTCGCCGGCGAGAAAGGTGAACTTGAGCACCGGTCCGCCGGTCTGCAGGTCGAGCAGCCGCTCGTACGCCGCCTCGGCGGTGCGGGCGGTGGCGGGGTGACCGGCGCCGTAGAGTCCCAGCGTCGAGAGCGCCTGGGAGAGCGCCTGGAGGAACTGGACCGGATCGCTCACGCGGAGCCTCTGGCCGCCTTCCGGATCCGGAGATCCCGGTGGTGCATCGCGTCCCGCAGCACGGCGGCGGCGCGCGGCTCGTCGGGCCAGTGCTGCGCCAGCCCGGCGATCGCGGCGAGCATCGCCGGCGAGCGCGGCGCCAGCGGCTGCCGGAGCCACCGCCGCCGCGCCCGCGCGAGCATCACCAGGACCTCGACGGCCTCGGGCCCGCCGGCGCGCGCCAGGACGCGCACCGCCTGCGCGCGCACCGCCGAATCGCGGCCGGCGGCGGTCACCAGCTGGCGAACCAGCGGGAGTGCCTCCTCGGGACACGCCTCGACCGCCGCGCCGAGCGCGAGCGTTACGATCACGTCGTCTCGATCGCCCAGCGCCGCAACGATCGTCCGCGCCCGGTGCTCGTCGGACGCGATCAGGAGCTTGATCGCCTCGCGTCGGACGCGGACGTCGCCGTCGATCGCGTACGGCAGCGGTGAGAACCCTTCGGGCCACCGGCCCCACTGGCTGATCAGCACGAGAATGTTCCGCTGGAGGTACCACGGAGCTCCCGCGAGCCGGGCTGCCGCCGCTGCCGCGCATGCCGGGCCGAGCGCCAGGATGTGCTTGAGGATCGCGGCGCGGTTCGAGCGGGTGGCGGCGCGCTCCAGCGCGTCGAGCAGCGGCTCGGCCGCCGCGGCACCGAGGTGCGAGGCGAGGATTCCGATGCCGGCGTGGTCGGGAGTCGCAGAGCCGAGCGCGTCCCGCAGGCGCTCCTCGGTTGCGATGCGGGGCCAGAGGTCCCGCGCGGTGGCGCCATCGGGGGCGGCGTCGAGCAGCTCGGCCAGCCGGGCGAGCTGACCGGCGGCGACGAGCCCTTCCGCGGCCGCGATCACCGCCGGGCCGACACCGTCCACGGCCACCGCCATGCTGACGATGACTTCGGGATCGCAGCGCGTGTCCGACTGATACGGTCCGACCGCCGGCATCTCGCGCACCATGCCCTGGAGAATCGCCGTGTACTCCCCGGGGTTGGGGTCGTCGAGCTGCCAGCCGCTGATGAGTCGCGCGACGTTGCGGCGGAGCGCGCCGTCGGATTCGACCTGCGTGGCGGCCGCCCCGGGCGACTGAAGCGCGAGCTTGTGGAGCAGCGCGAGCAGGTTGTGCGAGATGGTCCGGTGCGGCGTCTTCGCCGCCGCCGCGAGCACCTCGGCGACGGCGTCCACGGCGAGCATCTGGGAAGCGGCCAGGAGCGGCTGCTGCCGCTGCGAGAGGGCGGCGCCGCTCTCGAGCAGATGCTTGAGCGTCTCCGGATCGAGCGCGCGCAACAGCCGGGAGACGCGCCGGCGGAGGCGCGCCTCGCCCACACCCGCGCGCCCGGACTGCTCCTCCGCCACCTGTGACAGATAGCCGAGCACCACGGAGTCGTACGCGGCCTCGCCTGCTTCCCGGTCCGTTGCGGTCACGATGAGCTCGTCATCATCGGCCGCGCCACCCGCGGCCTCGCCCCGGTCGCCGACGCCGTCGAGCGCAGCCTGCGCGAGCGCGAGCCAGAAGTCGCGTCCCCTCACCGCCTCGCCGCGATCGGCGCCGGTCTCCTGCAGCGTCAGCCGATCGTAGCCGGTGGCCCGGAGCTCGACGTGCTCCCATCCCTTCTCCGGCCCGAGGCGGCGGCCGAGCGGGCCGTCCTCATCCTCGGGATCGCCGGTGAGCGCGGTGAGCAGCTCCTCGATCTCGATGAGCGTCACGCCCTGCGAGAAGCTGATCGATGCGAGGTGATGGCGGTGCAGTCGGTGGGAAAGGTCGCGCAGCAGAGCGTTGGCGGGATCGGTGGTGGCGGACTCGATCACGAGTCGGTCCCGCGCCACCCCGATCGTGATCGACTCCCGCGACTCGAGCAGGGTGGCGACCCGGTTGGCGAACCGGTCCGCCGAGGAGCGCAGGTAGGGATGTCCGGCGGGGTAGATCGACCGCTTGTGCAGCGCGATCGAGAACTCCACGAGGAAGTCCGCGAGCTTCCGGGACAACGTCGTGTCGGCAGCAGTTCTCTCTCGGGGTGCACGGGATCCCTCCATGCCTCGCCTCTGCGGGAAGACTGGATATATGGGAAAAGCAATATCCAAGCCGGGAGAACCGGACGGCCAAGTCGTTTGTCTGATTGAGTTTGGGTGTCGTACGTATCAGGAGCCACCAGGGGAGGGTGCTGCCAACTCGCAGAAACCCGGCACTATGCGCAGAGCGGCCGACCAGTGGCGCCGGCTCCGTCCGCCTCCGGTCTTCCGGCCTTAATCGTCACCATCAGTCTCAAAGCGGAGCCGCATACGTCCCGCCTCGCGCGCAGCCGCTCACGGATCGGACCTCCTTCACGCGATGCCGCATCGTGTGTGGCGAGGACGCCTGGCACGGGGCATCGCCGGAGCGCCGGGGCCGCCGACGGCCAGTGGCGGCCGCCCCATCTCGGACGCATGTTCAGCCTTCCGACCCAGCATCCTGTCCCAGGGAGGTACGCCATGTCAGCCCGATTGATGCTCGCGGCATCGCTCACGCTCACGCCGGCGCTGCTTGCCGGATGCACTCAGGATGTCCCAACCGCTTCGGAGTCGACGGTTCAGCTCGCGGTGGTGGAAGGAGCGGACCACGGCGGAAGGCCGTTCTCCGAGTCGATGACGCAGGAGGTCACGAGCACCCCGGTCTACACCGGAGACCCCGACGGATCGGGCACGGCCTTCATCACGATCAACGTCGGACAGGGCGAGCTCTGCTGGCACACCACAGTGTCGGACATCGCGCTGCCGGCAACCGCCTCGCATATCCACCACGCTGCCGTCGGCATTCGCGGTCCCATCGTCGTGGCGCTGTCGGCCCCGGACGAAACCGGCGAGGCAACCGGCTGCCGCTCCGAAATCGACCCGGTGCTGCTCCGGGATATCCTCGAACACCCCGACCAGTACTACGTGAATGTGCACACGACGGAGTTCCCGTCGGGCGCCATTCGCAGTCAGCTGGACCGATAGCTCGTTCGCCGGCTCAGGTTGCCGGCTGGGCCGTGACGTAGAACGCGGGATCGATCCGCAGCACCGTACCCGGGGCCAGGCGCGAGCGCACCGACTGCCACTCGCTCGTCGGACGCACGCGCCTGTACCCCTCGGCCGCGACACCGACGCGAACCGGCATCGCGAACCCGTCCACGACGTTCGTCCAGCGATACGACAGCTGCTTCCCGTCGAAGCGGTACTCCAGCACCGGGATCTTCGTCGTCTCCTGATACTGGACGAAGATCCTGGAGAGATCGGTGCGGGTCGACTTGCTCATGTAGTCACGGATGTCCTTCGCGGTCACCGTCTGGTGGGCGAACGTGCTGTTGAGCCCGCGGAGCGTGGCGAGCCAGCGACCGTCGTTGTCCACCACCGCGCGCATCGTCATGAGCATGTTCGCGCCCTTGGGATACCGGTCCTGCGAGCGCGGCGTATCGTTGACGCCGTAGGTGCCGATGATCGGCATGTCGTTCCGGATCATCCTGCGCACGCCGACCAGATAGCGCTCCGCCGCCGCCTTCCCCTTCTGACATTCGAGCCAGAGCGCCTCGGAGTACATGCCGAAGGACTCGTGGATCCACATGTCGGCGTGATCCTTCGCACTGATGCTGTTGCCCCACCACTCGTGCGCGCTCTCGTGCACGACGATGTAGTCCCAGGTGAGCCCCTCGCCGGTGCCCGAGAGATCGCGGCCCAGGTACCCCGGCAGGTACCGGTTGCCGTAGGCGATACCGCTCTGATGCTCCATGCCGAGGTACGGCACCTCGATCAGCTTGTAGCCGTCGGTGTACCAGGGATACGGGCCGAACCAGTGCTCGAAGCAGGAGAGCATCGCCTTCGCCTGCGGGATCAGCGCCGCTGCCGCCTCACGGTGCGGGGCCAGCGCCCAGAACTCGATCGTGAGCGGACCTCTGGCGCCCTTGAACTCGTCGCGCAGCGGCACGTACGCCGGGCTCGCGTTGACGGCCACGTCGTAGCTGTTGATCGGATTGGCGACGAACCACTCGAAGGTCGTCGTACCCTCGGGATTGTGCGTCGTGGAGCGGAGCCGCCCGTTCGACACGTCGATCATCGGATCGGGCACGGTGATGGCGATGCGCTGGCTGTCGGGCTCGTCGGCCGGCAGATCCTTGAGCGGCCACCAGGTGCTCGCGCCCGGTCCCTCGTTGGAGGTCGCGATCCACGGCGCGCCCGCACTGTCCACCGCCCAGTGGAACGGGCCGATCGGCCGGCGTGTGGTGTCACCCGGAGCACGGACGTAGCGCCCGTGGTACCAGACGGTGAGACTGTCCTGGCTCCCGGCTCGCTGAGCCGCGGCAAGGGTGACGAAGAAGGCGTTGCCGTCGCGGCGCCAGGTGAGCCGGTCCGCATGCTGCACGATGCTGTCCACCTCCAGCGGCACCTGGAGGTCGATCTGCATTTCGGCCGCCGGCTGCAGCACCCGGTAGACGATCGTATTGCGCCCGGCGATGCTGCTGTCCGCCGGATTCACCTGGACGTGCAGGTCGTAGAACCCGGCGTCCCACCACGCGCGCCCCGGTGTGTTGCTGCCACGCAGGGTGTCGGCATGGGTGAACACCCTCGGCGTCTGCGCCACCGCGGCGGCGGAGGCGGTGACGCATGCGGCGGCGAGCGCGGCGACGTGCACGGAGAATCGCATCGGGATCCGGGGAGAAGAGAGTGGTGCCGGGCGCGTGACGGTGAACGGTACGCCGCGCACCGCCGCGACGCCAGCAGCAAGGACGCCGGCCGTTCGGCACGCGGACCCGGCCCCGGCGGGTGGCCCGCTTGCGCTGGGCGCCCGTCGGCTGCTACGTGATGCAGCTGCCGCAGCCTTCATCCGTATCCGGGATGCCGCCATGACCTTCAAGCCCGCAATCTGGCACCCGATCACCGTCGCGCTGAGCGCGGTCAACCTCATCGGCATCGGGCTCGCCGCCGGCGCGGGAGAGCCATGGCATGCCGGCGTCCACGTGGCGCTCGCCGGCGCGTTCGCGCTCGCCGCCAGGCATCTCCGGCAGAGCCTCACCAACCGGGAGAACCAGGCCGAGCTCGACGAGGTCGCGCTGGAGCTCCGCGGTCTCAGGCAGGAGCTGAGCGAGGCCCAGGAGCGGCTGGACTTCACCGAGCGGATGCTGACGCAGGGACTGGAGCCGCGCCGCGTGGAGGTCGAGCGGCGCGACCCCGGGCAGGCGGAGTCGGGATGAGGCGTGGTGCCGGCCGGCTGACCTAGAACCCCGACAGCTTCACGATCCGGCCACGAGGTCCCACCGCCCACCCCGCCCTGGGCGACGCGAATCCGACCGCCCAGTACGCGCTGCTGTCGATCGCCACCCAGGTGCTCCCGCCATCGCGACTCCACGCCGCGCCACGCGGGCCCACCGCGACCGCCGTCGGCGTCCGCGCACCCGGTACCCAGGCCCCGCCGAAGATCGCGCCGGCGAACGGCGGCCGGCCGCCGATGGCCCAGGTCGCTCCGCCGTCGTGCGTCACCGCCACCACATCGCCCCGCGCCTTGTTGTCGCCGACGTTGCCGCCGAAGACGATGCCGTTCCGGAGATCGCGGAAGCTCACCGACGTGATGCCGATCGCGTTCCCGCTCGCGAGCGGCGTGCTGTCCGCCGTCCAGGTTGCGCCGTAGTCGGATGTATGCAGCACGCGCGCGCGCGGTCCATTGCCGGTCCCGATCCAGGCGTGTCCGCCGGGCCGCGTCACGAGACAGGTCCCGCTCGCCGCAAAGCCGCCCTCGCCTTCATAGGCATCGGGCATGATCGCCGGGTGGTCCCAGTGGGCGCCGCCGTCGCGCGTGGCGAGCAGGATCAGTTTCCCCTCGACCGCGTCGCTAACGGCGATTCCCCGGTCGGCGTCCCAGAAATCCATGCAGTCGTAGAACGCGCGCGGATCGGGATTGGTGAACTGCAGCGTCCAGCTCCGGCCGCCGTCGGTCGTCTTGTAGATCCGCGAGGCCGGGCCGTTTCCTGCGCTCAGGAGGTACGCGACGTCGGCACTCACCGCGTAGACGTCGCGGAACTGGAGCGCCGTGTCCGCGCCGGCCACGCGCGCCGCCTGCCAGGTGAGTCCACCGTCGAGGGTGCGCGCCCAGGTCGCCGCGTGGCCGCTCACCCAGACTACCCGATCGCTGACCGGGCTCACGGCCTGGAGGAGCGCGTTCGTCCCGCTCACCTGCTCGGTCCGCACCGGTCCCGACGGTGCCGCCCCGGACGTGGACCCCGGCCCGCAGCCGAGGAACGCTGCAGAGAGGGCAACTGGCAGAATACTGAGGCGACACTGCTGGCATGATGACACGATAGTCCTCTTGCGTCTTCGGAGTTTGTTCGGCATGTTGGCGGCCTCAACTGCCGCCGTCGACACGAAAGCTGCCCCCGATCCAGGAGTCCCGCCATGTCCCTCTTCAAGCAGCTGACACCCGTCATCATCGCCGACGCCGTCGAACCCGGCATCGCATTCTGGATCGACCGGCTCGGCTTCACCGTCAGCAACCAGGTTCCGGGACCGGACGGCAAGCTGATCTTCGCGAGCGTGGAGAAGGACGGGATCGAGGTGATGTATCAGACACGCGCGAGCGCCGTCGCCGATCAGCCCGGGATGGCGCGCGAGCTCAATGGACACTCGATCGCGCTCTTCATCACGGTCACCGATCTCGACAAGGTCGAGAAGGCAGTAGCCGGCGCGCCCGTGGTGAAGGCGCGCCATGAGACATTCTATGGCAGTACGGAGATCTACGTGCGCGAACCCGCTGGCAACACGGTGGGGTTCGCGCAGTTCTGACTACGACGCGAGGGTTTGCCGAAGCGCGGGGGTCGGGAAGTAGGAGAAGACGACTGTTCCGCCCTTGATCAGGCCGATGATCCGCGGCGCCACCGCCGGATTCAGCGCCGGACATCCCTGGCTGCGGCCGAGCCGGCCCAGCTGGGCGACGATCCCCTCGTTTACGTACTCGGCGGCGTGCACCACGATGCCGCGGGCTTCGGCGTGCGAGTTGAGTCCCTGGTCGAGGCCCCTGAGGCGGAGCGAGAGACCGTGCTTGCCCTGGTAGGTGGCGCCGGTCACGAAGGTGCCCAGACTCGACTGGTAGCTGCCCTGGGCGTCCGAGAAGTTGCGGGCGATGTCGTCGCCCGTCCCCTTGCCGTGCGCAACGAGTGCGCGCGCCAGGACCGTCCCCTGCTCGAGATCGAGGACCCAGAGACGGCGCTCGCGTGACGGGAGGCTGTAATCGATCACCGTCATGATGGGACTCGTCGTCTGGTGCGCCGTCACCGCGCGCTCATGGGCGCGGAGGGCCAGCTCGAGCACTTCCGGACGGAGGCCGGAATCGGCCGCCACGGCGGCGAGCGCGGCAGCGGTCGCGAGGACGGGATTCGCTGTCGGTGCCGCCGGGGATACCGCAGCTGCCGCGTCGCCGGGGCGGGCGGCGGCGCGGGCACGCGGGGCAGGGGCAATCAGAGTCAGTGCGGCCAGCGCGAGGCCGGCCCGGGTCAGAATCCGCATTGTCGTCTGTCGTGCTCCAGTTTCAGGGGGGCGTGGGGCCCGCGCGCAGCGCCTCGTCGAGTTCCCGGTCATGCCCGTAGATGTCGGCGTAGAACCAGGCGCTTCCGTCGGACCGTACCACTGCCGTCGTGTAGAAGATAACCACCGGTACCGGATGACTCAGCAGGAGCCTGCTCGAGCGCTCGGCATTCATAGCGCTCTGGACCTGCTCCAGGTTCCAGCCGGGCTGGTCCCGCAGGAGCCAGACGGCCAGCGCCTCGGGATGCTCCAGCCGGATGCAGCCATGACTGAAGTCCCGCCGGGTCCGCTCGAACAGCTGCATGTGCGGCGTCCCATGGAGATACACGTTCGAGGCGTTGGGGAAGACGAACTTGATCAGCCCCAGCGAGTTCTCCGGTCCCGGCCGCTGCCGGACCCGAAGATCGCCTCGGAGGAGTCGCCCGATGGCACCGCCGCCGGGCCAGTCCCCGGCCGGCTGGTCGCCCGACCCCACCATCTCCATGTCATTTGACTGCAAGTAGTTAGGGTTCCGCCGCAGAGCCGGAACTACCTCTTTAACAAGGATGCTCCGGGGAACGTTCCAGTAGGGGCGGAATTCTATGTAACGCATCTGCTCCAGCATCACCGGGGTCCGGGTCTGAAGCGCCTTGCCCACGATGACCCGCATGTTGATCGCCGGCGGGACCGTCTCGCTCGTCGAGTCGAACGCGATGAGCTCGAACTGCGGGATATTGACGACGATGAACGGCTGCCGGCCGATGGGCGGCAGCCAGCGAAGCCGCTCCAGCGCAAGCTCGATCTCCCGCACCCGATGGGAGAAGGGGGTATTGATCGCCGCGATGGTAGCCCTGCCGAGCACCCCGTCCTGGTCGAGGCCGTGCCGTTGCTGGAACCGGCGGACGGCTGTGACCACGGGGCCCTGATAGACCGAATCGCCCTCGGCCGGGAAGGCCTCGACCGGCAGGTCGCCGACCGCCACCAGCCGGTGAGCCAGCGCGCTCAGCCCCGCGTAGGCCTGACCCGGCCGGACCGTCACCCTGAACGGAACCGCACGAAGCGTCGAGTCGGCGGCGAGCTGGCGGTAGCGGTGGAGCATTCGCTGCAGCTTCCGGTACTGTCCCAGCTGCGGCGCGCTCCCCGCGACGAGCCGCGCCACCGAGTCGCCCTGAATGGCGGCGGCAATGCTCGACGCGAGATCTGGGCGCTGGATCGGCATGTTGCCGAGTGGCCGCGGATGGAGCCGGCCCCGCTGCAGATCATCGAGGTAGCGAACGAGCCCCAGACTGAGCAGAACGTCGAAGCGCACCCGTTCCGCCGCCGGGAGAGGCGTGCGATCGTTCACGCGCGCGATGCTGTCGAGGATGTAGGCGTCGTAGTCGCGCGGATCGAGCCCGTGCTCGGAGGCGGCCAGCAGCTCGTCGATCGCCGCGCGCCCGGCCGGACCAGGCCCGGTACCGTCGAGCCATACCGGGGAATCGGCCGAGTAGAGGCGCGACAGGACGTCGACGTACCGCCCGAAGTCCGGCCAGCGTGACCAGCCGATCCGCGCAGCCGCGACGATCCTCGCCGGGGTGGCACCATTCGAGTCCTGCGCTGCCAGCACCCGGGCAGAAAACAGGAGACATGCCGCGAGCACCGCGAAGCGTCCGCGCAGGCGGCTCACGCCTCGTCGCTCCGCGCAGCGACCCATTCCGCCCAGTCCGGCCGCTCGATCCTCGAGCGCCGGCACGCCTCGCGTCCCAGCTCGAGCGCGCGATGTCGCGCCGACAGGCCGGCCGCCGCATCCCCCTGCGCCTCCGCAACGATCCCGCCAAGCTCGACGAGCTGGGCCCACGCGAAGATGCGGTCGGGGTCGGCCAGGAGGGCCGCGGCGCTCGCGGCGTCGAGCTGGGGAACCAGCGGTGCCAGTGCGCCGAGCAGCTCGGCGGTGGCGCGCTCGATCTCCTCGCGCGCGAGGTCGAGGTCGCCCGCGGCGCCCCGCCGGAGCAGCCGGGCGATAAGCCGGCCGAATTCCTCGATCCAGCGGAGAACGACGTCGCGCTGTGCCATGAGGGAAAGCTAGATGCGCACGCCGTTCGGTGCGGTCAGGGGGGAGTCCTCGACATTGCCGGTGTTCCGGGTGCCGGCCGGCTCGAAGAGCATGAGCTCGACCTCTTCTTCCGCCACCGGACGGTGCTCCACCCCGCGCGGCACGATCAGGAACTGGCCCGGCTCCAGCTCGACGGCTTCCTGGCCCCGGATCTCGATCCGGAGGCGGCCGCGCACCACCAGGAAGAGCTCGTCCTCGTCCGCGTGATGGTGCCAGATGAACTCGCCCTGGAGCTTCGCGAGCTTCACTTCCTGCCCGTTGAGCTCGCCGACGAGCCTGGGCCGCCAGTGCTCGCTGATCGCCGAGAACTTGGCGGCGAGATCGACCTTCTGGATCATTTCTTCTTCCGGCTTGAACGGTAGAAGTCGATGTACTCGGCGACGCTGGCGGCCTTCGTCCCGGCCATCAGTCGCGCTGGTCCGGAGCGGGGGGACGGGGGCAGCTCACGTGACTTCCTTCGACCCCGGCGCTCCGCTCGACCGGCTCGCCCCCGGCCTGCGGGGGCGTCCGGTGCGTGCCGCGGCCCACGACCGTCCCGCGGCCCCGGTTCTCCAGCTCGAGCGACACCTTCACGTCGTCGTGGTCGAAGTCGACGTTCACCCGGCCGCGCCCCGCGCGGGACCAGTGACCGCGGGCGTAGAACGCGCGCCACGCAGTGTCGCCCCGCGAAGCGGGGAACCAGAACGCGCGCCCCGACCGGCCGCCCTTGTCCAGGACGAGCATCGCCGGAAAGCGCGCGCCTGCTTCATCGTAACGCAGCTCGTAGCACGCGGCGGCCCGGTTCGGCACCGGCCACGAGTCGGGCGAGACGCCGCCCGCGCCGCTTCCGCCGCCGCACGCGGCGAGCACCGCCGGGATCGTAATCAGCAATCGCTTCATTCAGCTCCCTGCCTGTCAGACGTACCGGGCGATCGCCATGCACAGGGTGGCGACGATCAGCGTGACGGCGGCGATCGTATTGCTCCGGGCGAGCCGCGCCTGGACCCGCTGCATCTCGGCGATCAGCTCCTGCGGGGGCGGACCGCCGGCGGCCTGGAGTTGTCCCGCCAGCTCGCCCATTCGCTTGCCGGCGGGCGAGATCACCGCCGCCCCGAGGATCAGGATGAAGAGCGCGAGCACCCCGCCCAGGCCGAAGACCATTGCGGAGCCGGACCGGAGCCACTCGTGGGACTGGAATCCGTTCGAGGCGCGCCAGTAGAGCCCGAAGCCCGACAGGACGGAGAGTGCCGCCAGCGTCAGCATGTAGGTCGGCGGCTTCCGCGCGCCCAGCTTCTGCATGAACGGCCCGGCCCCCGGTCCGGCATCGCGCACCGACGGGATGATGTAGAACGCGAGGAAGACCGCGGCGCCCACCCAGAGGACACCGCACACCACGTGCACCACTCGCAGCAGGAGGAGGACCGGCCCATCAGTCATGCTTCACGCTCCATGTTCGGGTTGGACGACTGGCTACTTCTTGGCGTGCGCCGTGTTGTCCACCAGGCCCTTCACGCCGGACTGCTGGGCGCAGTTCGCGCAGCAGTAGACCGTGCCGCTCGCCTCCACCCCGTGACCGATCACCTTGCAGCCGCAGTGGGCGCACGCGGGGGCGAGCATGTGGATGGCGCACTCGAAGCTGTCGAACGTATGGGTCGCACCGGCCATGACCACCTGGAACGCGCGCGGGTAGTCGTTGCCGCACATTTCGCATTTCGGCATGGGAGCCTCCCTGAAGAATCCTTCGCTACTGGTATTTCCAGTTCCGCTGCTTGCCTTCGGCCAGCCACTCGAGCGTCGTCCTGAGCCGGACGGCGCGGGTCTCCCCGCGCTTCGCTTCCGTGATCCACTCGATATACTCGCGCTGCTGGCTCGGCGAGAACCGCTCGAAGGTCTGCCGGGCCGCCCGGTTGCGGCGGAGACCGGCGGCGAGGTCGTCCGGCACCGCCGGTGGCGGCTTCGGCTTCCGCGGCTGCCGGGTCGGCTTCACCCCCTCGACGTTCAGCCGCACCGCTTCCTTCACGTACCGCTTGAGGACGGACTTCGACGGCAGGTCGCCGATCTTCGTCACCCGCCCGAACTGCCCCATCGCCTCATTGGCCGACCGGCCGCTGGGGTCGATGATCATCGCGCCCCGCCAGAAGAAGATCGCGCAGTGCGCCTTGAACGCCGCCATCCCGCACAGGATTCCGTCGTGCACGAACGACGGATGTCCCCACTTGAGCGTTTCGGTGGCTTCCGGATCGGCCTCGTGAATCACCGAGCGGAAATGCGCCAGGATCGGCCGGGCGAACTCTGCCGCCCGCGCAATGTAGGCATCGACGCGCGGATCGTGCACGGCCGGGCTCTCCTTCCGGGCCGGCACCGCTACTCCAGCTGCCGGAAGAGGGAGACGGTGAACTCGCGCGGCGCCTTGTCGAAGAGGTGGAGGGAGCGGAACCGCGCCTCGCCCGCGATCCCCCAGCTGCCCAGCATGATCCGGAGCCCGACCGCCGCCGATGCCGTGAGCTTGGTCGTCGTCGTGGAATCGACCTTGGTGAAGGCGAGTCCGCCGCCGCCGCCTACGTAGGGTTGCAGCCCGCGCGGGCCCGCCTGGAGCTGGAGCTGCACCTCGGGGATGAACACGTGGCGGAGGTCGCCATCGGCGGTGCGGTACCATCCGTACCCTCCGCCCGGCTCCACCAGCCAGTGATTCCGGCCGAGCGGCACGATGGGCGACGCGAGCCGGATGCCGACGAACGCACCGTCCCGCGTCTCGCCGAGGGTGTAGCGCATGACCCCGCCGGTGAGCGAGAGCACCGGCGGCATCACCGTCTGCGCGGCGGCGCCCGTCGCCCCCGCGACGATGGCGAGCGACACGGCCATGACCAGGCGCCTCACCGCCTCAGCCTTCATTCGGCCGCCGCCTGCCGCGCGCCGGCGAGAGGTCGATCAGGAGCGCCACGACGATGCCGATGATCGGCACCACCGTCCACTGCCCGCCGAACCAGTGCTGCACCGCCGTGTACCAGAGCAGCGTCGTGGGAAGGAAGATGAATCCCAGCAGTGGCCAGAGGATGGTCGCGAAGATCCCGTGGAACCAGCCGGTGAAGAACCACAGGAGAGCGATCGCGAGCCGCGGCGCGGCCAGCGTGATCAGGACGAGGAGACAGGGCATGACGCAGCTCCGGGTTCAACGGCTCTGCACGCTCAGCGCGCAGACCACCTTGTCGAGCTCGCCGCTCTCCCCCGAATGGAGCTCCCAGGGGAACGGGTCGTCGCCGTTCATCTCGAGATGCATGTGCACGGTGCCGGTCGACGTGTCGTAGCTCCCGACTGCAACGGCGTCCACCGGCCCGGCGGGAATGCCGAAGGAGGAGGGGTAGTATTTCCCGGACTCGCGGAAGGTGAGATCGCCCGCCAGCCGGACGGCACCGGAAAAGGCGAAATAGGAGCCGCAGACGAGCTGCAGCTCGGCCGCCGCGTGCAGCGCGACCAGCTCGGCGTGCTGGTCGGCATTGCCGAAGCGCCCGACGAGCACGCCGTTATCGGGGCCGTTCGGATCCGACGAGCATCCGGCCAGCAGGAGCGCGATGGCAAGCCCGCCGCGCATTCTCATTGGCACCGCTCCACGTATTCGACGGCGGGCTCGATCCCCGCGCCGACGCGACCGTCCGGCAGATCGCGCGTGGTGCAAGCCGCGAGCGGGAGACTCAGCGCCACCAGGGTCGGCCGGAGCGGCGGCATCCTCAACTCTGCGGATCCTTCGGCCGGGTGCGCGTGACGCCGGTGAGAATGCCGATGCCGAGCAGGATCACGCAGGCGATCGCCACGTAGACCGGCGAGAGACCCGCCACGATCAGTCCCCAGGCCACGCCGCCGATCAGGATCACGAAGCCGAGCAGATAGAGACTGAAGGACATGAGTCGATCTCCGGGTTCGAGTTGGTGACTGCGACGATCTCCCGCTACCGGGGGCTGAACCGCTCGAGGAAGGCCCGGTCATCGGACGTCAGGCCCGCGACACCGCGCTCGTCGAGGATCCGGCGGATCCGCTCGAGCTCGGTGCGGTTCACCTCATGCATCTCGTCGCCGCGGATGCGGGACCACTTCTCGAGCGCGGCGCGCTCGCCGAGGAGGCCCGGCCGGGAAGGCCGGCTCTCCTTCTGGAACCGCCGCGCCGGCGACATGCGCTCCATGACTGCAAGATAGAGCGCCGCGCCGGCAAACCCGCCGAGGTGCGCCCAGTGCGCCACGTTCCCGGCGCGCTCGAGCCCGCCGAAGAGCGAGACGCCGGTCATCACCAGGACGAGGACCCACGCCTCCACCGGCAGGACGCCCCAGATGTAGATCTTGTCGCGCGGCCAGTAGCGCGCGAACGCCAGCTCCACGCCGAAGATCGCGCCGGAGGCGCCGATGATGAAGACGGCGGGATTGATGAACGAGAGCAGCGCGCCCCCCAGCCCGCTCACGACATAGAGCGCGATGAACCGCGCCCCGCCCAGCCGGGTCTCCACCCGCGGACCGAAGAAGTAGAGCACGAGCATGTTCCAGAACAGATGCCCGAACCCCGCGTGCACGAACATGTAGGTGACGAGCGTCCAGGGCCGCACCAGGACGCTCAGCGGCTGGAATGCCAGCCAGCCGCCGAGCGCCGGCGACATCTGGTTGACGAACAGGTAGACGGCGCCGTTGGCCAGCAGGAGAAAGAGGACCCATGGCGTCATCCGCTGCTCACGGCTTGAGAACGGTCCATTCGACCTCGTTCAGCAGGTTGCCCACCGCCTCGGCCGATGAGGTAGTGTAGACGTAGCAGCCGGGCGTCCCGCCATCCTCCACGCCCTCGAGCTTGCCGATGGTGGTCCGCACCCAGTCATCCCGGACGAAGTTCCGCCGCAGGCAGAAGCGTACGTGGTACGGTTTCTCGAGGACGAGCGGGTGGAGCTGGCCCGCCCTCGCGCGCCGCACCGCGCGGGCCGCCGCCGAGCGGAGCATCGCGTGCACCCGCGCCGGCGAGAGGGCCGCGGCGGCGGAGCCGGAGTACACCGTCTTCACCGTGACCGTTTCCAGCGGCCCGAGCATTTCCTTCGTCTCGGAGGTGAGGGCGTCGTCGCCGGCGGCGAGGATCATCGGGATGCCCATCTCGCCACCGATGAACGCCGCGATCCCGGTCTCGTTGAGCTGGCGTCCGTTGACGGTGAACGAGTCGAACGCGAAGCTGTGGGAGATGACGCCCGGACTCCCGGCGTTGGCGTGGGCGCCCACGATCATCATCGCGTCCACCTTCGGATTCAGTCCGGTGGACATCACGATCGGCTTGGGATATCCGCGGATGAGGATCGCCTCGGGGTCGAGCTGCTCGGGGAAGATGTTCCGGAACAGCGTGCCGCCGTGGCCCTCGTTGACGATGAACTGGGTGGCGCCCGCGGCGCGGGCGCCCGCGATCACCGCGTTCACCTCGTCGGTGAGCTCCTGGCGGAAGCGCTCATGCTGCGGCGTGCCGCCCCGGTCGACCGGCCGCATCTCGGTCGCGTTCCGCACCACGGCGGCAAGACCCTCCATGTCGCCGATGATGTAGACACTGAACCCGCCCTTCTGCATGTCCTGCTCGAGCTTCTGGCGGGCCAGCTGGTATTCGGTGACGCCGAAATAGGCGCCCGGCGGCGTGGTGTCGCGCGGGGGCGCGGGGGCCGGCTGTCCCTGGGCCTGGAGGCCACTCGCCGTGACCGAGACGAGCAGTGCGGCGGACCAGAGGAAACGCGCCGGGTCGATGACGCGGCTCATCGCAGCACCACCTGCTCGATGGTGTCGAGCAGATACCCCATCTCGCGCGCGCTGTCGGTAACGAGACGGAAGCTCCGGTCGCCGGTCTTCTCGAGCTTGAAGTCGGTGAGCTTCGAGACCGCGGTCACCACGCTGTCGGGATAGCTGGCCCGGAGCGTGAAGTCCACGGTGTAGGGCCGCTGCATGGTGAACGGCTTGATCCGCCCGCGCATCTCGCGCCGGACCGCTTCCGCCGCGCCCGTCTGCAGCATGCGCCGCACGCGCGCCGGACTGTAGGTGATCGCGGCCATTCGCCCCACGGCGCGCTTGGTCACCACCGGCACGAACTCGCTTCCGATCATGTCCTTCGTCTCGGCGATGAGGACGTCGTCGCCGCTCACCAGCGACACCGACACTCCCATCTCGCCCGCCATGAGCGCGTTGATTCCGACCTCGTTGAGCTTCTTCCCGTTCACCGTGAACGCGTCGAAGGCGAAGTTGTGCGCCATGACGCCGGGGCTGCCGGCGTTGGCGTGCGCACCGGTGAACATCAGGGTGCCGAAGGTGCTGTCCAGCCCGGTGATCATCACCAGCGGCTTGGGAAAGCCGCGGACCAGGATGGCTGCGGTATCGAGATCCCAGGGAAGGACGTTGGCGAACATGTTGCCGCCGTGGCCCTCGTTCACCACGAAGCTCCGGGCGCCGGCCAGCCGCGCACCGGCGATCGTCGCGTTCACTTCCTTCGTGAGCAGCAGCCGGAACCGGTCCCAGTAGTCCGGGCTCGTCAGCGTCTTGTAGCGCTCACCCTCGTTGCCGGCGATCACCTCGTGGATGTCCACCGCGCTTCCCATTCCCTCCATGTCGGGAACGATGAAGACGCGGAAGCCGGCCTCGTGAGGGACGTGCTTCGCGCGGAAGAGCTCGAGCCGTGCCCGCGCCGCTGCCTCCTGCGCGGGAGTCTGCGGCTGCCCCTGGGCGCGGAGCGTGGATGCCGCGAGCAGGGCCATACCGATCAGTGCCGCTGTACGCATTCCCCCTCCGCATTGAGAAGTCCGTCGCGCCACCACCACTCAGCCAAGGACCAGGAGCCGCACCTCCGTCATCTCCTCGATCGCCCAGCGTACCCCCTCGCGCCCCACGCCCGACTGCTTCACGCCGCCGTACGGCATGTGATCCACCCGGTACCCGGATACGTCGTTCACGATCAGCCCACCGACCTCCAGCACCTCGAATGCGCGCATGATGCGGCGGATGTCGTTGCTGAAGAGGCCGGCCTGGAGTCCGTAGGGCGAGTCGTTCACCGTTGCCAGCGCCGCGTCGAAGTCGCCGTAGCGCCTGACCGTGGTGGCCGGCGCGAACAGCTCGTCGCAGTTGACCTTCATCTCGCTCGTGGTGTCGAGCAGGACCGCCGGCTCGAGAATCGCGCCCTTCCGCGTTCCGCCCACGGCGAGCCGCGCGCCGCCCCGCACCGCTTCCTGGATCCATGATTCCGCCCTGACGGCGTTGGCTTCGTCGATCATCGGGCCGACGTCGGTGGCATCGTCCAGCGGATCGCCGGTCCGGAGCGCACGCACCTCGGCCACGTACCGCTCCACGAACGCATCGTAGATCCGCTCGTGCACCAGAATCCGCTGGGTCGAGATGCACGACTGTCCGGAATAGGTGTAGCCGCCGAAGACGCAGCGCTTCACGGCGCGGTCGAGATCGGCGTCCGGCTCGATCAGCACCGCCGCGTTGCCGCCCAGCTCCAGCGCAACCCGCTTCATCGGCGCGAGCTGCCGGATCATCCACCCGACCTTGGCCGAGCCGGTGAAGCTGACCATCCGCACCCGCGGATCCTGCAGCAGCGGCGCGGCGTCGTCATTGGTGCAGGGCACGATCGAGATCGCGCCGGCGGGATAGCCGGCATCCTTCACGATCTCCGCCAGCAGCATGGTGGACAGGGGATCCTGCGGAGGCGGCTTCAGCACCATCGTGGCGCCGCAGGCGATCGCGGGCGAGAGCTTGTGGGCCGCCAGGAGGAGCGGAAAGTTGAACGGCGTGATCCCCGAGATCGGGGCCAGCGGGAAGCGGCGCGTGAGGCCCCACCGCTTTTCCCCATGCGGCATCAGGTCCATCGGCATCACCTCGCCGGTGATCCGCTTCGCCTCCTCCGAGCCCTGCCGGAAGACGAAGATCGTGCGGTCGAGCTCGGTCCGCGCGGCTCCGACCGGCTTTCCCGCCTCCTCGGCCAGGAGCCGCGCCAGCTCCTCCTTCCGCTCGGCGACCTCCGCTGCGATTCGGTCGAGCACCGTGGCGCGCGCGTGGCTCGGCATCGCCGCGGCTTCGGGCGCGGCAGCCGCGGCGGCATCGATCGCCGCCGTCACGTCGGCCCGGCTCGCGAGCGAGGCCCGGCCGATCAGCTCGCCGGAATAGGGACTTCTGATCTCCCACGCCCCCGCCCCGCTCCGGAACTCGCCGGCCAGGAGGAAGGGATAGGTACGAACCTCTGTCTCGATGGTCATGGCTGATTCGACTCCGCCGGCCGGATCGGGCCCGGCGATCGAAAGGAATGGAGACTCCGCGAAGCGTGATACGAAATCGCGTCGAGCGGCCAGAAGAGGGAACATATGACGGCCCGGCGGGAGCGGCTAGACCGCGGCGCGCCCTGCTCACGCAACGCTCGGCTCCGCCTGCGTGTCTCACCCTCACGCACGTCCACCTCCACCCCGACCCCGACTCCAATGCCGTCACCCCGAGCGCTGCTGCTGTCCGCCCTCACCGTCACCACCGGGCCCTCCGCGCCGCGACACGACCCGCCGACGGTGCAGGAGATCGTCACACGCTACATCGCCGCCCGGGGTGGTCTCGAGCGCATCCGGAGCGTGCGCAACCTGATTCTTCGCGGCCCGCGGCGTCCCGACGGCCGGCCAGGCCGCTGGATGGCCCGGGCCCGGCCCGGCTACTTCGTCGTCGGCGAGCCCGGGCCCAGCCGTGATTTCGGGGAGGGCTTCGACGGCTCGGCGTGGGAGTTCTACGGCGACCCGGGGATCGTGATCCGCACGACCGACGCGCCGGCCGCAGCCGCGCGTCACACCTCCTACTTCGACGATCCGCTGGTCAGCTCCCTCGACGGCGGGTGGCGGATCGAGCTCCTGGGCGCCGACCGGATCGGCGACCGGCCTGCCTGGCGGCTCGGCGTCACCTTTCCCGACGGGTTCCGGAGCGAGCTCTTCGTGGACCAGACGTCGTGGCTGATCATCGCCAGCCGGAAGGCCGCGCCGATCCACGCCTTCGGGAATGCCGTCACCACCGAGACGCGCATCAGTGATTACCGGAATCTGAACGGCGCCCTCTTTCCCATGCGCTTCGACGAGTACGTCATCGCCACCGGCCAGCGTCTCGACGACATGAGCGGCAGCTGGGAGACAGTCGAGTTCAACGTGCCGCTCCCCCTGGACTACTTCTCGCCGCCGGCCGAGCCGCGCACGCCCCTCGCCCGAATGCTCAATGCCGTCTATGCGGATCGCGGGATCCCGTCCGATGCCCTGCGCTGGTACCGTGACTTCCGGGCGAATCCGGCCACCGCCGGCCTCGATACCGAAGCCGGCATCGAGGCGGTCGGCTATCAGTGCCTGAAGAACGGCGCGATCCCCACCGGGGTGGAGCTCCTCGAGGCCAACCTCCGCGAGCACCCGAAGTCCGCCGCGGCCCACTTCGGGGTCGGCCGCGCCTACCGCGCGGCGGGCCGGGAGGCCGACGCGATGGCCCGGTTCCGCCAGGCGCTGGCGCTCGACCCCGGCTTCACGCGCGCACGCGACGCGATCGCGAGCCGGCCGGCGACCGTTCGACCCTGACCAAGCCCCCCTCCACGGCGGGCCGCTTGCCTTCAGGCGGCCCGTCGTTATATTGTTCCATCCGGATATACGGATACTATGACAGCCGCCATCTTCGACACCCTGAGCGCGCTCGCCGATGCGACGCGAACCCGCCTCCTCCTGGCGCTCGACCGCCATGAGCTGACGGTCTCGGAGCTGTGCGCCGTCACCCAGCTTCCGCAGTCGACGGTGAGCCGGCATCTGCGTATCCTGAACGACCAGGGGTGGGTCACGTCGCGGGCCGACGGCACCAGCCGCCAGTACCGGCTCGCCTCCCCGCTCGATGCCGCCGACCGGCGGCTCTGGCAGCTGGTGAAGGAGCAGCTCTCCGGCAGCCGGCAGGCGGCCCAGGACGCAGAACGCCTCCGGAGCGTGCTCTCCCGCCGCCGGACCGCCTCCCGCGAGTTCTTCTCCACCGCGGCCGGCCAGTGGGACGCACTCCGGGCCGAGCTGTTCGGCAGCCGCGCCGGTCTCGCCGCCCTGCCGGGCCTCCTCGACGAGGACTGGGTGGTGGGCGACCTCGGCTGCGGCACCGGCGAGCTGGCGGGATCGCTCGCGCCGTTCGTCGGCCGCGTGATCGGGGTGGATGCCTCGAAGCCGATGCTCGCCGCGGCGCGGCGGCGCCTCGAGGGAATGGGCAACGTGGAGCTCCGGTCGGGCGAGCTCGAGTCGCTGCCGATCGCCGATGCGGAGCTCGACGCCGCCGTGCTCTTCCTGGTTCTCCACTATGTCGTGGAGCCGGCCCGCGCGCTGGCCGAGGTGAGCCGGGTACTCAAGCCGGGAGGCCGGGTACTCGTCGTGGACATGATGCCGCACGAGCGGGAGGAATACCGCCAGCGCATGGGCCACGTCTGGCAGGGATTCGCCGCCGACGCGATCGGCGGCTGGATGGAGGAGGCCGGACTGCAGGGATTCCGTTATCACACCCTGCCGCCCGATCCGGATGCGAAGGGACCGATACTGTTCGCGGCCACCGGCCGCCGGCGACACTAACGAGGAGCTGACCGATGGGCACCGCAGTCATGGACAAGACCAGCACCACCGCCGCGCGACCGCCGTTCAAGGTGCGCGATCTGTCACTGGCGGAATTCGGCCGCAACGAGATCCGCCTGGCGGAATTCGAGATGCCGGGCCTCATGGCCCTGCGCGCGGAGTATAAAGGAAAGCGGCCGCTCGCCGGCGCGAAGATCATGGGCTCGCTGCACATGACGGTGCAGACCGCCGTGCTCATCGAGACCCTGGTCGAGCTCGGCGCCAGCGTGCGCTGGGTTTCGTGCAACATCTTCTCGACTCAGGATCACGCCGCCGCGGCCGTCGCCGTTGGCCCGAACGGCACCGTCAGGGAGCCGAAGGGCATCGCCGTCTATGCATGGAAGGGCGAGACCCTCGACGAGTACTGGTGGTGCACCGAGCAGGCGCTCGTGTGGCCTGACGGGTCGGGCCCGAATCTGCTGCTCGATGACGGCGGCGACGCCACGCTGCTGGTGCACAAGGGCGCCGAGTTCGAGAAGGTGGGCGCGGTGCCGGCGTTCGACGCCGACAAGGACCCGGAGGAGTGGGGCGTGATCCTGGGCCTCCTCCGCCGGACGATCGCGGAGGATCCGTCGCGCTGGACGCGGGTGGCGGCCGGCATCCGGGGCGTCTCCGAGGAGACCACCACCGGCGTGCACCGGCTCTACGAGATGATGCGGGCGGGGACCCTGCTCTTCCCCGCGATCAACGTGAACGATTCGGTCACCAAGTCGAAGTTCGACAACCTCTACGGCTGCCGGCACTCGCTGACCGACGGGATCCTGCGCGCCTCCGACGTGATGCTCGCCGGCAAGGTCGCGGTCGTCATGGGCTACGGCGACGTGGGCAAGGGATGCTCCCAGGCGCTGCGCGGCCAGGGTGCGCGGGTCGTGATCACCGAGATCGATCCGATCTGCGCCCTGCAGGCGGCG
>JBLMWC010000179.1:0-6165 GCA_050257015.1 Bacillota bacterium | reverse complement strand
GGCGGCTGAGCTCCGCGGCTCAGGTGTGATGCAGGCTCAGGCGGAGGAGGCGGGGCGGGCCGCGGCGGGAAACCAGGGAGAGGCGGAGCCGGGTCGTGGTCACGGGCTCGACGCGCACGATCCGCCGGTGGCCGACGGTCGTGCCCTCGGCGAGCCGGTTCCACCGGCCGATCCATGCATCGACCGCGTACGAGGTGATGGACTGTCCTTCGGCGATCGCCTCCTGAAGCGAGATCAGGTCGAAGGCGACGGGGTGCGGAAAGTCGAGCTGGAGCGAGGCCGAGGCGGCATCGCGACCAGGCGACCATCGTGCGCGCGCCTTCCGCGCCAGATCGGGCTCGAAGATCGCGCGCCGTCGCGTGCCGAAGTCGCCGAGGCGCGAGACATCGGTCGGGTGGAGCAGACCGGTGGTGGTCGGCGGAACGTTGAGCAGCAGACCGCCGTTTCGTCCGACCGACGCCAGGTAGAGCTCGAGCAGGTTCTCGACGGTGCGCACCGCGGCGTCCTCCGCGGGGTGCCAGAACCAGCCGGGGCGGATCGACACGTCGCATTCCGCCGGCCGCCACACCGATCCGTCGGGGTCTCCGTGCTGGAGCGACGCTATCACCTGGTCTCCGCTCAGGCCCGGCACCGGAACGGTGGCCGGGTCCACGGTGCACCAGTTCGGGTCGCCGGCCACGCCCTGTTCGTTGCCGGCCCAGCGGAGATCGGGACCGGCGTCGGAGAAGATGAGCGCGTCCGGCTGATGTCGCCGCACGACCTGGTGAATGCGCGGCCAGTCATAGACCTGTCGTCGGCCGTTGGGGCCTTCGCCGTTGGCGCCGTCGAACCACACCTCGGTGATCGGGCCGTAGCCGGTCAGGAGCTCGGTGAGCTGGGCGCAGTAGAAATCGTTGTAGCGGGGCGAGTCGCCGTAGGACGGCTCGTGCCGGTCCCAGGGCGAAAGGTAGAGCCCGAGGCCGAGCCCGTCGGCGTGTGCCGCATCGGCGAGCTCGCGGACGACGTCGCCCGCGCCGGCCCGCCACGGACTCGCCGCCACCGAGTGGGTGGTGAGGCGGCTGGGCCAGAGACAGAAGCCGTCGTGATGCTTGGCGGTGAGGATGACGGTGCGGAAGCCGCCGGCGCGCGCGGCGCGGGTCCACTGCCCGGCGTCCAGCGCGGCCGGCGCGAAGAGACGAGGGTCCTCGCGCCCGTCGCCCCACTCGCGGTCGGTGAAGGTGTTGACGCCGAAGTGGAGGAAGAGGGCGAGCTCCCGGCGCTGCCACGCGAGCTGCGCGGGGGAGGGACGCGGCCCGGCCGACGCTGCGGGCAGGAGGCGGCCCGCGGCGGCGCCGCCGCGACATGCCGCGGTGAGGCCGATGCCGCTCGCGGCGAGGAAATCGCGCCGGCGCATCAGGGGCGGGAGTCCACGGTGCCCGCGAGGGCGCCGGGGATCGGCGGCGCGGCAGCGGGCTCTGCGGCCCGATAATCGAAGCCGACCGCCGCCGCGACGGTGGCGGCGATCTGACTCTGGGTGACGGGCGCGGTTTCCCGGTCACCGCCCCCGCCCGGCGTGTCGGGGCCGAGGACGGCGATCCAGATCTTCTCCGCCCCGGCGACGTCGCGGCCGTGGTCGGTCCAGTCGGTCAGCGTGCCGCCACGGCCGTGATCGGTGGTGATGATGAACGTGGTGCGGCCGCGATACTGCGGCATCGCCTGCATCGTGCGCCACAGCTCGGCGATGAACCCGTCCACCCGGTGCGCGGAAGCGAGCGTCTGGTCGTAGCGGCGGCTGTGGGCCCACTCGTCGGTCTCGCCGTAGCCGACGAAGAGGACGCGCGGCTGGTCTTTCCTGACGTACTGGAGGACTGCCGCCTGCATGAAGCCGTCGTACGCCACGTCCGACCAGAGCCGGGTCGTCGTCGCGTACAGGCGGTTGATGGTGGCCTCGGCCGGGCCGGCGTCGGCCGCGAACGGTGTCTCCCATCCGGCCCTGATCGGGAGACCGCTCCGCGTTCGGTTGAAGATGCGGGGAAACGCGTCCCACGTCCCGAACACCGCGACACGGCCGCGGAGTCCCGGGCGACGCTCCAGCCATTCGAAGACGGTCAGGTTCGGATTGGGCGGAGCGTCGTTCCGGTCAATGCGCGGATCGGAGTGACCGGTGATCATCTCGCTGTAGCCCGGATAGGAGAACTTGAGGCCGTTGGTCACGGTGGCGATGCTCCCGACAGCGCTGTCGCCGAACAGCCGGCCGTCGCGTCCGATCACCTTCCAGATGAACGGAAGCAGCGTCTCCCGGGCCGAGCGCGGATCGGGCCGGACGAACTCGCGGCGGAAGGCCACCGTGTCCTCGACGCCGCCCCACTTCCGGTTGGCGAGCGCCGAATCGGCGCCGCGGAAGACCTCCTGCCAGCGGAGGCCGTCGGTCACGATGAGCACGACATTCTCGCTCCGGCGGGCCCGCTGCGCCTCGGCGACGGCGGGGGCGGCCGAGACCAGGAGAAGCAGCAGGAGGGTCGGGCGCGGAACTCGGGACATGCGGAACACGCTTTCTCGCTCGCGCGGTCTTTCGCTCAGTGGCCGTGAACCGTATTCTGAGACGGGTTCGCCGATCGGCGTCCCGCGTTCCTCACGACATTCACGAGATGACAATGAACTCTGGCGCAGCATCCCGGCTGGCGTGGCTTGGCCTCATCGGAATGGTATCGGTGATCGCGGCCTGCGGACAGGGCAGCAAGGTGACACCTGACGACGGGTGGCGCCCGCTCTTCGACGGCCGGACGCTGAGCGCCTGGCGCGGGTACCAGACGGACACCGTGCCGGCGGCGTGGCACGTCGAGGACGGCGTCCTGACCAAGGCCACGTCCACCGGCGACCTGGTGAGCCGGGACCAGTTCGGTGACTTCGAGCTTTCCTTCGACTGGAAGATCGCGCCGGGCGGCAACGCGGGCGTCTTCTACCGCGCGACCGAGGAGTACGACCATATCTACTGGTCGGGGCCGGAGTATCAGCTGCTCGACGACGCCGGGCACCCCGACGGCCACAACCGGCTCACGTCGGCGGCGGCAGCGTACGCGCTGTATGCGCCCCCCGCCGGAGTGGTGAAGCCGGCCGGCGAGTGGAACTCATCGCGCATCGTCGCGAAGGGCGCGCACGTCGAGCACTGGCTCAACGGGCAGAAGGTCGTCGAATACGAGCTCTGGAGTCCCGACTGGGAGGCCAAGGTGAAGGCGAGCAAATTCGGCGAGTGGCCGAACTACGGCCGGGCAAAGGTCGGCCACATCGGCATTCAGGGTGATCACGACGGCCAGCTGTGGCTCCGGGACATCAGGATCCGGGTGCTCCCGTGAGCGGCACGCGCACGCGGCTCTCGGTGATGATGTTCCTCCAGTACTTCGTGTGGGGCTCGTGGTTCGTGACGATGGGGACGTACCTGACGCAGACCCTGCACTTCAGCGGCAGCGAGGTGGGGCTGGCCTACGGGGCGACGGCGATCGCGGCACTCGTCTCGCCGTTCTTTGTCGGGATGGTGGCGGACCGCTTCTTCTCCACCGAGAAGCTGCTCGCGATCCTGCATCTGGTCGGCGGGGTGCTGCTCTGGATGGTATCGAAGCAGACGACGTTCGGGACGTTCTACCCGATGCTGATTCTGTACGCCCTCTGCTACATGCCGACGCTCTCCCTCACCAACTCGATCTCCTTCCATCATGTCGCGGATCCGTCGCGTGACTTCCCGCGCATCCGGGTGCTGGGGACGCTCGGATGGATCGTCGCGGGTATTCTGATCGGCCGGGTGCTGCATGCCGATCCGCTGGCGCTGCCGCTCCGGGTGGGGGCCGCCGGATCGATCGTGCTGGGCCTCTACTCGCTGCTGCTGCCGCATACGCCGCCCAAGGCGGCCGGTACGCCGTTCAGCGCCCGTGACGCGCTGGGTCTCGACGCGCTGAGTCTCTTCCGCGACCGGTCGTTCCTGATCTTCGTGGTGGGCTCGTTCCTGCTCTGCATTCCACTCCAGTTCTACTACACCTTCGCCAATCCGTTCCTGAATGAGATCAAGGCGCCGAACCCCGCCTTCATCCAGACCTTCGGCCAGATGTCCGAGGTCTTCTTCATGCTGCTGCTCCCGCTCGCGCTCCGGCGCTTCGGCATCAAGGGGATCATGCTGGGCGGCATGCTGGCGTGGTCGCTCCGGTACTTCGCGTTCAGCAACGGGAACGCGGGCGCGGGGATGTGGCTGATCTACGCCGGCATTCTGCTGCACGGCATCTGCTACGACTTCTTCTTCGTCGGCGGCCAGATCTACACCGACGAGAAGGCGGGCGTGAAGATCCGCGCCGCGGCGCAGGGGCTCATCAACTTCGTCACCAACGGACTCGGCTACTTCATCGGCGCATTCGTGTCGGGCGCGGTGGTCGAGCGGTGGACCGCCGCCGACGGGTCGCACGACTGGCACACGATCTGGATGGTGCCGGCGGTGATGGCGCTGGTGGTGCTCGTGGGATTCGCACTGCTCTTCCGGCCTCGCGTCGCGCGCGAGACGGCGGGCTGATCTCTTCTTCTCCAAATCCGATCCGGGAGCCAGCATGGGTGTATCGAGACGGAACTTCGTGGGCACGGCGGCGTCGGCCGGCATGGCATTCACCATCGTCCCCCGCCACGTCCTGGGCCGCGGTTACCGGGCGCCGAGCGATACGCTGAACGTCGCGTGCATCGGGGTCGGGGGGATGGGGCGGAACGACGTGACCGGCATGAGCGGCGAGAACCTCGTCGCCTTTGCCGACGTGGACTGGAAGAACGCGGAAGACGCCTTCAAGACGTATCCGAAGGTGAAGCGGTACAAGGATTACCGGGAGATGATCGACAAGGAGGCGAAGAATCTCGACGCGATCACCGTCTCCACCCCCGACCACTCGCACTGCGCAGCCGCCATGCTCTCGATGCAGGCGGGGAAGCACACCTACTGCCAGAAGCCGCTCGCGCGTACCATCGGCGAGGTGCGGGCGATGATGGCGCAGGCGAAGGCGTCGCCCAAGCTCGCCACGCAGATGGGGAACCAGGGTCACGCCGGCACCGGCACCCGACTCATCCGCGAGATCTACGAGGCGGGGATGATCGGCACGGTGAAGGAGGTCCACTACTGGACCAATCGGCCGATCTGGCCGCAGGGGATCGACCGCCCGAGCGAGGCGTTCAACGTTCCCCCGACCCTCGACTGGAATCTCTGGCTCGGTCCTGCGCCGGAGCGGCCGTACAACCCGGCGTACGCGCCGTTCCGCTGGCGCGGCTGGTGGGACTTCGGCTGCGGCGCGCTCGGCGACATCGCGCCGCACGCGATGGACGCCGCCTACTGGACGCTCAACCTCGGCTTCCCGAGCCATATCGTGTCCGAGACGTCGCCGCTCTACACCGAGAGCGCGCCGAAGATGTCGCGCATCGTCTACGACTTTCCCGCGCGCGGCAACCGCCCGGCACTGCAGGTCTTCTGGCGCGACGGCGGACTGACGCCGGCGCGGCCCGCGGGCTATCCGGCCGACGCGATGTGGCCGCTCGGCGGCGACCCGGGGCACCAGCTCTGGATCGGCACCGAGGGGATGCTGGTGGCCGACGTCTACGGCGACAACGTGCGCCTGGTGGACGACGCGAAGGACAAGGAGCTCAAGGCGCATCCGCCGGCGCAGAAGTACCCGCGCACCGAAGGGGTGTACAAGGAGTGGATCGCCGCGATCAAGGGCGGCACACAGCCGGGCTCCAACTTCAACGGGCACGCCGGTCCGCTCACGCAGATGCTGCTCCTCGGCAACTTCGCGGTGCGGATGCAGCAGCCGATCGACCTCAACACCGAGACGGGGGAGATCAGGAACGCGGGCGTTCCGCCCGAGTACCTGAAGCCGGAGTACCGGAAGGGCTGGAGCTACTGACCGGCAGCGTCCTCGTCGAGGCGTGCGTCGACTCGCTCGACTCGGCGCTCGCGGCGGAGGCGGGCGGGGCGGGGCGCCTCGAGCTGTGTGACAACCTCGCCGAGGGCGGGACGACGCCGAGCGCGGGGATGATCGCGGCATGCCGGGAGGCGGTCGGCATGCCGCTCTTCGTGCTCATCCGCGCGCGCGGCGGCGACTTCGTCTATTCGGAGGCGGAAGCCGACCTGATGGTGTACGATGTCGGCGTGGCCCGGGAGCTGGGAGC
>JBLMWC010000178.1:0-3304 GCA_050257015.1 Bacillota bacterium | reverse complement strand
GCGCGCGATACCGACTGGGCCATCATGCTCCTCGATGTCTTTCCGGATGGGCACGCTGAGCGGGTGCAGGACGGGTTCGCGCGGGCGCGATTCCGGAAGGGGATGGACCGCGAGGTGCCGCTCGTGCCGGGTCGGATCGAGCGCTACGACATCGATCTCTGGTTCACGTCCACGGTATTCCAGCCCGGCCATCGGCTTCGGGTCAGCATCTCGTCGGCGCTGTTCCCCAAGTACGACAGGAACCTGAATACCGGCGGGAACAACGAGCGGGACTCGACGTTCGTGGTGGCGCACCAGCGGGTGCTCCACGACGCAGCGCACCCGACGCATGTGGTTCTGCCGGTGGTGCCGCGGTAGGGCTGGGCGGGCAGGGGCAGGGGCAGGGGCAGGACAGGACAGGGCAGGGCCGGGGCCGGGGCCGGGGCAGGGGCAGGGGAGGGGCCAAGGAGGTCATTGCGAGGAGCGAAGCGACGAAGCAATCTGGTGGCCTGAGCGACCCGATTGCCTCGTCGCTTCGCTCCTCGCAACGACGGTCAGCCCCGCCTGAGAAAGACGTGCATCGCCCGCTCGCCCATCACGTGCCGCTCGACCTGGTAGCCGAGCGCCGGAACGTCGAGACCCTCGAAGAGCCTCTCGCCCTCGCCGAGGACCACCGGGCGCACCGCGAGGTGCACCTCATCGATGAGCCCCGCCTCGAGGAACTGCCGGACCGTGGCGACCCCGCCGCCGATCCGGATGTCGCGATCGCCGGCGGCTTCCTTCGCGCGGGCGAGCGCTTCATGAATGCCGCCGGTCACGAAGTGGAAGGTGGTGCCGCCGTTCATCTCGAGCGGCTCCCGCGGATAGTGCGTCAGGACGAAGACGGGCACGTGATACGGCGGCTCCTCTCCCCACCATCCCTTCCAGCTCTCGTCCGGCCACGGCCCGCGCACCGGTCCGAACATGTTGCGCCCCAGGATCCAGGCACCCAGTCCCTCGAAGCCGCGCCGCGCGATCGCGTCGTCGGTTCCCGTCTCGCCGCCCTCCAGGCCGTGCATCGCGCGCCAGACGCGGGTCTCGAGGAACCACTCCATCAGCTCCATGCCGCGCACCCCCAGCGGATGCTCGAGGTCCTGCGCGGCGCCGGCCGAGCAGCCGTCGATCGAGATACCGAAGCTCTGGACGCGGACCGTCATGGCCGCACTCCTTGCATGATGACGACCAGGATGAAAGGTTGGGAAAAGCTACGGCCGTTGCGCGCTGTCGGAAAGCACGCGTGGTCCTGCCGGAGGTGTCGCCGCTGAGCTCGCTATACTTCAGACCACCCCAGCACCGAGACGCAGCATGATCCGTGTCCCCCGCCGCCTGCTGGCCCTCGCCGGACTGGCGGCCTTTGCCGTTTCGCCCGCGGCCGCCCAGCAGTCCGCACCCGGCCTCGCGATCCCGATCGACTACTACAAGCTCGACAATGGGCTCAAGGTGGTCCTCTCGCGGGACACCACGTCGCCCACCGCCGTAGTCGCCGTGTACTACAACATCGGCTTCCGGATCGAGCCGCGGGAGCGCACCGGCTTTGCCCACCTCTTCGAGCACCTGATGTTCCAGGGCTCCCAGAACCTCGGCAAGCTCGAGTTCATCCACCTGGTGGAGAAGAACGGCGGGCTCCTCAACGGGTCCACCCGCTTCGATTTCACCAACTACTTCCAGGTGGTGCCGTCGAACGCGGTGGAGACAATGCTCTGGGCCGAGGCCGACCGGATGCGGGGGCTCGCGATCGACAGCTCCAGCCTCAACAACCAGCGCGACGTGGTGAAGAACGAAGTGCGGGTCAACGTGCTGAACCAGCCGTACGGCAGCTTTCCCTGGATCGACATGCCGATGCTGGCGAACACCAACTGGTACAACGCCCACAACTTCTACGGCGAGTTCGGTGACCTCGACGCGGCGACGCTGGCCGACGCGTCGAGCTTCTTCCACACCTACTACGCGCCCAACAACGCCGTGCTCGTCGTGACCGGCGACTTCGATCCGGCCCAGGCACGCACCTGGATCAACAAGTACTTCGCGTCGATCCCGTCCCAGCCGCAGCCGGCCAAGCCCGACATCACCGAGCCTCGGCAGACCGCCCCCCGCCGCGCCTCGCGCGTTGATTCGCTGGCCACCCGGCCGGCGCTCGGCATCGCCTACCACGTGCCGCCGCGCTACACGCCGGAGTGGTACGCCTTCGGCCTGCTCGACCAGATCCTGGTGCAGGGACGGGACAGCCGGCTCTACGACATCATGGTCAGGAAGCGGGGACTGACCGGCGGCGTCGACGGTGGCATCAACTTCGGCCTGGGCAGCATGTACGACTACAACGGTCCCATGCTGTGGGAATTCCAGGCGTTTCACGACACCGGCACGCCGGCCGACTCACTGATCGCCGCGTTCGATGCCGCCGTCGAGCCGCTCCGCACCCAGCCGGTCGACTCGGCGACGCTCGCGCGGGCGCGGGTCAAGCTGCGCTCGAGTCTCTACTCGGAGCTGGAGCAGTTCGCCGGCTTCGGACGGGCCAACATGCTGGCGTCGTTCGCGCTCTTCGACGACGATCCCGGCCGGATCAACCGGCTGGAGGGCGAGTTCGCCAAGGTGACGCCGGCGCTTCTCCTCCAGACCGCGCAGGAGTACCTGCGGCCGACCAACCGCACCATCGAGACCATCGTGCCGGGTGCCAAATGACCAGTCTCCTCAAGAGTGGCGCCATGATCCTGGCGCTCGGTGTCATCGCAATTCCCGCCGTGGCCCAGAAGCAGACGCCCCCGCCGGTCGGCACGCCGAAGGATTTCCGGCTGCCGGCGAAGCGCGAGTTCACCCTCCCGAACGGAATGCAGGTGACGCTGGTGCCGTTCGGAACGGTGCCCAAGGTGAACGTCAGCCTCACCGTGCGCGCCGGCCGCATCAACCAGGGACCGAATCAGATCTGGCTCGCCGATCTCACCGGCGACCTCATGAACGAAGGCACAGTGACACGTACCGCCGCGCAGGTGGCCGAGGAGGCGGCCGCGATGGGCGGGGAGGTCTCGGTTGCCGCGGGATCGGACCAGTCGTGGGTCAACGGGTCGGTGCTGAGCGAGCGCGCGGCTGACCTCGTCCGGCTCGTGGCCGACGTCGCGCGCCATCCGCGGCTCCCCGCGAGCGAGCTCGAGCGCATCAAGGGCGACCGCCTTCGCACCCTCTCCATCGCGCGGAGCCAGCCGCAGCCCCTGGCCGACGAGAAGTTCCGCCAGATCACCTATCCCGATCATCCGTACGGCCGGGTGTTCCCGACCGAAGCGATGCTCAAGGG
>JBLMWC010000177.1:0-4380 GCA_050257015.1 Bacillota bacterium | reverse complement strand
TCAGCGAGCAGGGAGAGGACGGCTTCACCGGGTATCTGCTGCCGCACGCGGCGCTCAAGCTCAAGCAGGGGTTCGGCCGCCTGATCCGGAGCCGGCAGGATGCCGGGGTCGTCATTCTGCTCGACAGCCGGGTCGTGACCAAGCGATACGGGCCGATGGTGCTGGGCGGCCTCCCGCGGGCGGAGCGCATCGTGGCTCCGTGGGCGCAGGTGCGGACGAAGTGCGAAGACTTTTTTGCCCGCAACGGCATAGGAGCCAGCGTATGATCGCGGTCACCCCATCGAAGATCGTCTGCGTCGGTCGCAACTACGTCGCGCATGCCCGCGAGCTCGGCAACGAGCTCCCGGAGCGCCCGATGCTCTTCTTCAAGCCGCCGAGTGCCCTGATCGGCCCCGGTGAGGCGATCGAGCTTCCGGGCGCCTCGGCCCAGGTTGAGTACGAAGGGGAGATCGGCGTGGTCATCGGGACGCGGCTTCGCCGGGCCGATGCGAGGACGGCGGAGGCGGGGATTCGCGGCTACATCTGCGCCAACGACGTGACCGCGCGCGACCTGCAGAAGCCCGACGGGCAATGGGGCCGGGCCAAGGGCTTCGACACGTTCTGTCCAGTGGGCCCGCGGGTGGTGGAAGGGCTCGACTGGCGTGCGCTCAGCGTCGTCACGCGCGTCAACGGAGAAGAGCGCCAGCGCGCACCGGCCACCGACATGCATTTCCCGATCCCCGACCTCCTGGCCTACATCAGCGGCGTCATGACGCTGGAGCCCGGCGATCTCGTTCTCACCGGCACCCCCGCCGGCGTCGGCCGTCTCGCAGCGGGCGACACCGTCGAAGTCGAGATTCCGGGGGTCGGGACCATCTCCAACCCCGTTCGCAGGGAAGGGCCACGATGATCACGTTCAGCGACCGTCTCCAGGCGCTCCCCGGCTATCCGCTCGCCGAAATCCCGACGATCAAGCGGCGCCTCATCGAGTCGGGGATGGACGTCATCGACCTCGGCGCCGGGGATAACGACACGCCGCCGCCGGAGCTCGCCGTCAAGGCGCTCAAGGCGGCGCTCGAGAACCCGTCGCTCAGCAAGTACGGATTCCAGCAGGGCCTCCTCGAGTTCCGCCAGGCGGCCTCGCGCTGGGTGGAGCGCCGCTTCGGGTTCCACTTCGATCCCGTCACGGAGACGCTCCCGCTGATCGGCTCGAAGGAAGGGCTCAGCCACCTTCCGGTCGCCGTCATCAACCCCGGCGATATCGCGATCGTGCCCGAGCCGGGCTATCAGGCGTACCTCGGCGGTTCACTCCTGGCCGGGGCCGACCCGTACATCGTGCCCCTGAGACCGGAGAACGGGTTCCTGCTGGAGCTCGACTCGTTGCCGCCGGAGGTCCTCCGCCGCGCCCGCATCGTGTTCGTGAACTACCCGAACAATCCGACCGCCGCAGTCGCGCCCCGGGAATATCTCGAGCGCACCGTGGCCGCCTGCCGCCGGCACGACATCCTCCTCGCGTACGACAATGCGTACTGCGACCTCACCTTCGACGGCTACCGCGCGCCGAGCATCTTCGAGGTGGACGGCGCGCGCGACGTGGCGATCGAGTTCTTCTCGCTTTCGAAGAGCTACTCGATGACCGGCTGGCGGATCGGCTTCGCCGTAGGGCGGCCGGAGCTGATCGGCGCGCTCACGCGCGTGAAGTCCTACGTGGACACCGGTCCCTTCCTCGCGATCCAGAAGGCGGCGGTCGCGGCGCTCGACAACTCGGAAGCGATCGTCGCGCCGATCCGCGCCGAGCTCGAGCGTCGGCGCGACGCGGGCGTCGCGGCGCTGCACGCGGCGGGGTTCGCGCTGGAAGCGCCGAAGGCGGCGATGTACCTGTGGGTGCCACTTCCTGCCGGCATCGCCTCCGGTCCGTTCGCGCGGCGGGCGCTGGAGGAGACTGGAGCGCTGGTGATGGCCGGCAGCGGGTTCGGGCCGGCCGGGGAAGGGTTCTTCCGAATCGCGCTCACCGTGAGCCCGGAGCGGATCGCCGAGGGAGTCGGCCGCATCGGCACGGTCCTGGAGCGCGTACAACGAGGAGCGCTTGCGACGACGCCTTGACGTCGAGCTGCCCGCATCACCCCGCTGGCCGCGGCTCGCCGTCGCGGCAAGCGTCCTCCTGCACGGCCTGCTCCTCTGGGCGATCATGGCCGGCGGCGGCTGGCTGCCCCGCATCATCGTCCCGCCGGCCGATCCGGTAGTGCTGGCGCCGCTTCCGGCGGCCGGGGAGCGACCCGCGCCGCTGGCGGTCACCGCGCCCAGGCGGCATAGTGGCGCCCGGCGGCAGACCGGCGTCGCGCCGCTCGGAGGCGGGACCGTGCCGGTTCCCGCGACGCCGGCCCCGGTCGTCGCCGTGCCCGAGCCGGTCGCGGCGCCGACGCCGGCCGCCACCGCAGACTCGGGGAGCGGCACCGTGGGGGCACGACGGATCGCGCCGGGGCTGGCCGGCGGGAAGCTCTGGGTCGAGCCGCTGCCGCTGCCGCCGAAGGAGCTGGCGCAGCGGCTTCAGCGCTCACACGTCGAGCTGGTGGACAGCGCCGTGACGGCGACGATCCAGTCGTTCCTCGACAGCATCGCGGCCGACCCCGCGTCGCGGGCGGCGACGCTCCCGAGCTGGACGACGACGATTGCCGGGAAGAAGTTCGGGCTCGACTCGCGGAACATTTATATTGCCGGCCTCAAGATTCCGGCGGCGGTGCTGGCGCTCCTCCACCTCCCGTCCGGCAACGAGTCGAAGGCCTTCGACCGCTCGGGCTGGCTGTACGACGACCTCCGCATCGCGGCGCAGCGCTCCGCCAACGTCGAGGATTTCAAGCGCGCCATCCGCGAGATCCGCGAGCGGAAGGAGCAGGAGCGGGAATTCGAGCGGAATCAGCGGACGCCACCGCCGAAGGAGACCGCGCAGTGAAGCTGGTGGATCCTGATGAGACGATCGTCCTCGTGACCGGCGCGTCCGCCGATCGAGACCGCGAGCTGGCCGGCTGGCTGAAGCGCGAGATCGACCGGCGTGGGGAGGGGCACGCCTACCGCCGGGGCGTGACGGTGGTCGACGACTGGTATCTCGACAACCGGGTGCTCCAGCACAATCCCACCATCGCGATCGGCGGGCCGGGAGCGAACGCGCTCACGCAGGCCTACATCGCGGATCTGACCACGGTTTACAGTGAGAACGAACGCGTGTTCGTGCAGGCGGATCTGGAGGCGGAAGTGAAGCGGGTGAATCTCTGGGGGGCGGATGCGGCATCGACCGCGGCCGCGGTCGATGCCTTCGTGGTGCACGGCTTCCTCGATGATCTCCTGCGGCGAATCTGGCGATTCCGGATGGAAATGCTCGTCTAGCTACAGGCCGAGCAGGTCCGCCAGCGCGCGGTCCACCACCTCGGACGTCTTTCCCTCGATCACCTTCATCAGAATGTCCGCCGCCTCGTGCGGGAGACTCTCCGGGTACACCCGGTCGCGGGCGAAGCGCACGATGTTGCCGAGCGGGAGCGGGGTGACTTCCTCATCCCCCTCCACATCGTCGTCATCCTCCTCATCCGCGTCCCCCGCCACCGCGGCCTCGTACCCCGCGCCGGGAACGCTCGCCGCCCACGGCTCCTCCTCGGCCTCTTCCTCGTCCTCCACCTCGGGCACGGGGACCATGGCGTAGAGCTGGCACTGGAGGCCGGGAGCCGCCTCACGTGCGACCAGGACCACCTTGACCGGTTCGTCGAACAGACCGTACTCCTGGACCTGCTGCCACGCCTCCGGCGGCATGACACATCGCGCGACGAGTCGCTCGCCGCGGTAGGTGCCCATGCAAATCATCCCCTCGGGAGTGCGCTCATCCTCCACCAGGCCGACGCGAAGTTCGACGGCGGCGTCCGTCACGGCGAGCGCCACCGGGGTGGGTTGGTCGCCGCTCTGACCGGGCTCGTCGGGTGTGCCGGGAATCTCGTTGTCCATGCCGAACAATAACCCGGGCCGTCAGACCGTGGCCGCCGCGCGAATCCGCGCGAGACTCGCATCGGGACCCACGGTGGCCAGGAGCTCATTCACCGGCTCGGAGACCGTGGAGCCGGTAAGCGCGACCCGCACCGGCTGCAGTGCGTCGCCGAGCTTGAGCCCCGCATCCTCGGCGGCGGACTTCACGCGGTCGAGCAGCACATCCGGCGTCCACTGATCCGCCGGCACCGCCGCCAGCGCGTCACCCACCAGCGCGAGGTTCTGGTGGAACGCCGCCCCCATCTTCCGCATGAGGGCGGCGGCCTTCTCATCGGGTCCCTGACGCGGGCCCTCGAGCCGCACCGCCACCTGCTCGGCGAGCTGCAGAATCGTCCGGGAGCGCGCCTTCACCGCATCGATCACGGGACGAAGATC
>JBLMWC010000176.1:0-11327 GCA_050257015.1 Bacillota bacterium | reverse complement strand
TCGGGACGTCACCGAGCGCCTCGCCATGGAGCAGGCAGCCCGACAGGTCGAGGAACGGCTGGAGAAGGCCCAGAGAATGGAGGCGGTGGGAGCGCTCGCGGGCGGCGTGGCCCACGAGGTCAACAACATGATGGCGGTGGTCCTGGGGTTCAGCGATTTCGTGCTTCGCGACCAGCGCTTGCCGGCAGAACTCGCCGCGGACGTGCGGGAGATCGTGGTCGCGGCCGACCGTGCGGCCGCCGTCACGCGCCAGCTCCTCGCCTTCAGCCGCCGCGCCGTCCAGCATCCGAAGGTGATCGACCTCGCCGCAGCCGTGCGCGACGCCGAGTCGGTCGTCCGGCGCCTGCTCGGCGAGGGGCGTCGCCTCACGCTGGAAGGGGACGCGACACCGCTGGTGCGCATCGACCCGCGCCAGCTGCAGCAGGTCATCATCAATCTCGCGCTCAACGCGCGCGACGCGATGGCGACCGGCGGGACCTTGACGATCACGACCGCGGAAGCGGAGCTGCCGGGAGGTGTCGCGTCGGCGGGCGGCGTCTCCATCCCCGCCGGGCGCTACGCATTGCTCGTAGTCAGTGACACCGGAACCGGCATGGATGCCGCGACCCTCGCGCGGATCTTCGAGCCGTTCTTCACCACGAAGCCGCTGGGCCAGGGCACCGGGCTTGGGCTCGCCGCTGCGCACGGGATCGTGACGCAAAGCGGCGGATACATCACCGTCCTGAGCTCTCCGGGCCAGGGCACGTCGTTCACCGTCTACCTCCCCATCGTGGCGCCCAGCGACGCGATCGAACGCCGCGCGGAGGGTTCGCGGCCGGTGACCGATGCGCGGCACAGCGGCGCGACCGTGCTGGTGGTCGACGACGAGCCCGCGGTGCGCGCCATCGCCGCGCGAAGTCTGGAATACGGCGGCTTCCGCGTCGTCGAGGCGCCTGACGGAGCCGACGCGATCCAGCTGGTAGACCGGCATGGACCGCCGCAGATCGTGCTCACAGACCTGATGATGCCGGGTGTCGGCGGGGCGGAGCTCGCGCGACGCCTGAAGGAACGCTGGCCCGCGCTTCCAATCGTCTTCATGTCCGGGTACTCGGCGGAGGAGCTCCGGCGGCAGGGTGCCATCGGTTTCGAGGGAGAGCTGATTCAGAAGCCGTTCACTCCGGATGGACTGGTGAGAAGCGTGGCTGCCGCGCTCGCCAGGGCCGGGACCGCTCAGCCGGCAGGTGACTGAGAAGAGCGCCATTCCCGGCCGCCGAGCCGCGGTCGTGCTGGCAGTGGTGCTGCTGGCGGGGCTCGTGGCCTGGTCGGCCGGGCTGCATCAGCAGATCGTTAGCCTGGTGGAGCTGAGCGAGCCGGTGATCGCGCGCCACCCGGTGGGAGGAGCCTTCCTCTTCGTCGGCCTGGCGGCGCTGTCGGCCGTCCTGGTCTTCTTCTCCAGCATCCTCATCGTACCCTTCGGCGTCCACGTGTGGGGCGAAGCCGTGTGCTTCCTCCTGCTCTGGGCCGGCTGGTTCCTGGGCGGCGCCCTGACGTACATGATCGGCAGGCGATTCGGCTGGCCGGTGGTGCGCTGGATCCTTTCCGAGCGTGTCGCGACCGAGTACCGGGCGCGAATTCCGCGCTCCCGCTCCTTCCTGCCGGTCCTGCTGGTGCAGCTGGCGCTTCCGTCGGAGGCCGTGGGCTATCTCTGCGGGCTGGTCCACGTTCCACCGGCCGTCTATTTCGCAGCGCTCGCCGCCGCGGAGCTCCCCTACGCGCTTGGCACCGTTCTCCTCGGGACGGCCTTCTTCCGCCGGGAGTATGCCGCCCTTCTCGCCGTCTCGCTCGCTGGTCTCCTTCTGCTCGGCTGGACGCGGTGGCGCCGGAGGTCATCCCGGCCGGAGACCTGACGGGCCGGCTCTGGCGCCGCGTGGGGGCTGACACCAAGTTGAGCAATCGGGCTGGAGCGCGAGAGTCGCGCCGCAGCTTCAGCCGTGCGCCTTTGTGCCGAAGGAAGGATTGTGTCGTGACTGCCAGATTCCCGGGGCGGTGGGTCATCCAGCCGGCAGCCGCCGTGGCCTTGATCGCGCTGTATTCCCAGGCCGCCGTCGCTCAGCGCCCCGCCCAGCGGGACACCGCCGCGGAGAACGCCGCGATCCGCCGGGCCGATTCGATCCGCATCGCGAACCGGCCGTGCCTGCATACCGACGTGCTCATGAACGTGTGCAAGCGGCAGGATACGGTGTACGTAAACGGAAGAGCCACCGCCGTGCTCAGGAGGCCCGGTGTGGCTCTGGATCCGCCGCCCCGCGTGGATACCGTCTATCTCGATCGCCGCCGCAACGGGAGACTGTCCGCCCGGCCGCGGGTCGACACGGTCTACGTGGAGCGCCTGCACGACGCGAACGCTTCCCCGCCCCGCTAGAGGGCGGAGCCTGCCCTACCGCTTCAGCACGATCGTATAGCCCACATCCGCGCTCGAGAGCGTCATCGTCGCACCGCCGTCGGTGACGGTGGCGTGCAGCGTCCCGGGAATCTGGCCGGTGAAGCTGATCGCGCCGGTCGACTGGCTGTACACGTACGTCCCGCTGTCGTTGATGTCCGCCGGGGACCCGTCCGACAGGTTCTTCGAGAAGGCCAGGTCGTAGGTGTGGTCGCTCCGGACGGTGATGGTGTAGCTCTTGAGGGTGCCGCCGGTGTTCGTCGTGAAGGGCAGCGGCGACCCGTTCACGCTCACGGCCTGGTAGGTGCCGACGAGCGCGTCTGCGCCCGGCCCGGTCTGATCGCTGCCGCAGGCGGCGATCGCGCATGCGATCAGCGGGACCAGCAGACGACGGGTGGTCTTGATCATGAAGAGAATCCCCGGTAGTTGGATGTAATCAATGCAATCGCCGACACCCCGGCGTGGACAGCATGACTCAGGCCACCGCGTCGTCGAGCACCTCACGGACTCGCTGCACCAGCTCGTCCGGGCTGTAGGGCTTGGCGAGGAAATGTACATCATCCGCCACGAGTCGATGTTGCAGCACCACGTCATCGGTATATCCCGATACGAACATCACCCGTAGCCCCGGCCGGAGCCGTCGCGCGGCGTCGGCCAGCTCGCGGCCGCCCATCCCCTGCAGAACGACGTCGGTGAGGAGCAGGTCGACCGCGCGATCGGGCGCACCCAGGACCGTCAGCGCCTCCTCGCCGTTCGCGGCGGTCAGCACCCGGTATCCGCGGGCACCGAGCGCACGTGCTGCAACGCGCTGCACGCCGGGCTCGTCCTCCACCAGGAGAATCGTCTCGTGGCCGGCCGCTGCGCCCGTCGGCTCGAGCTCCTCGGCCTGATCGGGCGGTGGCACGGCCGGCAGGATCACCTGCATCGTCGTGCCCGCGCCAACCGCCGTCCGGACGTCGATGTGCCCTCCCGCCTGTCGGACGATCCCGTAGCTCGTCGCCAGCCCGAGCCCCGACCCCTTCCCCCGTTCCTTGGTAGTGAAGAACGGCTCGAACAGGTGACCGCGGACGTCGTCGGTCATTCCGGTGCCGGTATCGCTCACCGACATCACGACGCATCCACGCTCCTCCGCCGTCTCGATCGTCACCGTGCCGCCGGCCGGCATGGCATCGCGCGCGTTCACCACCAGGTTGACGATCACCTGCTCGATCTGGCCGCGGTCGGCGAGGACCCATGACTCGGCCGCGGCAGTGCGGGTCGTGATCCGCACGTTCTCGCCGATGAGCCTGACCAGCATCTTCTCGAGGTCCTGCACGACTTCGTTCACGTTGATCACGGCCGGCGCGACGACCTGTCGGCGGGAGAACGCCAGCAGCTGGCGCGTCAGCAGCGCCGCCCGCTCACCCGCGCGGCGGATCTCGGTGAGTGCGAACTTCCCGTCCGCTTCGGGCCGTGCGAGCGCCAGGTCCACTTCGCCCAGTATCACGGTGAGCAGGTTGTTGAAATCGTGCGCCACGCCGCCGGCGAGCCGCCCCACCGCCTCCATTCGCTGCGTGTGGGCGAACTGCTCCCGCGCGCTCTGCAGCTGCGCCAGGTTGGCCTCGAGCTGGCGTCGGGTATCGCGCACCCGGTCGGCCATCCGCTCGAACGCCGTACCGAGACGGAGCAGCTCGTCGCCGCCCGGCTCCGGCCCCGGCGGTCCGCCCTCACCGGCATCGATCGACTCGGCGGCGTCGGTGAGGCGGGCGAGCCGGCGCGTCATTCCCCGCGTCACCAGCCAGACGCCGAGTGACCCGAAGACGAGCACGGCGAGGGCGACCGCGGCGGCCCGGCCGACGAACTCGCGTACCGGCGCGAGGACGCGGCGAGCGGAGAATTCGGCCACCACGTACCATGGCGTGCCCATCACCGGCCGCGCGACGCCGAACTTCGCGCCGTCCGGCCGTTCGTACCGCAGCACCGCGGCAAGGCGGTGCACATCTTCGGGGGGCGGCGGGGCGGAGCCGGCGAGATCGGTCCACGACCCGGCATCGGGACTTCCGATGTAGAGTCTCGACTCGGGGCCCACCAGGTTCAGGGTGGCGGCCCGCTGGGCCGGCGAGTTGGTGGCGTAGCGCCACTGCACGACGTAGCCCAGCCGTCGGCCGTTGGTACGGACGGTGGCAATCGCGGGCATCACGATCGAATCGCCCGCCTCGAGAAACGGCCCGACGGTCCCGGAGTCGGTGGTGGCCCCGGTCGCGAGCAGTCCGCTCGTGTGGAGACTGTCGATGTGCGTCGCGAGCGGACCGGAGGAAAGGAGCCGCCGGCCGGAGGCGTCGAGCAGCTGGGTGGCGGCGATGCGGTCGCCGGGGAGGCCGGTCGGCGCGAGGGCGGCGAGTGCCGAATCACTCGACGGCCCGGCGCCGAGCGGCACCTGCTGGTCCGCGGTCTGGGTCGCCGCCAGATAGTGACGGAGTGCGGCGTTGGCGGCGAGCTTCCGGGCCGCTTCGGCCATCATCGTCGCGTTCCCCTGCAGGAGCGTGGCGAGCTGGTCGGTCACGGCTGAGAGCCGCTCGGCGGCAGCCCGGCGCTCGGACGCCGCGATGTACGCGGTGGCGACGGACCCGAGGAGCAGGATCGCGGCGAGCCAGAGCCCGCCGATGACCAGCGGGAGCTTCACCTGGATCGAGAGCGAGCGGCGTGGCGCGATCACTCGGCGTCCTCGACCAGCATCCGCGCCACCGCCTCGATCGTGAGCGGCGCACATCCTTCCAGCCGGTTGTTCACGACGATGTAGGCGTCAGCGTCCCGCTCGATCGTCGCCTTGGCGAGGCGCACGAGATCGCGCCGGACGGCGGTCTCGACCGACCGTACCCGATCGAACGGCTCCAGCGCAGCGCGGGCATCGGCGTCGGCTCGGCCGGGCCGAAGCAGCGCACGGCACACTGTGAACGGAGCCGTGAAGCTGTCCGGCAGATCGAGCTGCTCGCCGATGGATGGCATGTGGGTCCACGAGTTGAAGACGTGCGCCACCCCGTGCTCGCGCAGCACCGCGAAATAGGCTGGCGTGAGAAGGTCGGCGTTGCGCATTTCCACCGCGTACGGCGCGCCGCGCGGCAACCGGCCGAAAAAGCGGTCGAGCTGGTCCGCAAACGCCGAGCCATCGAGCCGCGCCGACCGCGGGATCGCCTGGAATTCGAAGACGAACGGCCCGGTGTGGCCGCCGAAATGGTCGCGGTAGACGTCGTATATGGTGTCCAGGAAGAGATCGGCGTTCAGGAAGTCGTCGTTCCGGTGTCCTGCAGCGCCGGGGTGGCTCCGGCCGAAGGTGTGGATCGTGATGCGATCCCAGACCTTGCTGACGCAGCGAAAGTCGGCGGGGAGCTCCGCAGCGTACTCCTCGAGCATTTCCGGAGACGGCGGGCGATAGAACGTGGAATCGATGCCGACGGTGCCGAAGAGCGGCCAGCGGGCGTATTCGCCGAGCATACGCGCCGTCGCGCCGCTCGCCGGGTAGGGCTGGTGATAGACCAGCCCCTGCCAGCCGGGGTAGTTCCAGCTCGAGCTGCCGAACCGGATTCCGCGCGGAAGCCGCTCGGCGAGCGCCGCCGGGTCGAGCGGCTCCGTCAGTGCCGGGCCTCCACCGGCGGCCGGCCCGGCGCACCCTCCGGCCTCCCGCCGCGACCTTCACGGGGCGAGGGAAGACTGACGAGGACAGCGGTGCATGCGAGGACCACGGCCGCGGCGCCGAGTTCCCCGGTGGCACTCCGCCGAATGGCGTGCGCGCTGTCCTCGCTCCCGAGCGCCGGCCGGCGGCGCCGCCAGTTCCACGCACCGAGCGCGAAGACGACGAGAACGACGCACAGCTTGGCGATGAGAGCGTAACCGTAAGGCGTGGTCCAGAGTGCGCTGAGCACCCGCAGATGCTGCCAGGCCGTGATCACGCCGAAGAGCACCAGGAAGCCCGACGCGACGAGGGCGAGCGGCGAGAACCGGTTGACCATATCGGCCACGATCGCGCCCCGCCGGGGACCGGCGGGCTCATCGCGCAGAACAGCGCTGATGCCGGCGACAACGAGCACGAAGAGGGTGCCGATCCAGAGGCCGCCGAAGAGGACGTGCAGCGGATTCACCAGCCGGAGCCACTGCCCGCCGAGGATCCCGCGGAGCTGCCCGAGCACGACGCCGGCGGCGGCGAGCGGCCAGCCGGAGGCGACCCGCCGTGTCGCCATCAGGAATCCGATGACGGCAAGCGCAAGCAGCAGCACCTGCAGCGCCGGCTGGAGACTGCCGGTGACGAGGGCCGTGACCGTGACATGTCGCCGCGCCGCGAGGGCGGGCAACGCGCGCGCCAGGAACACGGCGCCGATCACGGTGCCGGCCAGTCCGATGCACGCGGCCCGATGAGCGGCGTCCTGGTAGACGGTGTCCCCCTCCGCCAACCCCGCCCTGAGCGACGAGTAGCGAAAGCCGACAGCCCCGGCGGGCAGGAAGACGGCGAGGAACTCCAGGTACTGCGTGACCGGTTCCCACCACGTGAGCAGCGGCTCCTGCAGCATCATCGATCCTTGTGAAGAGGCGACACGAAACGCGGAGGATTTTCCCGGCGACGCTCAGCGCCGGAGGACCTCCTGCACGCGTGCCGCGAAGGTGTCGGGAGCGAACGGCTTCCCCACGAACGGCGCATCGGGCGCGACGAGTCCACGCAGCAGGGCATCATCGTCGGTGTACCCGGACATGTAGAGCACCGGCATGCCGGGGTGGCGGCGCATCAGCTCCTCGCCCAGCTCCTTGCCGTTCATCCTGGGCATGACGAGATCGGTGACCACGAGGCGCACATCGCCATTGCGTCCCTCGAGCAGCTCGAGCGCCGACCGGCCATCCTCCGCCTCGAGCGTCTCGTAGCCCAGATCGGCGAGCGTGCGGGCGGCGAGCGACCGGACCGCTGCCTCGTCCTCGACGATCAGCACCGTCCCCTCACCACGATGCAGCGGCTTCCTGGGCGGTTCGGGCACCGGCGCCGGCCGCGGCTCCTGCACCATCGGCAGGTACACCTTGATGGTGGTGCCGTGGCCTTCCTCGCTGTAGACCCAGACGTAGCCCTCGCTCTGCTTGACGATGCCGTACACCGTCGACAGGCCGAGCCCGGTGCCCTGCCCGACCGGCTTCGTGGTGAAGAACGGCTCGAATGCGCGGGCCCGCACCTCCGGCGTCATGCCGGAGCCGGTGTCGCTGACGGCGATCATGGCGTAGCGCCGGGGAACGATGGCGACGTCCTCGTGCCGCGCGCGGTAGCTGTCGTCCAGCGAGACGGCGCCGCACTCGATGGTGATCCGCCCTCCGGCCGGGGTGGCGTCGCGCGCGTTCAGCACGAGGTTCACGACCACCTGCTCCAGCTGGCCGCGGTCGGCGCGCACCTGGCCCTCGGTATCGGAGGGCCGGACGACGAGCTCGCGGTCCGAGCCGGCGAGCTTGGCGAGCATCGGGCTCACCTCGCTCACGACTTCCTCCACGCTCAGCACGCTGGGCTGCAGTACCTGCCGGCGGCTGAAGGCGAGCAGCTGCTGGGTGATCGCCGCCGCCCGGCGACCGGCCTTCACCATCTCGCCGACCTCGCTGATCGGGCTCCCGCCGCGCTCGAGGTCCTGCATGGCGAAGGTGCCAAAGCCGAGCACCGCGGTCATCATGTTGTTGACCTCGTGGGCCACGCCGCCGGCGAGCCGTCCCACCGATCCCATGCGCTCCACCTGGCGGAGCCGTTCCTCCACGCGCTTCCGGTCGCTGATGTCCATGGCGACGCCGTGCAGCCGCCGGCGCCCCTCGCCTGACTCCTGATACAGGCGCCCCTTGGCCGCCACCCACCGGACCGCGCCGTCCGGGGCGGTGATCCGGTACTCCATCTCGTAGTCGGCGCCGTCGGTCGGCCCGTTGAGTGCCGCGGTCATCGCCGCCTCGACCCGTTCGCGGTCCTCGGGATGCACGGCGGTGAGGAAGGCGCCCCAGCTGATGGCGCCGTCAGGCGGGAGCCCGAAGATCGTGCGGCAGCGCGCGTCGCATGCCAGCTCGCCGGCCGGCCCGTTCCAGCTCCAGGTCCCGAGTCCGCCGGCGTCGATGGCGAGGCGCCGCGCCTCCTGCGCAGCCCGGAGTATGTCGGCGGCCCGCTTCTGGTCATCGATGTCGGTCGCGGTGCCGTACCAGCGCAGCAGCGTGCCCGAGGCGTCCCGCGCCGGCAGGGCACGGCCGAGATGCCACCGGTAGGCGCCGCTCGCGGCATCGCGGAACCGGTATTCGATCTCGTACGGTGCGCAAGTGTGCACCGAGTGATACCATCGCTTCAGGGATGGCTGAACGTCGTCGGGGTGCAGGTAGGGAACCCAGCTCGCGTCGCCGCCGCGCCCGGGGTGGCCGCCGGTGAGCTCGTACCAGCGCCGGTTGAAGTAGTCGACGTAGCCGTCCGGCCGGGCGGTCCACACCACCTGCGGCATCGCGTCGGCCAGCTCGCGAAATCGCGCCTCGCTGTCGGCCAGCGCGCTGAGGGAGATGCGGGACTGCTCGAGGGCGCGGGCCGCTTCCTGTTCCGCAACGCGCGCTTCGGCCGCCGCCCGCTCGGCCTGTGCCAGGGCGCCCTGGGTGCGTGCCATCTGCTCGTTCAGCGCCGACGTCCGCTCGTTCAGCGCCGACGTGCGCTCCGCCACGCGCTGCTCGAGCTGCGCGCGCTCGACGCGCAGCACCGCCGCCGTCGCGACCTGACCGTTGACGTAGCGCAGGAGTGCCACGAACGCAGTACCAAGCAGGACGACCGTGAGGGCGGCCAGGAGCGCGATGATCCCCTGCGTGTCGCGGGCCCGCGAGCTGCTGAAGTCGTCGGTCTGGCGGTAGTTCGCCTCCCAGCGGCCCTCGAGCCCGCGGATGATGCTCCGCAGGGAATCCATCACCGCCTTGCCGCCGCCGTCCCGCACGATGGCAAGCGCGGCTCCCCGACCCCGCGATCGGTACGCCTCGATCGAGGCACGCAGCTCTTCCTGCTTGGCGTCGATGAGCCGGCCGATGCGCTGCACCGTTGCCGAATCGGTGCCCGCGGGCAGTGCATGCAGGATGTTCCGCTCGACGGCGAGCTGCCGGAGCGCGCCGTAGTACGGCGCGAGGTAGGCGTCGTCCCCGGTCAGGAGGTAGCCGCGCTGGCCGGTCTCCGCATCCTGCAGCAGCGAGAGCGTCTGCTCCAGCTCGAGCATCATCCGCCCGGCGGCGGAGGCCTCGCGACTCGAGCTGATGAACTGATTGGTGGCACGGTAGGACAGGATGACCACGAGCACACAGATGCCGAGCGCAAGCGCGAACGCACCGCCGAGACGCCATTGGATCGCGAGACCGGGACGCTCAGCCACTCGTCACCGCCCTATTGCCCCCCCGCCTGGCTCGCGATGCCGCCGTGGCCGGCGATCGCCCGCGCCTCCGCGACGATGCGGCCGCCAAGATCCCGCAGCGACCCGTTCGCGTACGACTTGGCTGCGACATGGGCGCCGACCAGCTCGATCAGGATCGCATCCCGGATCTGCATCGCACCTTCGAGACTGCGGGCCAGCACCGGATCACGCGCGGCGAGCTCGGCCGAGAGCGCCTCCAGTGTCGGGCGATGCTGTTGCCAGGCGTCGGCGGCATGCTGGGCGGGAACCGGGTCGGTCATGGGGACTCCGGAATCGGGGCCAGCGCCTCGCGCACCTGACGATAGAGCTGGGCCGGCATGAATGGCTTGCGGAGAAAGGGAGCGTCGGGACTGACCAGGCCGAGATCGGCGAGCTCCGCGGGTGCGTAGGCCGACATGCAGAGAATGCGCTGCTCGGGCTTCCGCCGCGTCAGCTCGGCCGCGAGACGGCCGCCATCCATGACCGGCATGACCATGTCGGTGACGACGAGATCGACCGGGCCTTCGTGCTGGTCGATTACGCGGAGCGCGTCCTGGCCGTCCCGGGCCTCGAGGGTTGCGTAACCCTCGGCGGCCAGCATGCGCGCGATGAGTGCGCGCAGCGCCTCCTCGTCCTCGACGACGAGGATTGTGACGGGGGAGCGCCCCTCCACGAACGGGGCGGGATCGCCGGCGGGCATGAGGCCAATAATACCCGGCCAACGCCAGCCCTCAAACCTGAATCAGCGAATCTGCGACGATCAGCGATCCTGCGATGGGCGGCGGCGGAAGCTCCCGCTCGGCCGGGGGAAATGCACCACCACTTCCGACACGGAGTGGCGAATGGCGTCGGAAATGCACACGACCCCGAGGATGGCGAGGCCCGTCGCGATGGAGACGAGGCCCAGATTCGCGTAGTGCCGCCCCAGCAGGAATACGGCGAGGGAGAAGAACACGAGGAATCGCCCTACGTACTTCATCGTATCGGCCCGGCTCAGCATGCGCCCTCCACGGCTCCGGTATGAACGAACGCCTCCAGTATCGCTGGAGGCGCCCATCGGCCGCTGTAGTGCAGGTCACGGAAGCGGTTACTTCCAGCGCCCCTCGACCCAGTACCACCCGCGCTTCGTGTGGGCCCAGTGGCCCCGCTGCCAGCGGTGCTTGCCGCGGGGAATCCGGTCCCAGTGGCCACTCTGCCACAGGTAGCCGCTCGGCTGCCACTGGTAGCGGCCGGGAATCCACACCCATTCGGCGCCGGGAGAGGCGCCGGCCACCTCGACCACCGGGCGCGGCGGGCGGTCCACGACGTACACGCGGCCCGGCGGGGGTGGCCCCCCACCGCACCCGACCGCGCCAGCAGCCAGCATGAGGGACAGGACGACGGCGAGACGGCGAGCGTTCAGGTGCCACATGCGATTGACCCCTCCGGAATGACTGACGACCAGGCGATCACAGCCCCGCGATGAGCCGCGAGACTTCGGCCAGACGGCCGTGATCCAGCAAATGTCGCACCGAACGGCCGGG
>JBLMWC010000175.1:0-29393 GCA_050257015.1 Bacillota bacterium | reverse complement strand
CGAGCGCGCGCCGCTCGCGCCAACCTCCCCCGGCCGATTGGGGAGCCGCCGTCGGCGACCGGCTCCGCCTCCGAAGTCTCCCCTCGCTCCGGCCGGTCCTCAACGCCACCGGCGTCATCCTGCACACCAACCTCGGCCGCGCGCCGCTGGCCGATGCGGCGGTCGCCGCGGTCGCTGCCGTCGCCTCGGCGTACTCCACGCTCGAGTTCGATCTGCCGTCGGGCAGCCGGGGCCGCCGGAGCGATCACACTCGCGCCGCCCTCTGCCGGCTGAGCGGTGCGGAGGATGCGCTGGTCGTCAACAATGCCGCCGCCGCACTGGTCCTGGCGCTGGAGGCGCTCGGCCGAGGCGGCGAGGTTGCCGTGTCGCGCGGCGAGCTGATCGAGATCGGCGGTTCATTCCGCATCCCCGAGATCCTCGCCCACAGCGGTGCACGCCTCCGCGAGATCGGTACGACCAACCGCACCCACCTTCGCGACTACGCCGACGCCCTCGCCGCCGGTGCGGCCGCCGTGCTCATCGTGCACCGGTCGAATTTCGCGCAGCACGGCTTCGTCGCGACGCCCGAGCCGGCAGCGATCGCGGCGCTGGCGCGCGAGGCGCAGGTGCCTTGTGTCTACGATGTCGGGAGCGGGCTGCTGATGGATCTCGGGAGAGTCGGACTGCGGGGCGAGCCGCGGGTGCAGGATGCCGTCGCCAGCGGCGCGGACGTCGTGATCTTCAGCGGCGACAAGCTCCTCGGCGGTCCGCAGGCGGGGTGTCTCGTGGGACGCGCCGATGCCGTCGAGCGCTGCCGCGTGAGCCCCTTTGCCCGGGCGGTGCGGGCCGACAAGCTGACGCTGGCCGGACTCGAGGCGACGCTGGAGCTCTACGAGACCGGCGAGGCCTCACGAAAGATTCCCGTTCTCGCCATGCTGCTGCTCGACGCCGAAACGCTCCGCGAGCGGGCCCAGGCGCTCGCTACGATGTGTCCGGCAGCGCTGGCGCCGCAGGTTGTCCCCGGCGACTCGGCCGTCGGCGGCGGGGCCTTTCCGGATGCGGTGCTCCCCACCTCGCTCGTGGTGCTCGACCCCGGTGAGATGGGAGCCGAAGGGCTCGCCCTCCGCCTCCGCACGGGGGAGCCGGCTGTCGTGGCCCGCGTCGCATCGGGCCAGGTGCTGCTCGACCCGCGCACCCTTCCGGCCGACAGCTTCCCCGCGGTCGGCCGCGCGCTGGGGAATGCCCTGGATGCGCCCGAGGGGCCGCCGGCCTGAGCCGACAGCCCCTCGGAAGCAACGCGCCAGTCGGCTCAGTAGGTGAAGGTCCCGATCTCCTTCGGCGGGTTGGCCGAGTTGAGTCCGATGAAGCTGCCGCTGAAGATCTGCGCGCTCTGCCCGGTCCGCTGTACCGTCACGACATAGTCGGAGCGGGGCACGCCGCAGTCATCGTAATAGTGGACGACCACGCGGTAGTCGCCGTGCGGCGCCGCGCCGACCGGCCACACGATGTTCTCGTTGTTGACGTTGTCGATGCTGCAGGCCGGATTCGAGTCGAGATCGAGCGTGCCTCCGCTCGCCGACGTCGTATTGCCGTAATACACTTCCTCGTTGTTCGGATCGATGACGTGGAGGTCGACGTCGCTCGCGCCACTCCAGGAGACGCTGATCTGCACGTCCCCGGTGCCGACGTGGGTGACGCGGATGTTCTGGACGCCCCAGGCGCCGAGCGCACCGCCGCTGACGACGCCATAGCGGATCTGGAAGCTGCTCGCGGTGAGCGACGGTGCCATGCCGACGACGACGTCGGCGGCGGGAACGTCACCGGGAAGGGTGAGCTCCCAGTAGTTCTGGAACCCGGGAATCGCCACGATCACGGTGTTGAAGGACTGGCCCGCTCCCACCGTCACCTGTGTGCTGCCGCCGTTGACCACGCTGCCGATCCCGCTGATCGTCGCCGCGTTGCCGGTGCCCGCCTCCGGAGCGGGGCCGGTGCGGAGCACCGCCTGGATCGTCCCATCCGCGTTGCTGACCTGCGGGATGAGATCCTCGATCAGAAGACCGGGTCCCAGCTGCTTCGGCGCGTCGCAGCTCATCAGCGCGACCGCGGCCGCAATGGTCAGGATGCTCGCCCGCATGTTGGTTCACTCCGCTATGGACGGTTGGGCCCGGAAGGGCGCAATGAATTCGAATGCGCCGGCTCGAATGCAACGGCCGTGCCCCCGCCGATCGATCGGCGAACCGTGCGCGGGGATGTGACTTAGCAGGCCGGCGTAAAGTCGTTTCTCAAGTGGGGGGACTGGCAAACCGCAACCGCTAGGCGATTGCCACCCCCTCCGTTAGCTTTTCCGGCCATGCCAATGCGGGTAGCGGTCTGCATCTCGGGGCGCGGCAGCAACATGGTGGCGCTGCTGGACGCGCTGGCTGGCGACGCTCCGGCCCGCGTCGTCCTCGTGATCAGCGACCGGCCGGATGCTGGCGGACTCGCGCACGCCAGGGAGCGCGGGATCCCCACAGCGGTTCTGCGGAATCCGGCCGATGCGGATGAGTGGCTCGCCCTGCTGCTCGCGGAGGCGGTGGAGCTGGTGGTCCTCGCCGGCTTCCTCAAGCTCGTGCCGGCAGCCGTGGTCGCGCGCTATCGGGGGCGCATCGTGAACATCCACCCGGCGCTGCTGCCGGCATTCGGTGGGCCGGGGATGTACGGCGCGCGCGTGCACCGTGCGGTCCTCGCGAGCGGCGCGACCGAGTCGGGCGCGACCGTGCATCTGGTCGACGAGGTGTACGACCGCGGGACGATCCTGGCGCAGGAGCGCGTTCCCGTCTGCGCGGGCGACACCCCCGAGCGCCTCGCCGAGCGGGTTCTCGAAGCCGAACATCGGCTGCTGCCGGCCGTGGTACTGGCCGCCGCGCGAACCGGGCATCCGGTTCCCCTTCCCTCTCCTCTGGAGTCGTCACGGTGAAAGATTCGGCATGCCGCGCGCGTTGATCTCCGTCAGTGACAAGCGTGGCATCGTGGGATTCGCGCAGGGGCTGGTCGGACTCGGCTGGGAGATCGTTTCGACCGGCGGCACCGCCGCCGCGCTGCGGGCCGCTGGACTCGCCGTCATGGGCGTCGAAGAGATCACCGGCTTCCCGGAAGTCCTCGACGGCCGGCTGAAGACCCTCCATCCGATGGTGCACGGCGGACTGCTCGCCCGCCGCGACCTGCCCGAGCACCGGACCGCGCTCGCCGCCCACGGCATCGACCCGATCGACCTCGTCGCGGTCAACCTCTACCCGTTCCAGCGGACCGTCGCCCGGCCCGGAGTGAGTCTGGAAGAGGCGCTCGACAACATCGATATCGGCGGCCCGTCCATGCTGCGCTCGGCAGCCAAGAACCACGAGTTCGTGCTGCCGATCGTGGACCCGACGGACTATGACACCGTCCTCCGGATGCTGCGTGAGGGCGAGGTGCCGATCGAGCGGCGCCGCGAGCTGGCGGCCAAGGTCTTCGCTCACACCGCCGAATACGACAGCGCGATCGCGGGTTTCCTGACGCCGCGCGAGGACGGCCTGCCGAGCCGGATCGGGCTGTCGATGGAGCGTCTGGAGGTGCTGCGCTACGGCGAGAACCCGACGCAGCGCGCGGCGCTCTACGTGACCGAGGAGCCGCGCGGCATGCGGGATCTCGTCCAGCGCCAGGGCAAGGAGCTCTCCTTCAATAATCTCCTCGATATCGACGCAGCGATGGCGACGGTGGCCAACTGGCCGGCGCGCCCGGCCTGCGCGATCATCAAGCACACGACACCGTGCGGGGTCGCCGTCGCGGGCAGCGCCATCGAGGCGTTCCGCCGGGCCCGCGCCACCGATCCGGTCTCGGCATTCGGCTCGGTGGTCGCCTTCAATACCGTCGTGGACGAGGCCACTGCGAGCGCGATGCGCGACCTCTTCGTCGAGGTCGTCGTGGCGCCGTCGTTCCACGCGGAGGCGGTGGCGGTTTTCGGAGCGAAGAAGAACCTGCGCGTTGTGGAGCTGCCCGTGAGCCGGGCGACGGGCTCCCTCGACTACAAGCGGGTGCGGGGCGGGTTCCTGGTGCAGGACGCGTTCGTGTTCGACCCGTCGGAGGAAGGGTGGTCGGTCCCCACGCTCCGGTCGCCGACCGACTTCGAATGGACCGATCTCCGTTTTGCCTGGACCGCCGTCGGCATGGTGAAGTCGAACGCCGTGCTCCTCGCGCGGGACGAGATGGCGATCGGCATCGGCGCCGGCCAGATGAGCCGCGTGGACAGCTCGTTCCTCGCGGTGCACAAGGCACGCCGGCAGGGCCACCAGACGGAGGGCAGCGTCCTCGCCTCCGACGCCTTCTTTCCCTTCGCCGACGGTGTGGATGAAGCCGCGGCGGCCGGCGTCACCGCCATCATCCAGCCCGGCGGCTCGGTTCGGGACGCCGAGGTGATCGCCGCGGCCGACCATCACCGGATCGCGATGGTGCTCACCGGCCGTCGCCAGTTCCGCCACTAAGCCGACCCGGACCCATGACCTCTGTCACCTCAGTCCGCCGCGATCCGCCGCCGTATCTGGCGGCCGCGGCCGTTGCCGTCGCGGTCTTCATCGTCTACGTGCTGACCATCTCGCCGACCACGGCGTTCTGGGACACGTCGGAGTACATCGCGGCCGCCAAGGTCCTCGGCATTCCGCACCCGCCGGGGAATCCACTCTTCACACTGCTGGCCCACGTGTGGGGGCTGCTGCCGCTCGCCGCGTCGTACGCCGAGCGCATCAACCTCTTCGCGGCCGCGACAAGCGCGGCGACCGCGGGACTCTGGTTCCTGGTGGCGGAACGCTGGCTTCAGCCGGTGGTGCCGGTCCGGTGGGCGCGGCTCGCCGCGGCGGCGGCAGGGGTGGCCGTCGGGGCGTTCTCGTGGACAGTGTGGAACCAGTCCACGGTGAACGAGAAGGTCTACACCGTGTCGCTGCTCTCGGTCGCGCTCGTGATGTGGCTCGTGGTGCACTGGGCGGACGACGAGCCGGGCCCGCATCGCGACCGCTGGCTCGTGCTCATCGCGTACGTGCTGGCGCTGACGTCGACCAATCACCTGATGGGCGTGCTGGCTGCGCCTGCCGTCGTGATCTACGCCCTGTGGACCGACTGGCGCGTCTTCACACGGCCGTGGGTACTGGGCGGCATCGTCGTGGCCGTCCTCATCGGGATCTCGCTCAACTACATCTATCTGCCGATGCGGGCGGGACAGTTCCCCGCCATCAACGAAGGCGAGCCGATCGGGTTCTTCAGCAAGGCCCTGAGCGACGTCCTCAACCGCGCGCAGTACGGCAAGCCGCCGGTCTACCAGCGCCAGGCCGACTTCGTCGCGCAGATCGCCAACTACTTCCAGTACTTCGCCTGGCAGTTCGGCCGCGACTGGGGGGTCACCCGCGTCGCCGCCTCCGTGGTCTTCGGCGTGCTCGGACTCTGGGGCCTCGTCGTGCTGTGGCTTCGCGACCGCCGGGCCGGTCTCGCGGCCGCCGCGATGCTCGGCACGCTCACGATCGCGCTGGTCACGTATCTCAACTTCAAGTACGGTTACTCGCAGCACCTCGAGATCCCCCAGGATCTCCACGAGGTCCGCGAGCGCGACTACTTCTTCATCGCGTCGTTCTCGTACTTCGGCGTGCTGGTGGCGGTCGGCTTCGGCGCGCTCCTGCAATCGGTCGTCAGCATGCTCCGCGACCGCGGCACGCCGCAAAGCCGCTGGGCGCTCGCCACGCCGGTGCTGGCGCTTGCGCTGGTGCCGCTCTTCGGTAACCGCATCACGGCCAGCCGCGCCCACGAGCGGCTGGCGCGCGATTTCGCGGTGGACCTCCTCGAGTCGATCGAGCCGTACGGCATCCTGATCACCGCCGGGGACAATGACACCTTCCCGCTCTGGTACGCTCAGGAGGTGGAGGGGGTGCGGCGGGACGTCACGCTGGCGAACCTGTCGCTGATGAACACCGACTGGCATCTGCGCCAGCTGCGCCGACGCACCGCGCCGACGTTCGATCCCGGCTCGGCGGCGGCGCTCTGGCGCCCGCAGCCGGCCGAGAATGCCGGCACGCCGCTCACCGATACGGGATCCACCGCGCTGGCCGCGCGGTCAGCCACACGCTGGCCCAAGCCGACCACGCCGGTCTTCTCGCTGACCGAATCACAGCTCGACAGTCTGCCCGAAGTGCAGCCGGTGCAGAAGGGCTCAGGGCTGCAGCTCGACAGCGTGCAGATCGCCTTCGGCACCGAGTATCTCGAGCGCAAGGATTTCGCGACGATCTTCCTGATCAAGGACAATCTGCGGAAGCGCCCGATCTACTTCGCCTGGAGCGATGGCGGCTATCCCGACCAGACCCTCGGCCTCACGGCGTATCTCGTCACCACCGGACTCGTGCGCAAGCTGCTCCCCTCTCCGGTCGTGCCGAGCGACTCGATCGTCCTGTCCCAGGGACTCGGCTACGTGAATCTGCCGCGGAGCGAGCGGCTCATGTGGGATGTGTATCACTGGAAGAGCGCCGCATGGACCCGGCCCCGAGGCTGGGTGGACCCACCGTCGGCCTCCATCCTGTCGCTCTACGCCGTCATCTACGGGGGGATGTCGGATCTGATGCGTCAGAAGGGACAGACGAAGGAGGCAGAGCGTGCCGACTCGATTTCCCGGGCGGTGATGGGAAACATCTCACGCTGAGCGCCTCAGTCGATGCGCAGCGTGTCGGGCCGCTCAGGGCTGTCGCCCAGGGCGGCCCGATCTCCATTCCACGTGGACCAGGTGAGCGGGCACTCGGCGCCGAACGGCGGATCGGGATGGCCCGGCCGGCCGAGCAGCTCGTGCAGCATCTCATGCCGCACGACCATCTCGCTGTTCCGATAGTCGCCGGCCAGGTAGATCCGGTGGGTTGATTCCCAGCGACCCGCGCAGGTGCCGCCGGGGCAGGTGAAGCCGGGCCCGTCCACCACGAACCATTGAACCCGCTCGAAGTCCCCCGTCCGCCCGGAGCAGGCCTCCGTCCGCGCCCACCATGTCCGGTACAGCGCAGGCGCCTTCATCGGCGCGTCGCCGGCCGGCTCGAATCCGCAGCCGGCGACGAGGAGACACACGGAGATCAGTCCAGCATGCAGCAGGCGGGGAACGGACATCAGGCTCGGTCGAGTCGGGGGATGCCGGCCGACAAGGCAGTCGGCGTACCGTACGGTCGCGAGCTCATCCATCACCTGAGGTGGCGCCAGCAACCCCCTGATGCATTATGGCTTACGGCATCGCGCCACAGCGCCATCTCACCGGCGCTGTCCAGTCGGCCCCGGCCGGCCCACCCCGCAACACGCGTGCGCCTGTTGCACGTCGCGGAATCCGCAGCGCGGGGACGCGCAGGTCACGACCCCGCGTTACCATACAGCGACCTCCGACTGGAGAGCTCCATGCGGGTTCCATCAATGTGCCTCCCCGCCCTCCTCCCGCTCGCGCTTGGCGCCTGCTTCCTCGACAGTGGCGCCTGCACCTACGAGCACCGGACGCTCGTGCTCGATGGTACCGCCGCTGGCTCGGTCCAAGGCGCGCCCGCGCCTCCCGTCACCGTCTCGATCATGCTCAACGAGACCCGCAATGCGAACCCCGATTTCCGCGTGCTCAACATCGCCCTGACCGGTCAGTTGAGCGGCTCGCTCAGCGCCGCCGAGTTGCGAGACGCGAGCACGAGCCCCGCCACCGTCCTCGCCACCTGGCCCGGGGCGCCCCTCAATCCGAACATCGACCTGCTCACCGCGTCGCCCTCCCATGAGATGCTCGCGACACTGGCCCGCGGCGGGAAGCTGCGCGTGGCACTCCTCTTCGGCCCGTCCGGCAGCGACGGCGTGATGGACGGAGCACTCGGCGTCACCACCGACGGCGACTGGATGCACCCGCGCTGCGACTAGCCGGCGTGGCCTGCGTCACGGTGGCAATCCGGCTCTCGGGCTAGATCAGAGCGGGAGGTGGACGATGATGCGAGCGATCACGCTGGCAACGGCAGCAGTATGCGCGGCCTGCGAGGCGGGCGGGCGACCCCACGTGGCGACGGATTCCGCGCCAGCCGCTACGCACGCAGCTATCGCCGACTCCGCATCCGATACCCTGACCATGCGGCTCCGCGCCGGTGCCGGCGACAGCGCGGGCGGCGACACCTCGCTGCCGTCCCTCCGGCTCCGGGACAGTGCCGGAACGGCCGACAGTGGCACGATGCGCCTCTACCCCGCCGCACCTCAGCGCGGCGGGGTCATCGTTGCGGTCGTGGCTGCGGCGGGCGATGGGGCGCCGAGCTGCTCCTGGCAGTCGGTCGCCTTGCCCTGCAGTCGCAGCGGGTCCACCATCCGCGCCATCGTGCCGCTCCCCGCCGATGAGCCTGCGGGCCAGTTCGTTCTGAGCGTCCGGGCGCCGGGCGTGAGCGCGCGCCGGACGGTCGTCGTAGCTGACCGCGACTTTGGCCGGCAGATCGTCCTGCTCGACTCCGCTCACTACGCCCTGGTACGGCGCAGCGCCGACATAGCCCGCGACGCGCGTGCGCTCCGCCAGGTTCTCGAGGGAGAGTCCGATGCCTCGCGCTGGTCCGGCCGCTGGCTCAATCCCGGCGGCAAGGCGAAGGCCGAGGGGTACGGGGTGGAGCGCCTCTACTTCCCCGCCTCCGATTCCAGCCGGGTGATGAGCCTCGGAGCCACCTCCCGCACGACCGGGAGTTTCGGCTCCGACACGACGCTGCTCAAGACCGGCGACACGCCGTCCTGGCGACACGCAGGACTCGATATCGCGCTCGCTCGCGGCAGCGCGGTGCGGGCGGCAGCGGCGGGGATCGTGGTGGACGCCGGCGAGTACGTCCTTACGGGCCGGACCGTGATTCTCGACCACGGCCGGGGAATCCATACCGCGTACTTCCATCTGGACACGATCACCGTCCACCGGGGGGATGCCATCCGCCGAGGCGATCGCCTTGGTCGGGTCGGGAGCACCGGGCTCGCGACCGGCCCACACCTCCACTACGGCGTCTACATTCACGGAAAGGACGTGGATCCGGCGGCGTGGCACGATCTGCCGGCGGCGGCACTGTCCGACTCGCCGGGCCCATCCACCTCCGCTGCGGCGCGCTGAGCACTTCCCTCCCCTCGCGCCGCCCCGTCGCCGTCAAATCACACCTTTGGATGAAGATTCTTTCATGGAGTCTTCAAACTGCCTTGACCGGTCAACCGGTATCCTCCGCCCGTCACCGAAGCCCACTGAGACGGAGCGAACCGACCGATGCTGACCGCAAAGAAGTTTGGCCTGACCGCGACCGCGTTCCTGGCGCTTGCCGGGGCCTTCCTCCTCACCACCGCCGCCGTGCGGAGCCGGACTGTCGAACGGACCGACTTCGGCGTCACGCGCACCGCGACCGCGCCGGCCTGGGACGCGCGCGTCGCTCCCGCGTCCGATGCGGGGATCAAGGAGTTCCGCATCCCGATCACGCACGACACGATCGAGATCGCGAACGGCGTGCGCTACGTGGGCTGGACCTTCGGCGGGACGGTTCCGGGGCCGGTCATCCGGGTGCGCGAAGGCGACGTGGTGCGGATCAAGCTGGTCAACGAGGCCCGCGGCATGCCGCACTCCATCGACCTCCACGCCGCGCGGCTCCCGATGGACCACGCCATGAAGTCGATCATGCCGGGCGACTCGCTCAGCTTCGAATTCACCGCCACGACCCCCGGCGCCTTCATGGTGCATTGCGGCACCGCGCCGGTCCTGATGCATATCGCGCAGGGCATGTACCTGGCGATCATCGTCGACCCGAAGGGCGGGTGGCCCGGCAGCGTGGACAAGGAGTTCGTGCTGGTGCAGAGCGAGTTCTATCCGAAGCCGTCCGCCGCCGACACCTCGGTGCGTGAAGGCGACTGGAACGCCATGCTCGACGGGAAGGCGACGTACGTGGTCTTCAACGGCCGGGCCGACCAGTACCGGACCGCTCCGCTCCAGGTGGAGGAAGGCGACAAGGTCCGCTTCTTCGTGGTGAACGCCGGGCCGAACCGCGATAGCGACTTCCATATCGTCGGCGCGATCTTCGACACCGTCTACCCCGATGGCGACCCGTCCCACGCGCTGCACGGGATCCAGACCCAGATGGTGCCCGTCGGCGGCGGCGCCGTCTTCGAAACGACGTTCGCCAAGGGCCAGAGCGGCGAGGGCCACTACGCCTTCGTGACCCACTCCTTCGCGGATGCGAGCCGCGGGGCGGTCGGCGTGATCCAGGTCGGCCACCCGAAGCTGATGGCCGGGGGCCACTGACCGATGCTTACTCTCCCGCAGACCGCCGAGTACGCGCTCCGCGCCGTCTCGTTCATCGCCGAGCACGAGGGTGAAGGCCCGGTGCCGGTGTGGGCGGTGGCCGAGTCGCTCGGAGCGCCGCAGAACTATCTCTCGAAGACCCTCAACCAGCTGGGCGCGCTCGGCATCCTGCGCTCGGTGCGCGGCGCTCGCGGCGGGTACCGTCTCGGCGCACCGCCGTCGGAGATCCGGCTTGCCGCGATCGTGGAACCGTATCTCGCCCCCAGCGAGCACCGCTGCATCATGGGCCGGACCCGCTGCCGCGACGATGCACCGTGTGGCGCGCACTGGCGCTGGAAGCAGGTCCGCGACGTCTCGTCCGCCTTCTTTGCCGAGCTCACCGTGGGCGACCTGCTGCCGGCCACTCACCTCGCTCAAGCCCAGGACAGCAACCGATGACCTCGCCTTCCTTTCCGGCCGCGCTGACCGTCAACGACCTGCTCCGGGAGACGCCGGCGGCGGCCGCGGTGCTCAACCGGCTCGGCATCGACACCTGTTGCGGCGGATCACTCTCGCTCGCCGACGCTGCGGCAACGGTCGGCCTGCCGCTCCCGGAGCTGCTCGCGGCGCTTCGGCAGGCGACGGAGGCAGTGTGAACGCCTACGATCCCCGAGCGATCGCCGCGGCCGCCGTCTCGGCCGGACACGATCGTCCGGCGATCGCGCTCGCCCACGACGCGGACGACGGCCGGGTGGTGATCTTCCGGATCGCGCCGGGGCAGCGGGTGGCTCCGCATACCAGCACCTCCAGCGTGTTCATGTCGGTCGTCTCCGGCACCGGGTTCGTCCTCGGCGGCGACGGGGAGCGCGCGGTCCGGGCTGGCGAGCTGCTGGCGATCGCTCCGCGGGAGCCGCACGGGATGCGGGCCGACCGCGAAGAGCTGGTGATCGCGGCGCTGATCACCCCGCGCCCCGGCGGTCGTTGATGGAGTGGTTCGTCCGCTGGTTCGTTCGGGCGAGTCTCGCGTGGCTCGCCCTTGGCATCACGCTGGGCCTCTGCATGGCCGCCCATCCGCAGTGGATCATCTACCGCCCGGCGCACGTGCACATGAATCTCGTCGGCTTCGTGACCATGATGATCTTCGGTGTCGCCTACCACGTGATTCCCCGCTTCAGCGGCAATCCCCTGCGCAGCCGGGTACTGCCCGGCTATCATTGGTGGATCTCCAACGCAGGACTCGCCGGCATGGTGACGGGGTTCATACTGCAGCCGCACGCGGGCATGCACGGCGCCGCCTTTCTCGTGGCCGGCGGCGTTCTGGAGACGCTTGGCGCCTATCTGTTCGTCTACAACATCTGGCGCACGATCGGCGGGACGCTTCCCGCCGCGCCGCCGGCCCTGCGCCGGCCTCTCCCCACCCGCGCATGAGCACCCTTCCCGAAATCATCCAGGGCGGCATGGGCATCGGCGTCTCCAACTGGCGCCTGGCCCGCGCCGTCTCGTCGCGCGGCTATCTCGGCGTCGTGTCGGGCACCGCCGTCGAATCGCTGTTCGTTCGTCGCCTGCAGGACGGTGACGAGGGCGGCCACATGCGCCGGGCGATGGCCGCCTTTCCGCTGCCCGATGTCGCCGCCGACGCGCTCCGCCGCTACTTCCTGCCGGAAGGCCGGCCGGCCGGCACGGCGTACCGCATGCTGCCGATGTACCGCGTCGGTGCATCGCGGGCCCGGGAGCGCATCACGATCCTGGCCAACTTCGTCGAGGTCTGGCTTGCCCGTGAGGGTCACGGCGAAGCGGTCGGCATCAATCTCCTGACGAAGGTCCAGCTGCCAAACCTGGCGGCGCTCTACGGCGCCATGCTGGCCGGGGTCGGCTTCGTGCTCATGGGCGCCGGGATCCCGCGCGACATCCCCGCCGTTCTCGACGCCTTTGCCGAGGGCCGGCCGGCGTCGCTGCGTCTCGAAGTCGAGGGCCTGAGCGCGGGGCGCGAAGTGCGCATCGCGCTCGACCCCGCCGATTACTTCGATCCGCCGCCGGCGCTCGGGCGGCCGGCGTTCCTGGCCATCGTGGCCAGCAACTCCCTCGCGACGATGCTGGCCCGGAAGGCGAGCGGGCGGGTCGACGGGTTCGTGATCGAAGGTCCCACCGCCGGCGGACACAACGCGCCGCCGCGCGGCGCGGCACCGCTGAACGAACGCGGGGAGCCGGTATACGGTGAGCGCGACGTCGTGGACCTCGAGAAGATGCACGAGCTCGGGCTCCCCTTCTGGCTCGCCGGCGGCACCGGCTCGCCCGAGGCGCTCCAGGCGGCACGCGCGGCCGGCGCGGCGGGCATCCAGGTCGGAACGCTGTTCGCGTACACCGACGAGTCTGGACTGGCGCCGGAGCTCAAGCAGTCGGTCCTCGAGCACGTGGCGCGCGGAGAAGTCGACGTGTTCACCGACCCGCGCGCCTCGCCGACGGGCTACCCCTTCAAGGTGGTGCGCTGGCCGGCCGATCCGGCGGCCGCCGAGACGGGGCGGACCAGAGTGTGCGACGTCGGCGGCCTGCGCGTGCCTTACGAACAGCCGGACGGAAGAATCGGCTACCGGTGCGCGGCCGAGCCGGTGGATGCCTACGTGCAGAAGGGCGGACGCATCGAGGACACGGAAGGGCGCCGGTGTCTCTGCAACGCACTGCTCGCGAACGTGGGCCAGCCGCAGGTGAGAGACGAGGGGCTCCTCGAACCGGCGCTGATCACCAGCGGCGATGACCTGAAGGCGCTCGGAGCGTTCCTTCAGGGGCGGAGCAGCTACACCGCAGAGGCAGTCCTGAACTATCTGGCAGGCTGACCGGTCAGCTGCCCCAGGCGCCGGGCGCGATCATCCCGGCGTGCCACGCCGGGTCCCAGACGAGTCGGGTCTCCACCCGCTCGATGCCCGGCACGGCGCCCGCCGCCGCGCGAATCCCCTCGGTGATGATGCGCTCCATCGGACACCCTGGGGTGGTGAGCGTGTGCGTGACTGTCGCGTTCTTCCCGTCGACGCCGGCCTCGTACACGAGGCCGAGAGTGACGATGTCGAGCCCGAGCTCGGGATCGATTACCGTGGCGAGGGCCTGCCACAGCGCGTCGAGTTGCGCCTCCGCGTCGGTCATTCGCGCTCCCGGCAGAAGTGATGTCGAGCCACACGCAATCTCGTCGGCGCAGGCTGGCGACAGTCGTGACGATTGTCACACACTTCCCTTCCCTTGCCGCCCCACAGGGAGCGCACGTGGACGTGCCCGCACTGCTCAGACAGGTCCCGCTGTTTGCCGGCCTCGACGATTCGGCGCTGAGCCGTCTGTCTGCCCGCTCGGGCGTCCGGTCATACCCGGCCGGAAGCGTGCTCTTCACCGCGGGCGAGCCGTGCCGCGGCCTGTATGTCGTCGTCGAGGGACGGGTGCGCATCTATCGCACGAGCCCGTCGGGTCGCCAGCAGGTGCTGCACAGTGAGGGCCCGGGACGGCCGGTCGGCGAGCTGCCGCTCTTCGACGCCGGTCCCTACCCGGCCTCGGCCGAGACCGAGGTGGACTCACGACTGCTCTTCGTCCCCCGCAGCGACTTCGAGGCGCTCTACCGCGAAAACCCCGACGCCGCTGATGCCATCATCCGGGCCCTCGCGAAGCGCCTGCGACATCTGGTGCACGTGACCGAGACGCTGGCCTTCCGCGATGTCGCCGCCCGCCTGGCCGTCTACCTTGCCGACTACGCGGCCCAGCATGGCCGAGAGACTCGCGACGGCGTGGAAGTCACCCTCGGCCACACGCGGGAAGGGCTCGCGATCGAGCTGGGCACCGCGCGCGAATCGGTCTCGCGCGCGCTGAAGCAGCTTGCTCGCAAGGGCATGATCGAATCGCTCGGCCGAACCCGACTTCGCATCCCCGACCTGCACCGCCTGCGCACACTCGCCCGGCCGGGCGAGCGCCCGCGCTACGACTGAGCGCAGGATTCCGCGTTTCCTTCCGCACTGCGACAACCGTCACACCGCCGCCCATCACCGCTCGCCAATCTTCGGCAACTTCGCAAGCGAGTGGTGATGAGCAGCCAGACGATTCCGGCCACCGAGCTCACGGCTGATGCCGTGCGGGACGCGCTCCGCAGCGTCCCCTATCCCGGCCTTGCCCGGGATCTCGTCTCCTTCGGGATGGTCGAGCACGTGAGCGTGTGCGACAACCGCGTGAAGGTCCGCCTGACGGTGGTCACCCACGATCCTACGATCAAGCCGCGCCTCGAAGCGGCCGTGCGCCACGCCGCGCTCGCGCTCGGGGCCGCGTCGGTTGCGGTCGAGATCGTGGCGCCGAGCGCCGCGCAGCGCACCGCGTCGGGTCGCGCGCCGGATCCGTGGGCCGACCAGGTGAAGCTCGCGCGCGTCCGTCACGTGATCGCGGTTGGCGCGGGCAAGGGCGGCGTCGGGAAGAGCACGGTGGCGGTGAACCTCGCGCTGGCGCTCGCCCGGGGTGGCCTTCGCACGGGCCTCCTCGACGCCGACATCTACGGCCCGAGCCTCCCGATTCTCCTCGGCGTAGAGGATGGAGCGGCACGGGTCCGCATGTCCCCCGAGAAGCACATCGTCCCGATCGACGCCTGGGGCCTGCCGCTCATCAGCTTCGGCTTCTTCATCGGTGAGGCGTCGCCGGCGGTGTGGCGTGGGCCGATGGTGTCGAAGGCGGTCAAGCAGTTCGCGCGCGGGGTGGCGTGGCCCGAGCTCGACGTGCTGGTCGTGGACCTCCCGCCGGGCACCGGCGACATCCCGCTCAGTCTCGCACAGGCCGTCGCCCTCTCCGGCGCGATCGTCGTGGCCCAGCCGCCGCGGGTCGCCGCCGCGGAGGCGCGGAAGGCGGCCGAGATGTTCCGGACGCTCGAGGTGCCGGTGCTCGGCATCGTCGAGACGATGACGGGCGCCTTCGGCACCGGTGCGGGAGAGACCCTCGCGGCAGGGCTCGGCGTGCCGCTGCTCGGCGCCGTTCCGTTCGACCCTGTCATGGTAGCCGAGGCCGACGCGGGCACACCGACGGTGGCGGCGCGGCCGGAGAGCGAGGCGGCGCTGGCGTTCGGGATGATCGCCAGCCGCGTCGCGACGGCTCTCGGATGGGAGGACCGGGCCGACGAGCCGGCGGACGCCCGCGAGTGACGCCTCCCGGGCTCACTCCGGCGAGCGGCTCGATCGGCCTTGCGGCGGAGCATTTCGCGGCCGCGCTGCTGTACCTCATCGCGGGCGCGGCCGGCCTCGTCTGGGTCGCGCCCGAGCTCGCCATCGGCAATTTCACGTCGCCGCATGTCGCGGGGGTCACGCACCTCTTCACGCTCGGGTGGCTCACCGTCACGATCTTCGGCGCGCTCTATCAGCTGCTGCCGGTCGCGCTGGGCGCGCCGATCCGGTCGCGTCGGCTCGGGCATGCGAGCTTTGCGCTGCTGGCGCCCGGCGCCGGGCTCTTCGCGGCGGGAGTAGCCGCGAGCGCGGCGCCGCTCCATCACGCCGGTGTGGCCCTGGTCGGCGCCGGCGTGCTCCTCGGCGTGGGAAACGTCGCCGCGTCACTGCCGCGTGCACGCTCCCGGGACGTCACGTGGGCGGCAGTGCTCCTCGCCATCACGTTCCTCACGCTGACGCTGGGGCTGGGCATCCTGCTCCTGCACAACCTGCATACCGGGTTCATCGCGGCAGCGCGGGTACGGGTGCTGGCGATCCACCTCCATGTCGCAGTCGTCGGCTGGGCGCTCATCATGATCGTCGGCGTCTCGCACCGGCTGCTGCCGATGTTCCTTCTGGCCCATGGGGCCGACACGCGCTGGACCCGCCGCTCCCTCGTGCTCCTCGCTGCCGGCGTCCCCCTCTTCGGCACCGGTCTGGCGCTGACGAGCAGCGTGATCAGCTGGGCCGGTGCGGCGCTGCTGACGGGCGGGCTGGGGTGCTTCCTGCGCCAGGTGCGCGCGTTCCACGCTCGGCGGATCCGCAGGCGCCTCGACCCGGGTCTTCGCTACGTGGCGACCGCCACGGGGTTCCTCACGCTCAGCGCGCCACTCGGCCTGCTCGTGCTGGCACGCCCCTTCAACGGCAGGCTGGCAACCGCCTACGTCGTCACGGGCCTGGTGGGCGGCATCGTGCTGTACGTCACCGGTTTCCTCTACAAGATCGTGCCGCTTCTCGCGTGGACGGTGCATTACCGGGGCCGGATGGGCCAGGGTCCGGTCCCAACGGTCGCCGATACTTTTTCCGCGCGAGTGGCGCACATCCAGCTCGGGCTCATGGCCACGGGCGTGCTGCTCTTGCTCGGCGGCATCGCGCTGGGCGCCACCGCCATCACGCGATGCGGGGTGACTCTCTTCCTGGGAGGTGTACTCATGTTCGCAGGACAGCTCGGCCGGGTGGCGGCGGGGAGGCGGCGGTGAAACGGCCCCGGCCCGCCGGGGCGATCACCGCGGGGGAGCGCGTGAGCGATGTGCTCGCCCGCGACGAGGCACTCGTGGCGGTCTTCGCCCGCCACTCGCCCAATTTCGCGCGGCTCCGGAACCGCGCGATGCGGCGCGTGATGGCCCCGCTCGTCACGGTCGAGCAGGCGGCACGGATTGCCGGGATCCCGGTCGGCGTGCTCCTGCGTGACCTCAACGCGGCCCTCGGCGTCACCGACACGGCCGCGTCATCCACACCCCGGACCGAGGCCTCCGCCGCGTCCCGTGGCTCCCGCCGGCCCGCCGGGGCACCCGAGGTCGAGCTCGACGTGCGTCCGCTCCTTCGCGCGGGCGAAGAACCCTTCAGCCGAATCATGGCGGCAGTCTCCGCGCTCGGCGCCGGCGAGGTCCTGCATCTCCGCGCGACCTTCGAGCCGCATCCACTCCTCGCCGTCATGGCGAAGCGCGGATTCATCTCCGAGACGGCGGAGCACGCGCCCGACGACTGGTCCGCCTGGTTCTGGCGTACCCGCGCCGACAGCCCACAGGCCTCGCCGGTCGCCCACAGGCCGGATGGAGGCCCGGCGGCGACCGCCGCCGCCGATCGCACGATCGAGCTCGACGTCCGCGGACTCGAGCCGCCGGAGCCGCTCATGCGCACGCTGGTCGCGCTCGAGACTCTCCCTCCCGGCTGGTCCCTGCTGCAGATCAACTCGCGGGTGCCCCAGCTTCTCTTCCCCCTGCTCGCCGAGCAGGGATTCGCGTGCGACGCGGACGAGTCGCACGCCGACCGTGTCCTCGTGCGGATCTGGCGGCCCGAAGCCGCTCCGCCGAGTGTCGTCCGATGACCGACCCAAACCCCAAAGGAGCAGCCGTGCCCACGTCACTGGAGCCGATCGAGCTCGACGTCCGTCTCATTCCGCCGCGGGAGAAGCATCCGACGATCTTCCGTACCTTCGATGCCCTGACGAGCGGACAATCGCTCCTGCTGGTGAACGATCACGATCCGCGCCCCCTCCGGTATCAGCTCATGGCCGAGCGTCCCGAGAGCTTCGACTGGGTGTACGAGGCGGATGGTCCGGAGGTGTGGCGGGTCAGGATCACGCGCCGCTGAGCGCGGGCCGAGCTTCGTGCGCGGCGCGCCGCTCCGGCGCGCCGCCGCGGAGCCGGACGGCTTCATCTCCGCTTCACGTGATCTGCATGCAGTCGGTGACATACTGGCGGAGCGCCGGTCTGGCCGACCCGACGCACGAATACCCGACCCGGAGGCTCGACATGCGCTCGCCCGCCATCTGCTCCACTGGCATCACGCTTCCTCTCGTTCTCTGGGCCCTGCTCGCCATTCCATCGACGGGCGCGTCACAGGAGCCGGCTCACGCACCGTCGCATCCCGATAGCGCGGCGATCCGCATCCCCGAATCCCTCACCCACGAGCACCGCGAGATTCACGCATCGCTGCTGCGGGCAACGCGGCTCCGGGGTCCGGTGGGGACCGCGGCCCGGGCTCTGGCGAAGGTGCTCGACCCCCACTTCGTACGCGAGGAGCAGATCGCCCTGCCACCGCTCGGTCTGCTGGCGCCGCTCGCACGCGGGGATGACGCGAAGCCGATGCGAGCGATTCTGCCGCTCACCGATTCACTCCGTCTCGAGCTTCCCCGCATGCTGGAAGAGCACAAGGCGATCGGGGCGGCGACTGCGCGCCTCGCGAAGGCCGCCGCCGCGGCGCACAACGCGTCGGTGGCGCGCCTCGCGGATGCGCTGGCGCTTCACGCCCGCAGCGAGGAGGAAATGTTCTATCCCGCCGCGGTACTGGTGGGTGACCTGGTGCGCTCGCGCACCGGCCCGTGAACGATTCTTGACAATTCTGCCGGGAAGCATTAACAAGTCCCATCAAATCAGTCGGCATTAGCTGCTTCACGCATCTTCCCCCCGGCGGGAGGATCGCAGCATGGACGCTGATCCACATCCAGCAGAGCCGCAGGCGAGGGTGGCCGGCCACGTAAAGCCGCCGACCTTCCCCTCGCCACGCGGCCGCCCCTCTCCGGTACCCCCCCGCCGCGCCCGCGGCCCGCAGCTCCCCGGCCAGTCCCTGATACAACGCAGCAGGACCTACACCCAACATTCGCGATCAGCGGAGCCAGGAGGCGACATGTTCTGGTCTGTGAAGCGCTTTGGTGGTTGCAGACGGATCGTCTCGACGGGTTTGATCGCCGGCGGCGCGCTCGCGGCCCTCGGCATCACTCCGGCGGCGGCGGCGGATCGCCCCGACGAGCGGGCGGTGGCGCGCTACGAGGCGTCACTGCTGACGGGCGGGGCCGGCCTGGCTGCGCACGGCCGCGCGGCCATTCCCGCCTTCGCGCGCAAGTACAACCTCGCGTGCTCTGCCTGCCACACGGCATGGCCGGAGCTGAACCCGTTCGGGCAGATGTTCAAGGACAACGGATATCAACTCGGCAACGATCGTGACTCGCCCATCTGGCTCAACCCGTCCTACCTCCCCTTCGCCATCCGGACCACGCCGCAGTGGCGGCTGGAACGCACGACCAATCAGCCGGTCGACGCGGTCCCGGGCGACGGCGGGAGCGGCGTGACCGAGCGGACCATCACGCAGTCGGGGTTCGACATCTCGGGCGCGGATGTGCTGATGCTCGGCACGCTGTACAAGAACATCACCTTCGGCTTCGTCCCGACGTTCGAGGACGGCGAAGGCGTCGGTATCGAGGCCGCGTTCGTCCGCTTCGACAACCTGTTCAAGTCGCGGTGGGCCAACCTGAAGTTCGGCAAGTTCGAGCTGGACAACATGCTCTCCGAGAAGCGCGCCATGATGCTCTCGAGCAACGGCACCTTCTACCAGAGCTACCACTTCGTGCCGCCCGGCGACGCGACCGGCTTCGGCCTGGGGGACAACCAGATCGGCGCGGAGTGGCTCGGCCACTCGGCCAACAGCTACAGCCGCGCGAGCGTGGCGGTGCTGAGCAGCGTCGACGGCTCGCCGGGGCTTCCCGCCGGCAAGAGCTACGATGCGGCGATCAACCTCAGCCAGGCGTTCGACGCCGGCGCCCTGGGTGTCCAGCGCGTGGGGGTATTCGGTTACTTCGGACGACGCCCGACGGCGTTCGAGACGATCGGCGGTGAGCCGATACCCGGCACCGGCACCGAGAACCGGTCGTTCTCCCGCTTCGGCGCGGTGGGCGACTTCTTCGTCGGCGACTTCGAGCTCCTGCCCCTCTTCCTGCACGGGAACGACAACAAGGACCTGGCGGGCGGCACGCAGAACGCCGTCTGGAACAGCGCGCTCGTCGAGGCCCACTACTACCTGAGCCCGCAGTTCGTCCTGACCCAGCGCGACGAGATCATCCGGATGTCCCGCCAGGCCGATCCCGCGACGCCGAAGACACTGGGCAACATCAACGCTTTCACGTTCGGCTACCGCTGGTATCCGATCATGTTCAGCCGCGCCGGCATGGCAATGGTGGGCGAGGTGAGCTTCACCCGGACGATCGGCGTCATGCCGCTCAGCGGGACCGGCGCCGGCGTCGATCCGCTGTCACCCGACACGCCCGTGAAGAGCACCAGTGTGCTCATCGCGTTCGACTTCGACTTCTGACGGCTGGAGGCCACGAATGAGTCGCATTCGCCTGATGGTCTGCGCAGCCGGCTTCGGGCTGCTGCTGTCCGTTCCCGCCGCGGTGCTGGCCCAGGTCGCCCCCGCCACGGCACAGGCGCCGACCGGCGTCGTATCCCATATCGGCAACCTCACCGGTCACGCCAACGCCGGGCGCCGGGTGTACCTGCGCTACTGCGTCGGATGTCACGGGCAGGACGGCGACGGCGCGGGCGAGAACGCCCAGTGGATCGAGCCCAAGCCGCGGGATTTCACCGCGGCCGTCTTCAAGTGCCGCTCCACACCGACCGGGACACTGCCGACCGACGAGGACCTCTTCCACTCGGTCTCCCGCGGCTTCGTCACCACCAACATGCCGCCGTGGGCTCCCCTGCCGAGCCAGGCGCGCGCCGACGTCGTCGCCTACATCAAGGCGTTCTCCACTCGCTGGCAGGCGGAGCAGCAGGGGACGCCGATCACGGTGCCGCCGGAGACGCCGATCACCACCGCGAGCATCCTGCATGGGCGCGAGCTGTTCCAGAAGATGGAGTGCTGGAAGTGCCACGGCCCCGCCGGCCACGGAGACGGCCCGTCGGCATCCACGCTGACCGACAGCAAGGACAATCCGATCCGGCCCTACAACTTCTCCACCGGGTCACGCTTCAAGTGCGGCGTCACCAACGCCGACCTGTACCGCATCTTCATGACCGGCGTGGACGGCACCCCGATGCCGTCGTTCGCCGACAACCTGAAGCCGGAGGAGGCCTGGGATCTGGTGCATTTCCTCAGAACGCTGCAGCCGATCCCGTCACCCGAGGCCACCATGTGGCACGCCTGGCTTCCCGCGCACGCCGGAGAACTCCGGCCGATCGGTCCGGACGCGGCCGGACAATGAGTCATTCGCCTTACACCAAGAGGATCAGCCGACCGATGCGCATCAACCTGCCTTCCATCCTGGCCGTGGCAGCCCTCGGCGCCAGCGTGACTGCCGCGCTGCCGACCGGGCACGCAACCGCGGGCGCCGTTTCCGGCACGATCACCTTCACCGGTACGCCGCCCAAGATGCGGCCGATCGACATGGCGAAGGAACCGACGTGCGCCGCGCAGCACGCCACGCCCGTTATGAACGAGAATGTCGTGACCGGCCCCGGCAACACGATCAAGAACGTCGTCATCTATATCTCCGCCGGCGATCACCCCGCCGCCGCCCCGACCACCCCGGTCCGCTACGACCAGAAGGGGTGCGAGTACGTGCCGCACGTGGCCGTGATGCAGGCCGGGCAGCCGCTCGAGATCTACAACAACGACAAGACGTCCCATAACATCCACCCGCTCGCCAAGCTCAACGCCGAGTGGAACAAGTCACAACCGCCCGGATCGCCGCCGCTCAACGCGACGTATGCGAAGCCCGAGTTCATCGCCGTCAAGTGCAACATCCACCCGTGGATGCACGGCTACTTCGCGGTGCTCTCGACCCCGCACTACGCCGTCTCGGGCGCGGACGGCAAGTTCACCATCAGCGGCCTCGCGCCCGGCACCTATACCGTCACCGCCTGGCATGAGCGGTTCGGCACGCAGAGCCAGCAGGTCACGGTGCCCGCGAGCGGAAGCGCCACGAGCGACTTCGTCTACAAGGTCACCCCGTACTGAAGTCCGGTCGACGCGGACGCTGCGCCGGAATGCCCGCCTGACGCGGGCGTTCCGGCGGCATCCGCGTTCCTCGCGCTCTGCGGAGGTCAGCCACCGTGGGCAAACTGTTCGCAGCAATCCTGGCGATCATTACCGTCATCTCGGCCGGCGTGTTCATCGCGCGCATCTGGTGGCTTCCTCCCGACATCTCGGTCCTTGGCGTCGGCATAGATCATCAGCTGGGCGAGACGATGATCGCGTCGGGCATCCTCTTCGTGCTGGCCCAGCTCGTTCTCGCCGCCTTCGTCTGGCAGTCGAGCGGACGGGGCGATCGACCAATCCGGATCTTTCCTGGCGGCGCGACCCCGATGGTCGTGATCGCCATCCTGCTGGTCGGCGCCGAGATCCTGGTCCTGACCCTGGTCGGCACCAAGGTGTGGGGCGGGATCTTCCTCTCGCCGCCGGACCCGCACGCGCTCCGAGTGGATGTGCAGGCGGAGCAGTTCGCATACTACTTCCGCTATCCGGGGAAGGACGGGAAGCTGGGAACCCTGCACCCCGACCTGATCGACGACGGCAGCGGCAACTTCTTCGGACTCGACCCCGCCAACGACACCACCGCGCGGGATGACATCGTCTCGGCCACCCTGGTGGTCCCCGTCGGACGACCGGTGCTCCTCACGCTCCACTCGAAGGACGTGGGGCACGCGTTCTACGTTCCGGAGCTGCGCCTGCAGCAGGACTTCGTTCCCGGGCTCGCCATTCCCCTCCAGTTCACGGCCACGAAGGTGGCCAAGAAGGAGATCGTATGCACGCAGCTGTGCGGGCTGGGGCACTTCAACATGCGGGCGTACATCGAGGTCCAGCCCGAGGCGGAGTTCAAAAAGTGGATGGACGACCAGGCGGCGCAACTGCAATGAGCCACGCGGCCCGAGGCGGGCTCCATGGATGAGTTGACCACCCCGCGGGTCGCGCCGCACGAGGCGACCGTCTCGGCACCGGCACACGCGCACCACCCGCCGACCGGTTTCATCAGGAAGTATGTGTTCAGCCTCGACCACAAGGTGATCGGGCGGCAGTATCTCGACCTGGCGCTGGTGGCGGTGCTAACCGGGATGGTGCTCTCATGGCTGATGCGGTTCCACCTTGCCTACCCGGCCTCGCCCGTCCCGGGCCTGGGCGCGATCGCACCGAACACGGCGGCGGGCGGCGTGATCACGCCGGAGCTCTATCTCTCGCTCATGACGATGCACGGCACGATCATGGTCTTCTTCGTGCTCACGACCGCGCCGTTCGCGGGCTTCGGCAACTTCGTGCTGCCGATCCAGGTGGGCGCGGAGGACATGGCGTTCCCGCGCTTCAACATGATGTCGTTCTGGATGACTTTCCTCGCGTTCCTGGTGCTGATCGCGTCGTTCTTCGTGCACGAGGGGCCGCCGCTGTCCGGCTGGACCGCCTACGCGCCGCTGAGCGCGATCGGCAAGGACGCCGGGCCGGGCCAGGGCACCGGGCAGACGCTCTGGGCGGTGTCGATCGCGATCTTCTGCATCGGCCAGCTCCTCGGCTCGCTCAACTTCATCGCGACCACGCTGGACCTCCGGACCCGCGGCATGACGCTCATGCGGATGCCCTACTCCACATGGGCCTGGTTCATCACGGCCGTGATCGCACTCATCGCCTTCTCGGTGCTCCTGCCGGCGTGCGTCCTGCTGATCCTCGACCGCGTCGCGGGCACCAGCTTCTTCATCCCTGGCGGCCTCGTGGCCAGCGACCGGCTGCAGCCGCACTCCGGCGGCTCACCGCTTCTCTGGCAGCATCTGTTCTGGTTCTTCGGACACCCCGAGGTCTACATCGCGATCCTTCCGGGATTCGGCATCGTCTCCCACATCCTCCCGGCGATGGCCCGCAAGCCGCTGCTCGGCCCGAAGGTGCTGCTCGCCTCGATGGGTGCCATCGGGTTCCTGAGCTACACCGTGTGGGGCCACCACATGTTCCTGAGCGGGATGAATCCGCTCTCGGCCACGCTCTTCTCGGTGCCGACGCTCCTCATCACGATTCCGGCGACCATCGTCGTGCTGCTCTGGATCGGGACGGTGTACGGCTCGAAGTACCGCTTCACGACCGCGGGCCTCTTCTGCCTGGGCTTCATCTCCGTTTTCGTCAGCGGCGGGATCAGCGGGTTCTTCCTGGCCCAGCCGTCCATCGATACCTATCTCCACGGGACCTACTTCGTCGTGGGGCATTTCCACTTCGTGATGGGCGTGGCGGCGATGTTCGGCATTTTCGCCGGCGTGTACTTCTGGTTCCCCAAGATGTACGGCCGGATGATGAACGAGACGGCAGGCAAGGTGCATTTCACGCTGACGCTCATCGGGGTCTATGCGACCTTCATGCCGATGCACTACCTCGGCCTCGCGGGTAACGTGCGTCGCTACTCGGCGTTCACCGACGAGTACATGAAGGGGTCGCTCCCGCTTCACCGCTTCATCACCATGGCGGCGCTCTTCACCGGGGCCGTGCAGCTCGTGTTCCTCGCGAACGTCATCTGGAGCCGCTTCCGCGGCGCCCCGGCGCCCGCCAATCCGTGGCAGGCCACGTCGCTCGAGTGGTCCACCAGCTCGCCGCCGCCGTTCGACAACTTCGGCGGCCGCCATCCGGTCGTCGTAAACGGCCCCAACGACTACGGCGCCGCGGGACCGGGCGGGGACTACCGGATGCAGGCCCGCCCCGAGCCGGCGGCGACCTGAGATGACCTCGAGCGTCATGCCCGCGCCTTCCCCGGCCCGGACCGGTGTCTGGATCGGCATCGCGGCGATCTCCATGGCATTCGCCGCGTTCACCAGTGCGCTGCTGGTCCGGCAGGGAGCCGCGCCGGACTGGCGCCACTTCGACCTGCCACGAATTCTTTACGCGAACACGTTCGTCCTGCTTCTGAGCAGCGGGACGATCGCCATCGCCGCGCGCCGCCTCACCGCAGCCTGGGAGCTGGCCGCCGATCGCCCGCCCGGGGCGGTGGTCGGCGCCGGCGCGGGCGTCGCGTGGCTCGTCGTCACGCTGCTCCTGGGCCTGTTGTTCGTGGCCGGCCAGCTATTCGCGTGGCGGAGCCTCGCGGCCCAGGGACTTTACCTCGCCACCAACCCGAGCAGCAGCTTCTTCTACGTCTTCACCGCGGCGCATGCGCTTCACCTTCTCGGGGGTATCGTGGCGCTCGGCTATCTCTTGCTCCGGCTCCAGGCAGAGCCGGCCCGACCGCGGGAGCGGGCGCTGGCCGCCGTGACGCTCTACTGGCATTTCATGGACGCCCTGTGGCTGTATCTCCTCCTGGTTCTCGCACTGCGGCTCTGAGCGCCGCCGGAGATGATGTGAGCGAATCTGCACTGTCCCCCGCTGAGGGGCATGCCGTCGGAGCGCTCGAGGCGTCACCGCTCGGCGTCGACTCCCGGAAGCTGGTGATGTGGCTGTTCATCATCGCGGACGCGGCAACCTTCGCCGCGCTGCTCTTCGGCTACGGCTACCTCCGGGTGGGCAGCGCGGCATGGGGCCGGCCCTTCGCATTCAGCCCAACGGTGGTGAACGGGGTCATCATGACGACGGCGCTGCTCACGAGCAGCCTCACCATGCTGCTGGCGGTCATGGCCGCACAGGCCGGTCGCCGCGGCGCGTGCATCCGCTGGCTGCTCGTGACGGCCGCGCTTGGCATCGTCTTCGCCGCGCTGCACCTGCACGAATGGTCCAATCTCGTCCACGAAGGCTGGAGTCCGTCGAAGAATCCGACCGGCGGCCCCGTGCTCTTCGGCGCAACCTTCTTTACCGTGACAGGCCTGCACCTGCTCCACGTCGTGGGCGGCGTCGTGGCGATCCTGGTGATCGCGACGATGTTCGGGCGGGGGCGCCTGACCGCCGGCCACGTGGAGACGACCGGCCTGTACTGGCACTTCGTGGATCTGGTCTGGATGTTCGTGTTCCCGCTCGTGTACCTGATGAGCGTCCGCTGAAGCGGGCTCGATGAAAGGAGCTGCCATGCCGGGGGAAACGGCGGCGGAGGGGCCGAGGCTGGGCGTCTACGTCGTGGTCTGGATCTGCCTGCTCGGTATCGTCGCAATCGAAGTCGCCCTGACACGGGCCGGGATCCCGTCGGGCACCCTGGTCCTCGCGCTCCTGGCGCTGGCCGCGCTGGAGGCGGCGATCGCCGTCATGTACTTCATGCACCTCAAGTACGAGCGGCGGCTGCTATTCTGGTGCCTGATCCCCGCGCTCCTCTTCGTGCTCGTAATGATGAACCAGTTCTGGTCCGACGCGCACCGCCTGCGGGACCTTCACCTTTGACGCGGTGAGCGCGATGCCGGGATCGGTGCAGGCCATGCTCGGCGCGATGGTAGTGCTGGCCCTGCCGGCGTTTTTCGTCTGCCTTGGAATTGCAGTGATGGCCTACCGCCGTCGCGACCGGTCTCCCGACAACTGACCGCCGCCCCGCGACCGCCGGGACGGTCCCGGCGCAAGCCTGCGTGCGATCCCACCGACAACCGCGTCGCGTTGATCGTGCGGTCCGGCTGACCTATGTTCCGGGCCTGATCCCGGGCGTGGTGGCAGAGTGGTTTAATGCAGCGGTCTTGAAAACCGCCGTACCTTCACGGGTACCGTGAGTTCGAATCTCACCCACGCCGTCAGCCGCAGCTCAGCGTGTCAGGACCAGCGGCCCCGCGGCCGTGGCGCTGTCGGCCGTCCCGATCAGGGCATTTCGGCACGTGACGAACCCGTCGCCGCGGATCGGCGCGCCACCAGTGGATGGTGAGGGGACTGAGGCAGTGAACACGCACGCTTCGGCGCGGTAGGCGACAGACGTCTGCGACACGGACGCGTCTTCGACCGGCACGCGTCCTGATCGTGGCGCAAGCGCTCCCGTCGGGACACAGTTGGAGTGCACGACGCCGGAGAACCCGCTGATGTCGTTGCTGGCCTCGCGGACAAAGCTTACGACGCCATCCTCGTAGCACTTGATCTCCTGACCGGCCACCGTGGCGGACGTCACGAACCGGTAGGTCCAGGTACCAAGCGGTGAGCTTGGGTCAGGGACGTTCGGCTCCGTGCATGCCGCCGTCGCCACGGCTGCAAGGCCTGCCCAGGACCGGACCAGCCGACCAGCGCCGCGACTCTCCACGCTTCCCCCGATGGGTAGATGTCATGACGCTTGACGTACGACCCGCCCTCTGCGGCACAACCCTCGTTCTGGTCGCCGCCGGGACACTCGCCGCGCAGCGGCCTGCGGCGCCATCCGCGCCCAGGCTTCGGACCGGCATCGTGATCACGCGGTCGCTCCGCGCCGCTCCCGGCACCTACCGCGTGGCTGCCCCCTCCGACACCGGCCAGGCGGCGATCACGATCCGTGGAGACAATATCACCCTCGATCTCCGCGGCGTCACGCTTCTCGGCGCCGACCCGTCGGCCGACCCGGATGCCGGCCGCGGGATCGGCATCCTGGTGGACGGCGGCCGGAACGTCCGAATTCGGGGCGCCCGCCTTCGCGGCTACAAGGTTGCGGTCCTCGTTCGCGGCACCCGCGGCATCGTCCTCGAGGACAACGATCTCGGCTACAACTGGAAGCCCCGGCTCTTCAGCGGCGTGGAGCACGAGAGCCTGGTCGACTGGCTTTCGCACCACCACAACGAGCAGGGGGAGTGGCTGCGGTTCGGCGCCGGCGCCTACCTGACGGATGTGCGAGGCGGAGAGATTCGGGCCAACCGGATTGAGCAGGGCATGGAAGGGCTGATGCTGGTCCGGTCCGACAGCCTCCGGGTCTGGAACAACGTGATCGAGTTCAATTCCGGCGTGGGAATCGGCCTCTACCGCTCGTCCGACAACACGATCGTCCACAATCACGTGAGCTACAACGTCCGCGGGTACAGCCACGGCTTCTATCGCCGCGGCCAGGACTCGGCCGACCTTCTGCTCTACGAGCAGAGCAGCCGCAACATCGTCGCGTTCAACTCGATGACGCACGGGGGCGACGGTCTCTTCCTCTGGGCCGGCCAGTCCACCATGGACACCGGTGAGGGCGGCGCCAACGACAATCTGTTCTACGCGAACGATTTCAGCTTCGCGCCGACCAACGCGATGGAGGCGACGTTCAGCCGCAACCGGTTCATCGGCAACCGCGCCGAAGGCTCCGACCACGGGCTCTGGGGCGGCTACAGCTTCGATTCGGAGATCCGCGACAACACCTTCGGCGGGAACCGGATCGGGATCGCGATCGAGCACGGTCAGAACAACCTGGTCGCGCGGAACCGGTTCGCGGGCGATTCGGTGGCCATCAACCTCTGGGCCAATGCCGAGCCCGCGGACTGGGCGTACCCGCGTCACCGCGACACCCGAAGCCGGGACTACCGGATCATCGACAATCACTTCACCGGCAACCGGGTGGCGCTCCGGGTCGCCGGCAGCCGCAACATCGGCGTCCTGGGGAACCGGTTCGACCGGGTCGATACGGTCCTCGCCCGGCGCGACAGCTCCGACGTGACGATGTCCGGCGATGCGGCGCCGCCGCTGCCGCCCGATACTGCCCTGCCCCACCCGCTGCCCGACGGCCTTCGCATCGCCGATGACGCGCACGCGCGCGACGGCAGGGCGGCAATGATCGTCGATGAGTGGGGGCCGTACGACTGGCGCTCGCCGAAGCTCTGGCCCGCTGGGCCCGACACCGTTTCCCCGCTCCCCCTTCGGGTCCTCGGTCCTCCGGGCAACTGGCGCGTCGCCGGGCGGCGCGGCATCGCCTCGCTCTCGGCGGCGCACGGCTCGATCGGCGATACGATCATCGTGACTCCCGGTGCCGCCGGTGACTGGGAGCTCACCCTCGAGTACCACGGACAGGCCACCGTCTCGCCGCGCGGAGTCCGGCGTCCCGCCGGCGTGCCGTACCGCTTCAGCTACTCGCGTTTCGAGCCGGCGGCACACTGGCAGGTGCAGTTCTTCGCCTGGGCGGACAGCACCGATCCCCGCACCAGGGCCGAGGCGTTCCAGAGGCTGCTGGCCGGTTCGCCGCTCCTCAGCCGGACGGAGCCGCGGCTGGACTACATGTGGTATCGCCCGACGATCACGGGACTGCCTCCCGAGCACTTCGCCGCCGTCGCGACCACCAGCGTCGACCTTGCCCCCGGCGAGTACACGCTGCGCACGATCAGCGATGACGCGGTGCGCGTCTGGGTCGACGGCCGGCTTGCCGTGAACAACTGGAAGCCGCACGAGTCGCTCGTCGACCACGCGCCGCTCGCAGCCGGCCGGCACGATATCCGGGTCGAATACGTTCAGGTCGACGGGTGGGCGGAGCTGCGGGTCGAGATCGTGCGCGGCAGCCAGCGCTCCGACGGCTCCCCGGGGCCGCACTGAGGCTCGTGCCGCCTCGAATCCTCCCTTGCGTCACCGCCGCGCCCGGGCGATTTTCCGCGCACTCTGGGAGTGGTGGCCGAGTGGCTGAAGGCACCGGTTTGCTAAACCGGCATAGGGGGTCAACCCCTATC
>JBLMWC010000174.1:0-11824 GCA_050257015.1 Bacillota bacterium | reverse complement strand
GCGTGCGCGCTCTTCCAGGAGCCGCTTCTCCAGATGCGACAGCTGCTTCTTGTTCATGCCCAATCCGTGCGTTAAGGTGCGGCCGGCGGCCGGCCGTCATCAGAGCGTTCGACTCCCAGCACTACCTGCATCCCCTCCACTTCGGCCTCCTGCTCCAGATCGGCCGACGATGCGCGCGCCCCCACGTGCAGCGCCCGCGCCAGCGTCTCGTCCCGGATGAACCCTGCATGGGCCCGCGCCGCGTCGAGCAGCCGCGGGTCGCCGTCGATCGAGAGCGCGATGCGGGTGGTGAACTCGTAGCCCGCATCCTTGCGGACGCGCTGCACCCGGTTCACCAGCTCCCGCGCGATCCCTTCGGCGCGCAGCTCGTCGTCCAGCGCGGGATCGAGCGCGACCACGAACGGACCGTCGCTCTGCACGATCCAGTCGCTGGTGACTTCCCGCTCCACCACGACGTCCTCGGGGAGAATTTCCACCCCCTCGCCGCCGACGTCGAGCGTGACGGCCCGTCCTCCCTCCAGCGCGCGGAGGGCGTCCGGCTCGAGACCGGCGCACGCCGCCGCGATCTCCGGCGTCCGCTTCCCGAAGCGGCGGCCGAGCGAGCGGAAATTGGCTCTGGCCCGGAGCCGGACGAGCGACGTGTCCGACAGCGCGACCTCGACATCGCGGACGTTCACTTCGGCGCGGAGGAGCGCGAGCAGCTCGTCGAACGCGGGGCCCCGCGCCGCGGCCGGCACCGCGACCTGCATGCGGCGGAGCGGCTGCCGGACCCTGAGTCGCGCCTCTTCGCGCGCCGCCCGCGCGAGTGAGGCGAGCCGGCGGACGGCGTCCATGGCGGTCTCGAGCGCCGCATCGCGCTCGCCGCCTGCCGCCGGAAACGGCGCGAGGTGCACCGAGGTTCCCTCGATTGCCCGATGCAGCCAGTCGCTCGCGAACGGCGCCGCCGGCGCGAGGAGTCGGCTCACCGTCACGAGCGCATCGCGCAGCGCCGCCACCGCCGCCGGGTCGGCGTCGCGATCGGGGGCCCAGAAGCGCGCGCGGTTCGTCCGCACGTACCAGTTCGACAGGTCGTCCACGACGAAGTCCATGATGGCACGCGCGCCTGCCGTCACGTCGTACCCCGCCCACGCCGCCGTCACCTCGTCCACCGCTGCCTGGAGCCGGCTCCGGATCCACCGGTCGGCGAGCGTGTCGCCCGCACCGGGGGCGGCAGTCGGAACCCCGTCGGCATAGCGCCGGAAGAACTCGTAGGTGTTGCGGAGGGTGTTGAAGAACCCGCCCGCCACCTCCGGGATCGTCCGCCGGTCGAACCGCTTGGGCAGCCAGACCTGGCTCGACGCGACGAGGTAGAGCCGGATGGTATCGGCGCCGAACTCGGCGATCGCGTCCCACGGATTCACCACGTTGCCGCGGCTCTTCGACATCTTCTGGCCGTCGGCGTCGAGCACGAGCTCGTTCACGATCACGTGCCGGTAGGCGGGCTGATCGAAGGCGCCGGCGGCGATCGCGAGGAGCGAGTAGAACCAGCCGCGGGTCTGGTCCACCCCTTCGCAGATGTAGTCTGCCGGAAAGTGCGCGGCGAACTCCTCCTGGTGCTCGAACGGGTAGTGCCACTGCGCATACGGCATCGACCCCGAGTCGAACCAGGTGTCGATCACCTCCGGCGTCCGCCGCATCGTCCCGCCGCAGCCGCACGGCCACTCGTACGCGTCGATGAACGGCTTGTGTGGGTCGAAATCGGCGGGAAGCGGCTTGCCCCACCGCTCGGCGAGCCGGGCGTAACTCCCGATCACCTCCACGTGGGCGGCGTCCCGCTCGCAGACCCAGACCGGCAGCGGCGTCCCCCAGTAGCGGTCGCGCGAGAGTGCCCAGTCCACGTTGTTCTCGAGCCACTCGCCGAACCGGCCCGCCCCGATCTCCGGCGGGTGCCAGTCGACCGCTGCGTTGAGCTCGATCATGCGCGACTTGATCGCCGAGGTACGGACGAACCACGAGTCGCGCGCGTAATAGATCAGCGGACTCGAGCAGCGCCAGCAGTGCGGGTAGCTGTGGGTGTACGGCACCGTGAGGTGCCAGCGTCCCAGCTCCTTCAGCCGCTGCACGATGAGATCGTTGGTCTCGCGCGCCGTCACGAGGCGGCCGTCGAGCCCCGGCCAGCTGGTGCCGGTGAACGTCCCGTCGGCCGCGACCGGCCGGACCAGCGCGAGTCCGTGCTCCTGCCCCGCCGCGTAGTCGTCGGCGCCGAAGGCCGGCGCCATGTGCACCACACCCGACCCGTCGGCGGCAGTCACGAACGCACCGGGGACGACGACTTCGGAGACCGCGCCTTCGGGGAGCGGGACGGCGTCAAACGGCCGTGCGTAGCGAAGCCCGACGAGCTCCGAGCCGGGAAAGGTTCGTTCGGCGCCGATCTCCGCGAACGTCGGCGCCCCCTTCGCCGCCGAGCTCGGGAGCGACGCGCGAGCGGCGGCGAGCACGATGCGGCGGCCGCCGACCAGGTACTCGCCGTACTCCATCTCCGGATTTACCGCGAGGGCGACGTTGGACAGCAGGGTCCACGGCGTCGTCGTCCAGACCAGCAGCTCGCGGCCCGCCTCGCCGGCCAGCGGGAAGGTCAAATAGACCGAATTGGTCGTGACCGTCTCGTACCCCTGAGCCAGCTCATGGCTGGAGAGCACGGTACCACATCGCGGGCAGTACGGGAGGACGCGGTGCCCGCGGTACAGCAGATCGCGCTCGCGCAGCCGGTGCAGGAGCCACCACACCGTCTCGACGTAGTCGTTGCTGTACGTGACGTACGGCCGGTCGTAGTCGAGCCAGTAGCCGATCCGGTCGCTCAGCTCCTCCCACTCCGACTGATACCGCAGCACGCTGCTGCGTGCCCGCGCATTGAACTCGGCGACGCCGAATCGCTCGATGTCGCGCTTGCCGCTGAGCGCGAGCTCCTTCTCGACCTCGATCTCCACCGGCAGCCCGTGGGTATCCCAGCCGGCGATGCGGGTGACCGACCGGCCCTGCATCGACCGGAAGCGGCAGATCAGATCCTTGATCGTGCGGGCGAACACGTGGTGGATGCCCGGGCGGCCGTTCGCCGTGGGCGGACCCTCGTAGAAGACGAACGGCTCGCCGCCGCGCGTCGCCTCGATGGTCTGCCGGAAGAGCCCTTCGGCCTTCCACTGCGCGAGCTGCTCCTGCTCCAGCTCGGCGGGCGAAAGGTCGGGCCACGGTCGAAACGGCATCAGGTCATGTACTCCGTGTGCGGAGATTCAGTCAGTCGTGGCCACGCGCGCACCGAACAGCGCCGTACCCAGCCGGATCAGCGTCGCCCCTTCCTCCACCGCCGCCGGGTAGTCATCCGACATCCCCATCGAGAGCTCCGGCAGCGCGTAGCCGCGGGCGGCGGCGGTCTCACGCAGGCGGCGCAGCAGCGCGAACGTCCGGCGCTGCGCCGGCTCCGTCGCGTCATATGCCGCCATCGTCATCAGCCCGCGAACCTCCAGCCGGTCCAGCGTCCGAAGCAGGTCGAGAAGCGCGGGGAGACCGTCCGGCTCGACGCCGCCCTTCTGCGGCTCGGCGGAGCAGTTCACCTGCACCAGCACCGGCTGCCGGCTTCCGTCGGGCGTCCGCCGCTGCAGCTCCGTGGCGAGGTCCGCCCGGTCGACGGAGTGGATGAGCGCGAACCGTCCCGCTGCGTGTCGCGCCTTGTTGCGCTGCAATCCGCCGACCAGGTGCCATGCGATCGGCAGGTCACGCGTGGCCTCCTGCTTCGGGAGCGCCTCCTGCACGCGATTCTCGCCGACGTCCCGGAGACCGGCCTCCCAGGCGGCGACCACCGCCTCCGGCCCATGCGTCTTCGTCACCGCCACGATGCGGACGGCGTGCCGGTGACCGGCTCGCAGCTGGCGCTCGGCGATGACGTCACGCACGCGGGCCAGTCGGGCCGGAAGGGCCGGGAAATCCATAACCTTTGAATTTAGGCGAGCAGGGACCCGAACGGGAGCCGGTGGTTACCGCGCCGCCGGGCCTGCCGGAGCCCCGAGTCCCCTGCTCCGGACGGCATCGAACGCCGCCTTGAGCGCGGGGTTGGGGGAGAGCTGGAGCGAGCGCTCCAGATTCCGCGTCATTTCGGCGGTATCGCCGCGAGTCTCCGCGGCCGCGGCGAGCTGGCCGAATGGCAGCGAGAGACTGCTCGCGATCGACGCGGCGGTCGACTCGAGCGGCGCGTGCTCGCCGCTCAGCAGGCCGGCGTAGCGGTAAGTCTCCCAGGCGAGGCGCGTCGTGGTCGGTATGTCGACGGGAAACCCGCCGAAGGTCGCGGCGCTCACGCCGGCCGCGGTCGTATCGGGCGGCGTCTCCACGAGGGCGAACCCGAGCCCCCGCTGGATCACATGGTCGCCGAGCCCGGCAAAGTCCCGGCCCGTCGTGGTCGCCCAGACGATGGGCCGGTGGCCGATGTTCTGCTGCACGATTCGGAGCGAGGCGATCTGATTCGGCTCCGGATAGGTGTTCGGCGGGTAGGTCCGGCTGAATGGCCCGAAGTTCACCGTGAATCCCGGCCGCCCGAGCTGCAGGATCGAGTTCGGATCGAACGATGCTGCGATCTGTTCATCGGTCATCGTGTGGGTCGGCAGCGTCGGGCGAACGGGGTTCCGGCTGCGCCAGATCGGCGGTGCGGCGGCCTCGTCGAAGTCGCGGATCGGCATGTCCCGCAGCTGGCGCAGATACCAGTCGGTGTTGGCGAGAGCAAGACAGACGACGGTGACGTCACGGCGAATCCCCCCGACCTCCTGCGCCCACCAGACCGGAAAGGTGTCGTTGTCACCGTAGGTGAAGAGCACTCCGTACGGTGGCACCGAATTGAGGAGGTCATACGCGAAGTCGGCTGCAAGACGGCCATCGGGCCCCTTCCGTGTCGCCGCGCTCCAGTTGAGCGCCAGCGGAATCACCGCCGCCGACAGGAGCAGCGTGGCCGGAGCGAGTCGCCGCCATCGCTCGAACGCCCAGCGGGCGAGGACCGCGAGGCCGATCCCGACCCACAGGCCCCACACGATGAAGCTCACGACGAAGAAGTAGTCGCGCTCTCTGACCTCGTGCATGTTGAAATCGGGGAACTGGTCATACCCCTGGCTGAAGCCGGGCTTGAAGTTCATGTACGCGAGAAGGCCGGCGCCGGTCACGAGGAAAACCATGAACAGGAGCCACCACCCGCTGCGGTCAAAGCGGCGCTGAGCCACGAATCCGCGAATGCCGAGAACCAGCGCACCGATGGTGATGAGCAGCCGGAGGGGAGAGGTGCCGGGTGAGGCGCCGGTGAGTCCCTTGGCCCACTGCCAGTCGAAGTACAGCAGGTAGTTCTGGAGCTGCAGCCAGATGATGCCCAGACTGCGCCCGGGATTATCCGGGCCGTGGAACACGGTGGGATCGTCGAGCGGCGTCCGGACCGGATACTGCGCCCGGCGCACCACAGCGAGGAGTGCGTCCCAGGTCGATGGCGCCGCCTCGTTGATCATCGGATGCTGTGCCGACCGGATGAACAGGTAGAGATAGGGCGTCAGCCCGATGGCGGCGATGGCGAGCGCGAGCATCGCGAAGCCGCCGGCGCCGGACGAGAGCGCGAATACCGCCGCGGCAGCGAAGCAGATCGCGCCCAGCATCGTCAGCGCGCTGCTGCCGAGTCCGCTGCCGATGAGGAGGGCCCACACGCCGGCGACGACCGCTGCTGCGGCCCATTCGCGGCGCCGCTCCTCGGGCGTCGCGGCCGGGGCCTCCCGCATGACGGCGACGAGAAAGACGACGACGGCGGGCCCCGCCAGCAGAGCGAGAAGATGATTCGCGACGGAGATGCCGCCGAGATAGACGATCAGCAGGAGAATGCGATCGCCGGCGGGCGTGCCCCGGCGCGCGCGCCAGACCTGGCAGAGCCAGCAGATTGCCGCGATGGTGAACGTCGCGACCGCATACACCTCGGTCTCGTTCGAGTTCTGCCAGTTGGTAAAGGTGAACGCGCCGATCAGTGCCGCCGCGATCGCACCCCCGTTCTGCAGCAGCGCCGCAGGACGCGGCTCCAGCCCGGCGGCCAGCCCGGACAGCGACTGCCGCACCACCAGGAAGAAGCACCCCGCCCCGAGCGCGCTCATCAGCGCGCTCAACAGATTGGTCCGCACGGCGTACTCGCCGACCGGCACCAGCATCGCCCACACGTGGGCGACCATGACGAACAGCGGCGTCCCCGGCGGGTGCGGAATGCCGAGCACCCTGGCGGCGGCGATGAACTCGCCGGCATCCCAGAAGGTGACGGTGGGAGCGAGCGTGAGGATGTACACGAGCCAGACGAACGCGGCTACCGCGGCGGCGGCGAGGTATGGCGATCGGCGCATCAGATCCCTGTCAGCGGGAAGTCTCGGAACCGGCTACGGACTGGACGAGCGCGAGCGCGTCGCACACACCGGCGACGTCGTGGACCCGGAAGAGTCTGGCGCCACGCTCCCAGGCCACCACGCAGGCCGCCGCCGTCGCGACATCGCGGTCGGCGGGAGACGTGTCACCGGGGCCGGCCAGGAACCGCTTTCGTGACGGGCCGACCATCACGGGACGACCCAGGGCCAGCAGCGAGCCGATCTGGTCGAGCAGCTCCAGATTCTGTGGCACCGTCTTGGAGAAGCCCAGCCCAGGATCTACGACGATCGCCTCGGCCGGGATTCCGGCGGCGGCCGCCGTCCTGACGCTGTCGCTGAGCTCAGTCAACACCGCGGCGGTAACGCCAGCGGGATAGCTCGCGTGGGCATATGAGGCGAGCTCGAGAATGCCGCCGCGTGAGTGCATCAGGATCGCACCGGCGCCGGCGCCGGCGATTACGTCGGCCATGGCGGGATCGAGCCGAAGCGCGGACACGTCGTTGACGATCGCCGCACCGGCATCGAGCGCGGCACGGGCAACCGCCGCCTTCACCGTGTCCACCGACACGAGGAGATCGGGGTGCTCGCGCACGAGGGCGGCGACGACGGGGACGACACGACGAAGCTCCTCGTCGAGCGGAACCGGCGCGCTCCGTCCCGGACGGGTGGACTCGCCACCCACGTCGACGATTGCGGCGCCATCCTCCACCAGCCGCGCCGCATGGGCGAGTGCGGCAGTCACACCCTCGTGTCGCCCGCCATCGCTGAAGCTGTCGGGGGTGACGTTGAGGATGCCGACGACGAGTGCAGCGCCGAGCGGCACCGATCCGCGTGCCGTGCGCCACTGCGCGGCGGGTGCGGGTGGCATCGCGGTCCCGACCTGCACGGCGATCTCGGCGAGCGCGGGTGGGACGGTCCAGGGACGGGCGAGCGCGCCAATCCTCGAGGCGCTCCCCGCGAGCACGGCCCAGTCCTCACCGGTGATGACGCCGAGTCCCAACGGGCCGGTGTAGCTGACGAGCGCCTCCAGCGTGGCCGCGTCGAGCCCGGTCAGCAGAAACGCGGCGGGGTGAATGCCCCCCGCCGCGTCAGCCGCGCGCCCCGCATCCCAGCCGTGGGAGCGGAGCACCTGTTCGATCACCCGCGGCGAGTGAACCGCCAGCGGGAAGACGTTCACGCGCCCTGTGGCTCGGCCGGCGGAATCCCCAGGATGCCGCGCGGCGGACTCGCCGTCGGCTTGGGCGGAGCCGGGGTCGGCGCCGCCGGCTCGCTGGGCGGAAGGGTCCGCGGAGGAAGCGGCAGGTCGTTCACCAGCTTCTCCATGTCCTCGCGGTCGATCGTCTCACGCTCGAGCAGCGTGGCGGCGATCCGGTCCAGGAGCGGCCGATTCTCGGTGAGGATGCTGCGCGCGCGTGTGTGCGCCTCATCGAGGAGCCGCTTGATCTCGTCGTCCACCATCTCCGCGGTGCGCTCCGAGATCTCCCGTCGCTGACCGAATTCCCGGCCGAGGAAGATTTCCTGCTCGCGGTCGCCGACGGCCATCATCCCGACGCGGTCACTCATGCCGAACTGCGTGACCATGCGTCGCGCGATCGCGGTCGCCTGCTCGATGTCGCTGCCGGCGCCGGTGGTGACCTTCTCGGGTCCGAAGATGAGCTCCTCCGCGACGCGTCCGCCGAAGCTGATCGCGAGCCGGCCGAGCAGGAACTCCTTCGTCATCCCGTAGCGATCCTTGTCCGGGAGCGACGTCATGAGCCCCAGCGCGCGTCCGCGGGGCACGATGGTCACCTTGTGGATCGGATCGGCGCCCTCGACCTTGAGCGACACCACCGAGTGGCCCGCCTCGTGGTACGCGGTGAGCTTGCGATCGTCCTCGGAGAGCTGCAGGCTGCGCCGCTCCACACCGAGCATGACCTTGTCCTTCGCCTCCTCGAAGTCGCTCATGTCCACCAGGCTCTTGTTGCGCCGGGCGGCGAGAACGGCGGCCTCGTTCACGAGATTGGCCAGGTCGGCGCCGGCGAGGCCGGGCGTTCCCTTCGCGAGCACCTCGAGCCGGACGTCGCCGGCCAGGGGAATCTTCCGCGTGTGGACGCGGAGGATCCCCTCACGGCCGCGCACGTCCGGAGCGTCCACCACGATCTGGCGGTCGAACCGGCCCGGCCGGAGGAGGGCGGGATCGAGCACGTCGGGACGGTTGGTGGCGGCGATCAGGATGACGCCGTCATTCGACTCGAAGCCGTCCATCTCGACCAGGAGCTGATTGAGCGTCTGCTCCCGCTCGTCGTGGCCCCCGCCGAGGCCGGCGCCGCGGTGCCGGCCGACGGCGTCGATCTCGTCGATGAAGATGATGCAGGGCGCGTGCGCCTTGCCCTGCTCGAAGAGATCGCGCACGCGGCTCGCGCCGACGCCGACGAACATCTCGACGAAGTCGGATCCCGACATCGAGAAGAACGGTCGCCCCGCCTCGCCGGCGACGGCCTTGGCGAGCAGGGTCTTGCCGGTACCCGGCGGCCCGACCAGGAGCGCCCCCTTGGGCAGGCGCCCGCCGAGCCGGGTGAACTTCTGCGGGTCCTTCAGGAACTCGATGATCTCCTGCAGCTCGACCTTGGCCTCGTCGGCGCCGGCGACGTCGGCGAAGGTCACCTTCGGCGTGTCGCCCGACAGGAGCTTGGCCTTCGACTTGCCGAACTGGAAAGCGCGGCTCCCGCCTGCCTGCAGCTGGCGGAGGATGAAGAACCACATGCCGATGATGACGATCCACGGCAGCGCGCTCAGCAGCAGCGCCGTCAGGCCCCCGCGCGGCTCCTTGGCGCTGATGGGCACCCCGGCCGATTCGAGCCGGTTGAGGAACGCCTCGCTGTTCGCGATGGGAAGCAGCACCTTGAAGCTGCGCGCGGGCCGGCCTTCCTTGGCCACCGGCGTCTTGAAGTCGCCCTCGACGTAGCGGCCGTCGAAGACCTCGACCTTGGCGATGTTGTTCGCGGTGAGCTGATCGCTGAACTCGGTGTAGGTGAAGTCCTGCACCCCGCTCCGCTGCTTGCTCATCATGTTGAACAGCGCAAGCGCGAGCAGGCCGATCAGGAGCCAGAGCGCGAGATTCTTGCTGACGTTGCCCCAGTTGGCCTTGGGGGCCCGGGGCGGGAGTCGGTCTGCCATTTATTCCAAGTCCCCGATGAACGGGAGGTGTCTGAAATTCTCCGCGTGGTCGAGTCCATACCCGACCAGAAACGCCGGCGGCGCGTCGAAACCGACGAACCGCAGCTCCGGCGGTGGTTCCGGAGCCAGATGCTTATCCAGCAGGGCGCAGATCGCGAGGCTCTTCGGCTTCCGCGCGCCCAGCAGCGACATGAGCCGCTGCAGGGTCTGCCCCGTATCAATTATATCCTCGACGAGCAGAACATGTTTGCCGTCGAGGTCGGTGGCCGGGTCGTACAGCAGCCGGACGTTGCCGCTGGACGTGGTCGCGGCGCCGTAGGAGCTCGCAACCAGAAAGTCGACCTGCACCGGCCGTTCGATCTGGCGAACCAGGTCAGCCAGAAAGATGAAGCTTCCCTTGAGCAGCCCGAGCACGAGCAGATCGCCGGTCGGATACGCCGCCGTGACTTCCGCTCCGAGCTCGGCAACACGCGCGGCGATGGTCGGCTCGTCGAATACCACCGCCTTCATTCGGCGGCCACCGGTCCGGCGAGCGATCTCAGCGGTTCGTGACGTCAACGCGCAGCGCCTCCGCGCCTGGCTCGGGAACTAGAGCGTCCGCGCGGCACACGCCGGGGACCCATACCGCACTGCCGTCCGACTCCAGGACCGGCCATCCCCCGCGCCGGCCCCGCGGCACCTTCGCTTCCTGGAAACAGCGGACGAGCGGACGGGTTCCACGGCCGCCGATCGGCCGGATGCGCTCTCCCACCCGCGGCGGCCGGACGCCGAGTGCATCCGCGGCGAACCAGGCCGTCATGCCGGCCCGCTCCTGCGCCGCCGGTGCGGCGGCGCGCGTCCATCGGAACGACCAGTCCCCCCACCGCGCCTCGCCGGCCGCGGCCGCGAGCGTCAGCGGGTTCGCCGGTGCGCCCTCCGCGCGATGGACGTGCAGCCGGCCGAACGACAATTCGGCCCGATGTGCGGCGCCGAGGTCGACCCGCTGCCCGCTCCGGCCGGCGCGCGCGAGCCGAAGCAGGCGGTCCGCCCGCCGCTCCCCCACCACACAGCCGACGCGCCGGCCGAGCGCGCGAACAATGGCCTCCGCGAGACGCGAATCATACCCGGCCAGCGGGGCCGCAGCAACGGAAATTCCCTCGCCGTCGGCGCGACAATCGAGCTCCGGCAGCGCGGGAAGCGCAGCGTCCCACGCCTCGCGATCGCCCCGGGCCAGGCGTGCGGTCCGATTCAGATTCTCCACCACGCGGGGGACGCGGGAGGCGACGATCGGCAGGACCGCGGTGCGGATCCACGACCTCAGATGCGCCGGATCAGTGTTGGCAGGATCATCCCAGCTCGCGAGACCGCGCTCGTGCACGTACCGCGCCAGCTCCTCGCGTCGGAACGACAGCAACGGGCGGACAATAAGGCCGCTGCGCGGGGCCATCCCGGCCAGACCGGCAGGGCCCGACCCGGCGAGCAGGCGCATGAGCACCGTCTCGGCCTGATCGTCGGCGTGGTGCGCGGTGAGGATCGCGACGGCGCCGTGCCGTGCCGCAACCTCGTGCAGCCAGCGATAGCGGGCGTCCCGTGCCGCGGTCTCGGATGCGGCCGACCCAAGGCGGAGCTCCGTGATCTCGCAGGTCCACCCGAGAGATGCGGCGAACACCCCGACCGTCGCGGCGACGGCGGGGCTGTCCGGGTGAATGCCGTGGTCGGCGTGGGCCACGACCACCGCGAGGTGGTGAGCCGCGCGGCTCCGGGCGAGCAGATCGAGCAGCGCGACCGAATCGGGACCCCCGGAAACGGCGACGACGACGGTGCCCTCGAGCAGGTCGAGCGCGACGAGCGCGGCAGCCAGGCGTTCAGGGAGCTCCATGCTCAAAGATACTGCCCTGCCCGGCGACCCCCGCGAGCCCCAGCACGTTGGCGAGGATGCGGGCGCCGTGCACGGTCAGGATGGACTCGGGATGGAACTGGACCCCCCACGCCGGGGCGCTGCGATGAGCCACCGCCATGACGATCGAGCCGTGCCGCGCGATCACGTCGAGCTCGGCCGGCACGCGGACGGCGGCCAGCGAGTGGTAGCGGCCGACCTCGAGGTCGGTCGGCAGCCCCTCGAACAGCGAGTGCGGCTCCCGACGAAGGGTGGAAGCCCGGCCATGCACGATGCTTCCGGCCGGGCCGACCTCGCCGCCCAGAGCGGCTACGAGCGCCTGATGGCCCAGGCATACTCCGAACAGCGGCACCCGCCCGAGCGCGGCTTTCACCAGATCGGTCGAGCACCCGGCATC
>JBLMWC010000173.1:0-13462 GCA_050257015.1 Bacillota bacterium | reverse complement strand
ACGTTCGTGGCGCCGCACATCTCGAGTCCCTTCCGGTACCACCCGATCACGGTGAGGCAGTCGGGCGAGCTGAACGTTTCCGCGTCGTGTGTCGTGATCACGGCGGAGCGTTCCCCGGTCTGCCGGTACTCGCGGCGTCCCGTCTCGTAGTACATCCCGTAGATCGCCGGCGCCTTGGCCAGGAACGCCTGCGGATTCCCCTTCGTCACGTACGCGCTGTGCACCGTCGAGAGGTTCTTCGTCGCCGATGCCTCGCCCAGGCGCTCGAAGAACTCGGGCTTCCCGCCGGCCAGCACCCTGACGATGGCGTCGTCCAGCCGCTTGCCGATATCGAAGGCGTACCAGTTCGAGGTGAACACCATGCGGAGCGCCCGCTGGTCGTCGGGCGGCAGGCTCTCGATCACCTTCTGGAGCCCCGCCTTCCCGAAGTGCTCCTCGACGAAGCCGAGCCGCGACTTGAGGACCGCTCCCTTGATCTGTTGCACCCCGCCTCCGCTGCTGGAGTGGAATCGCCGCTCGATCAGCCGATCTCGTAGTCCGATGCGGTGGTGTGGTAGCGGCCCGGATGCCCGTGGCCGCGCTGGGTCTCCGCTTCCGCGATCCCCACCAGGCGGGCCACGTTGACGAGGACGACCGGGGAGCGGTCGGATCCCGGCCCTGTCTCCCCCTCCGCGGCGGCCGCCGGCTGCCAGGTCGCTTCGCGGACCACGAGATAGCCGCGCGCGATGCGGAGGTGATCCGACAGCCGCTGGTTGGTCAGGAAGTCGATCTGCCCGTCGAGGAGCCCGTCCGGCAGCAGGCACGTCACGCTCCACGGCGACGTGAAGCCGCGGCCCGTGATCGTCTCGATGTTCGCCTCGGACGGATTGGGGACCGCCAGCCGGATGTCGTCCCGCTGCACCGCGAAGAACGCCCGGGAGCCGAACCCCCGCGGGAGCACGACGTCCGTCATCGGCAGGAAGGCGCCGGAATTCTGCAGGTAATCGCTGAAGCTCTGCTGCAGCGGCACGTGGAAGGTGCCGCGGACCCACCCTGCCTCGGTGAGGCAGGAGGTCGCAACGGTGCGGAGGGCCGGAGGCGTCGGTACGGTCATCGGGAATCCCGGGGCTGGTATGTCCGAAACATAGCACCGGCCTCGCGGCCGGAACTGGCGTCACCCAATCGTTTCGGGTTACCCTTCACGAGCCGCCAGGGGCATCGGAACCGCAGCGGTTCCGGTTGAGATGGCACCCTTGGAACCTGATCCGGCTCATACCGGCGAAGGGAGCGCGGCACACGCGCCCCTTTCGCCATTTCGCATGATGGGTCCCCCGACCCGGGAGCAGTTGCGATGGCGACACGCGAGCAGACCCCCCGTACCATCAGAGCGCCGAAGCCGGCAGCCGGCAGCAGCTTCGCCGAGGCGTTTCCCAGTTCCACGAAGGTGTACCTGGAAGGGCCGCACGGTGTGCGCGTGCCGGTTCGGGAAATCGCCCTCTCCGGGGGCGAGCCGCCGCTCCAGGTCTATGATCCGAGCGGTCCCCAGGGCTTCGATGTCCGCCAGGGACTGCCGCCGCTCCGCCGCCCCTGGATCATCGGCCGCGGCGTGGAGGAGCTGCCGCCCTCATCCCGCTCGATGAGCGAGCTGATTCCGGAGAGTCTCCGCCGCCCGGTGCTTCGCGGCCGCGCGACCGTCACCCAGCTCCGCTACGCCCGCGCCGGTGAGATCACGCCGGAGATGGAGTTCGTGGCGCTCCGCGAGGGACTGGAGCCCGCCTTCGTGCGGGACGAGGTCGCGCGCGGGCGGGCGATCATTCCCGCCAACGTGAACCACCCCGAGCTCGAGCCGATGGCGATCGGCCGGAACTTCCTCGTCAAGATCAACGCCAACATCGGCAATTCCGCCGTCACGTCGTCCATCGAGGAGGAGGTGGACAAGCTCCGCTGGGCCACGCTCTGGGGCGCGGACACGGTGATGGATCTCTCGACGGGGAAGAACATCCACGAGACCCGCGAGTGGATCATCCGCAATTCCGCCGTGCCCATCGGCACGGTGCCGATCTACCAGGCACTCGAGAAGGTCGGCGGCGTCGCGGAGGATCTGACGTGGGAGGTCTACCGGGACACGCTGATCGAGCAGGCGGAGCAGGGGGTCGACTACTTCACCGTCCACGCCGGCGTCCTGCTCCGCTACGTGCCGCTCACGGCCCGGCGCGTGACGGGCATCGTCTCCCGCGGCGGCTCGATCATGGCCAAGTGGTGCCTCTCGCACCACAAGGAAAACTTCCTCTACACCCGCTTCGACGAGATCTGCGAGATCATGGCGCACTACGACGTCTCGTTCTCGCTGGGCGACGGGCTCCGGCCCGGCAGCATCGCCGACGCGAACGACGAGGCGCAGTTCGCCGAGCTCCGCACGCAGGGGGAGCTCAACGAGATCGCGTGGAAGCACGACGTGCAGGTGATGAACGAGGGGCCGGGCCACATCCCGATGCACCTCATCAAGGAGAACATGGACAAGCAGCTCGAGTGGTGCAAGGAAGCGCCGTTCTACACCCTCGGCCCGCTCACCACCGACATCGCGCCGGGCTATGATCACATCACCAGCGCCATCGGCGCCGCGATGATCGGCTGGTACGGCTGCGCCATGCTCTGCTACGTCACGCCGAAGGAACACCTCGGTCTTCCCAACCGCGACGACGTGAAGGCCGGAGTGATCGCGTACAAGATCGCCGCGCACGCGGCCGATCTCGCCAAGGGGCACCCGCGGGCGCGTCTCTGGGACGACGCGCTCTCGCGCGCGCGCTTCGATTTCCGCTGGCGGGATCAGTTCAACCTGGCGCTCGATCCGGTGACGGCCCTCGCCTACCATGACGAGACGCTGCCCGCCGACGGCGCCAAGGTCGCCCACTTCTGTTCGATGTGCGGGCCGAAGTTCTGCTCGATGAAGATCACGCAGGACGTCCGCGACTACGCGGCGGAGATGGAGAAGAAGAGCGAGGAGTTCAAGGCGCAGGGCGGCGAGATCTACGTAAAGGCCTGATGCGCGCCGCGCGCGCGGAGCCGGTCGTCGTCGGGCTCGCCGGCCTGATCCTCGCGGCCCACGTCGCGGTGAATCTCGCCAGTCCCTACGGCTTCCACCGGGACGAATTCCTCTACCTCGCCATGGGCCAGCACCTCCGGGTCTGGTCCATGGACTTCCCGCCGCTCATCGCCATGCTCGCGCGCGGGGTGCGCGCCGTCTTCGGCGATTCGCTCGCCGCCGTCCGCCTGGTCCCGGCGCTCGCCGCCTCGGCGCTGGTGCTCATGGCCGGGATGATCGCCCGGGAGCTCGGCGGGGGCCGCGCGGCAGAGGGGCTCGCCGCGCTCGGCGTCGTCACCTGTCCGCTCTTTCTCCGCGCCGGCAGCCTCTTCCAGCCGGTCGTGCTCGACCAGCTCACCTGGACCGTCGCGCTCTACGCCCTCGCCCGGCTCGGCCGCGCGCGCGGCACGGACGACGAGCTCCGCTGGTGGCTCACCCTGGGCCTGGCCGGCGGGGTCGGGCTGCTCGCCAAGTTCAGCATCCTCTTTCTCGGTGCCGGTGTGCTGGTCGCGCTGGTGCTGACGCCGCTCCGCTCCGCGTTTCGCACGCCGAAGCCGTGGCTCGCGCTCGCCGTGGCGCTGATCGTCGGCGCGCCCAGCGTGGTGGGCCAGATGAGGCTGGGTTGGCCGGTGCTGGGACAGATGCAGGACCTGCGCACCGTTCAGCTCGAGCGCGTGACCCCGTTGGACTTTCTCGCAGAACAGCTGCTGTGGGGGCCGGTCGTGCTGCTCGCGATCGGCGGAGTGATCTGGCTCCTCACGGCTACCGCCTCCCGGCCCTGGCGCGCGATGGGGTGGGCCTGCATCGCAGCCTTCCTGCTGCTCCTCATCCTCCACGGCAAGTCGTACTACGCCGGCCCGATCTATCCCGCACTCATCGCCGCAGGCTGCGTTGCGCTCGAGCGGGTCGGGGCGCCCGCGGCCACGCCGCTTCGGGTCGTCACGGCGGCCGTGCTGCTGACGGCCGGCGCGGTCGCCGTTCCCATGGGTTTCCCCGTGCTTCCGCCGCCGGCGATGATCCGCTACGGCGGCGCGCTGGGCGTCACGAACACCACCAATACCGGCGACGTCCTCGCCCTGCCGCAGGACTACGCCGACATGCTCGGCTGGGAGCGCCTGGTGCAGGCGACGGCGGATGTGTATCGCGACCTGCCGGATGCCGATCGCACACGCGCCGTGCTCATCGGGGGCAACTACGGCGAAGCGGGGGCGCTCGATCTCTTCGGGCCGAAGCTCGGGCTCCCCCCGGTGGTCAGCGCGGCGGGCAGCTACTGGTTCTTCGGCCCGGGAAAGCTCCCCGGCGACGTAGCGATCGTGGTGGGCGCCGACTCGACGGACCTCGCGCCGTTCTTCGGCGAGGTCCATCTCGCCCGCACCGTCTCCAACCCGCTCGGCGTGCCGGAAGAGCGACTGGTGCGGATCTACGTCTGCCGGAAGCCCCGGCAGACGCTGCAGCAGGTGTGGCCCGCGCTTGCCGGGCGCAACTGACCGGGGACTATCCCCCGCGGAGCGCGCGCAGGTGCCGCGCCGCCCGCGCGGCGCGGAGCGTGTCGCCCCCCGCGGCGGCGAGCCGCACCTCTCGCTGGAGAAAGGCGCCGGTGTAGACCGGGATCGGCTGGAAGTAGCGCCGGCGCAGGAGCGCCGCGCGCGCGCCGCTCAGGTCGCCGGATGCGGCAAGAAGATCCGAGAGCGTCAGCGCCGCCGCCGCTTCCGATACGACGTTTCCCACCGGCCCCGCACGCAGGAGGGAATCGAGTCGCCGGCGCGGCGCCGTCTCCCCCAGCATCGCCTCCGCGATCGCAATCGACGTCTCGATCGTGGAGTGACCCAGTGCCGGCATCGTCCAGTGGTCGATCTCGCGAGCCCGCCGGACCCAGTGGCTCACGCCGGTCCGGTCGCGTTCCGACGCAGCCCGGATCGCGAGCGCGCCCGTGGCGTATCCCTGCATCATGCGCCCGCCGGGTTGCCCCCGAGGCAGCGATTCGGCGGCAGCCGAGAGTGACCTCGCCGCCTGCGCCGCCGCGCCAGGATCGGCGCCCGCATATACTGCCGACATGACCTCGACGTAATTCGTCATCGCGTCGTCGTCGGCCTCACCGGGCGGGGGTGGGGGGTGGGAGACAGCGCGCAGTTCGGCCGCGAGCGCAGCCGCGCGGGCCGGATGGCCGCGAGTCAGCTCCACGAAGTACAGCTGCGGCAGCCACCCGTCCTTGATGCCTGGCTCGGCGGCCGACCGGATGGTCGAGAGCGCGACCTCTTCCATGCGGTCCAGCGCGTCGGTACCGATGCCGTCGAGCACCGACGTCCCCAGGATCTCGCCGAGACTGCCGCGGGAGATCCGGCTCCAGTCGATCGGTGCGCGATGCCGCCCGCCGCCGGATGTGGCGAGCCGCCAGCGCATGTAGTCGGCCTTCTCTCCGACTGAATCGAACGAGAGATAGCGCCGGGCCAGTCGCGCGACCTCCGCGCTGTCCCCGCGGCGTGCCGCCCAGTCCGTCAGGTGGATCAGCGGCACCACCTGCGTGGAGTCGAGCTCGGACGCGCGCCTGAGCGCTTCCAGTGAGCGGCGGGCGGACCTCTCGGCGTCGAGGAAGCCGCCGGTGTGATAGAGCTGGTCGCCCAGGCGCTGCCAGACGAACGGCTCGAACGGCAGCGTCTTCGCCGCCGCCTCCCACCGCGGATAGTCGCGCGACCACGATCCCATCGGATCATTCGAGAAGACATCCACCGCCGAGCGCAGGGCGGGAGGCAGCCGGTCCCGGTTGGCCTTCGCGATGGCCACGGCGTTGCCGGCCCCCGGGCCGCCCCAGACGGCGGACATGAAGAGCTGAATCGCCGCGAGCGCGAAGGTCGAGTCGCGCCTGAGCGCTTCCCGAAAATGCTCCCCGGCCGCGCCGAACCGGCCGCGACGGTATTCGGTCTGACCGGCCAGATACGCGCGGAGCGCAGTCGGCGAGCGGGTGACGAGATCCTGCAGGAACGCCTCCCCCGTCTGCTGCTGGCGGCCCATCAGCTGTCCCACGAACCGGTCGGCGATGGCGAGGAGACTGTCGGCCGGCCCCTCGGCGGCCGCATCGGCACGCGCGGCACCATCGGGTACTTCGAACAATCCGCCGCTCAGTATTACGCGCGCACCGGACTGCACCAGCGTTGCCCGAAGCACGAGCCCGGCGCCCAGCGACTGCGCGCGCTCGATCGTCGCGGCGAGAGACACGGCGGAATCGCGTCGCCAGGCAGCCATGACGGCCGTCGGGTCCACCGAGCGCGGGACACCTTCGCCCGTGAAGCGGAGCGCGAGCAGCTCCGCCAGAGCGCCGCCGAACGGTTGCAGCGTGGTATCGCTGGCCCGGACGGTCAACGGCTGCACGGCGACGACGCCCGGGTCGACCCTGGGCGGATCCCGGCGGGGTCGCGGCCACGCCGCGATGGTCACGGCGCCGACCGCGATGGCGCCCACCCCCCAGCGACCCCAGCGCCTGCGCGGAACGGCCGGCGTTTCCACCGCCGCTCTGACAACAACCGGCGGCGGCGGGCCGTCCGGCAGCGCGGCTCGTGGTGTGGTCGGGGAGACGGCCACGGGCGCGTCCGGCACGACGGCAGTCTCCCTGCTGTGCCTGATCCGTCCGACCACCGACTCGGTCAGGGGATCGGGGGCGACACCCAGATCGGTGTCGAGCAGTTCGCGCAGCGACTCCATGCACTGCATTGCCTCGGCGCGCCGGCCAAGCCGCCCGTAGAGCGCGATGCGTTCCCGCCAGAGCTCTTCCTCATATGGTGCGATGGCAACCGCGCGGGCGGCGAGGTCCACCGCATCGTCGATGCGCCCCTCGCGCTCGGCCGTTCGCGAGGCATTGCGCGCGGCGGCAGCGGCGGCTCGGCGATAGTGGGCGCGCCGATCCTCGACCCACCGTTCGAGCTCGGTGCAGCCGTCGAGAAAGACGCCTTCGAGAAAATCACCGCGATAGAGTGCGAGCGCCTCCGTTTCGGCGCCGGCGGCGATCAGACGCGTGAACGTCGCGGTGTCGGGCTCGACCAGCTCGCGGTTCAGCGTCAGCACGCCGTCCCGATTGCCGGTGATCGTCTCCGGTCCGAGCTCGGCACGAAGCACGGTCAGGGCCTGCCGGAGGGCATTGCGGGCGCGGTCTTCGGGGAGCTCCGGCCAGAAGAGGCCGAGCAGGGTGTCGCGACGGCAGCCGTCCGGCCTGCCCGTGGCGAGGAACGCCAGGATGGCCAGGCGTTTCGGCTGGCCGTTGAGGCCGCGGACCGGAGCTCCGGCGGCGTTGCGCACGTCCGGTGGCCCCAGCAGACGCAGGGTCAGCATCGCGGATCAGGGGGTGGGAGCCGGCCGCACGACCGGGTAACGCACGGGACATGTCGCCGTAACGGCGTCGGCTCACCTTGCCAACGTACGGTCGCCGCCAGGGGGCGTCAAACGCCGCGGGGACCGCGAACCGCAAGGAGGCCACCATGCTGAAGCCGACAAAAATTCTCGGAATGGGAGCTGCCGCCCTCATCTGCGCCTGCGCTGCCGAGCCGTCGGCGCCGGCAGCCGACGTCGCCAACGCCGCCGGTACCGAGAATGGTGCCATCATCGAGGCCGGTGATTTCACCCACGTATTCGGGCTGATCGTGCGCGACTGGACCAACCACCTGGCGCTGTACTACCGCTGGGACGACGGGTTCTGCGGCGGCGTGGCGTCCACCGAGGCCGAGTACACGAGCTACCGCGACATCATCCGCATCGACCAGAGCTGGATCAGCCACGACAAGGACGATGCGATGTGGTTCTACGTCTATCCGTGGAACGGCGAGCCGATCAACTGCGCCTTCCTCACGAACACGACGCCCCTCGCCACCGGCCGCGGGCGGCGGATGGTCTACGACAACGACTACTATGCCTACGAACCCTACGCTCCCGGCCCCGGCGCCAACACGTACATGGAGAAGTACATCGGGCAGCTCACGACCCCTGCGGGCGATCCGGTCGGGCTCGAGGGGCAGACGCACGTGACGGTGGACGGCGACGGATACACGGTGCGGCTCTGGCGCACCACGCTGCAGCTCTCGCCCGATCCCCGCGACTGAGATCCGGCGCGGCGGGGTGACCCTCGTCACCGTGAAGACCCGGCCGAAGTGAGATGATGGAGACTCGCCTCCTCACTTCAACCAGATCGATGGAGACTCCGCCATGAAGGCCAAGGAACTGATGACTCCCAATCCGCAGGTCTGCACGTCGGATGACCGGATCTGCGACGCCGCGCGGCTCATGCGGGACTTCGACGTCGGCTCGCTGCCGGTCGTCGAGAACAGCGGAACCAACCGCCTGATCGGCATCATCACCGACCGCGACCTCGTGGTCGGCCCGGTCGCCGACGAGCGGTTCACGGCGACGGTGGCCGATGCGATGACGCCGAACCCGAAGACGGTCCGAAGCGATGCCGATGTATCGGAGGTCGAACGGATCATGGCGGAGAACCAGGTCCGCCGGATCCCGGTGGTGGACGAGATCGGCAGTATCGTCGGCGTCATTGCCCAGGCCGACCTCGCGCTCAACGAGAACGGGACCAGCGACCGCGAGGTCGGCCGCGTGGTCGAGGAGATCTCCCGGCCCCGCCAGGGCAGCAAGGCCTGACCCGCCCGATTGACAGCCGCTCTGCCGCGACGATCCGCGGCGAGCGGCCCCGCCGGTCATTTTGGCAACTCCTCCTCATCCCGCGCTGGCACACGCGCTGCAATCAGGCGGCGCGGTTCCCGCGCTCCGTCCGCGCGGCTCCGACAGTTCAACCAGTCGAAGGAGGATGAGCATGTACGTCACCACTCGCCGGTCCGGCGACACCTACAGCACCGGACTCCAGCGCCTCAACTCGATCCTCGGCGAAGCCTTCGGTGCCTGGCCCCAGCCGGGAAACGGCGACGCCATCACGTCGGCCTGGGTGCCCCCCTGTGACGTCTTCGAGGACAAGGAGGCGGTCCGCATCATCATGGAAGTGCCGGGCGTGAAGCCCGAGGACGTGAAGCTTTCGCTGGAGAACAACATGCTGACCATCCGCGGCGAGAAGAAGCAGGTCGCCGAGGAGAAGGCCGAGCGCGTGCATCGCTATGAGCGGAGCTACGGCGTGTTCGAGCGCGCCTTCGCGCTGCCCAGCAGCGTGGACGTCGAGCAGATCGAGGCGCGCTACGACAACGGAATCCTCACCGTCACGCTGCCGAAGGCCGAGCGGGCCCGGCCGCGCCAGATCGAGGTGAAGACCAGCTGATTCGTCGCGCGACGCGGTGCCGGCCCCGGATGCTCCCCATCCGGGGCCGCTGTATTATGGGGCATGGGGATCTGGATCATTGTCGCACTCGTCGGCGGGGCGGTGGCCACGCTCATCGCGCTCAACCTCTCCTCCAGCGAGCGGAAGATCGACCATGAGGTCCGGCCGCTGTACGCCGCCGGCGATCCGCAGTTCGTCCGCTCGCTGGGCGCGCTGCTCGGGCCCGGCATCGTCGGCGGAAATCGCGTCGCCTCGTTTCTGAATGGCGACCAGATCTTCCCCGCCATGCTCGACGCCATCCGGTCCGCCCGCCGCACGATCACCTTCGAGACGTACATCTACTGGTCCGGCGAGATCGGCCGCGCCTTCGCCGATGCGCTGAGCGAGCGCGCCCGCGCGGGCGTCCGCGTGCATGTCCTCCTCGACTGGCTCGGCACCGGCAAGATGGATCAGGAGATTCTCGACGAGATGGAGGAGGCGGGGGCCGAGCTCTGCAAGTACCATCCGCTCCGGTGGTACACGATCGGCCGGATGAACAACCGCACCCACCGCAAGCTCCTGGTGGTGGACGGCCGGGTCGGCTTCACCGGGGGCGTGGGGATCGCCGACAACTGGCTGGGCCACGCCCAGGACCCCGAGCACTGGCGCGACTCGCATTTCCGGATCGAGGGACCGGCAGTCGCGCAGATGCAGGCGACCTTCATGGACAACTGGATGAAGTGCCGCTCCCTGGTCCTGCACGGGGAGGATTACTTTCCGGCGCTCGAGCCCCGCGGCGACTCGGCCGCGCAGGTCTTCCACAGCTCGCCGGGTGAGGGCGCCGAGAGCGTCCGGCTGATGTATCTCCTCTCGATCGCATCGGCCCGGAGCCGGATCCTGCTCGCCAACTCGTATTTCGTGCCCGATTCGCTGGCGGTGAAGGAGCTGGTCTCGGCGCGGCGGCGCGGCGTCCGGGTGGAGATCATCACCCCGGGCCCTCACATCGACACCGAAACGGTGCGGAAGGCGTCCCGCTCGCGCTGGGGCCCGCTCCTCGAGGCCGGGGTCGAGATCTACGAGTACCAGCCGACCATGTTCCACTGCAAGGTGATGGTGGTGGACGATTCCTGGGTGTCGGTCGGATCCACCAACTTCGACAACCGCTCGTTCCGCCTCAACGACGAGGCGAATCTGAACGTACTCGATCCGGTGATGGCCGCGGAGCAGGCCGCGATCTTCGAGGACGACAAGCGGAAGTCGCGGCGCATGACGCTCGAGGGCTGGCGGCGCCGGCCCATGAAGGAAAAGATCCAGGAGCGCCTGGCAGGGTTGCTGCGCGCGCAGTTGTAGCCTCTCCTTCGATTCGGAGTGCCATGTCGGATCGTCCGCCTTCATCTACCCCAGCATGACCGAACGCCGCGCGCAGCAGCGTGAAGGCCCCGAAGACCGCATCGCCGGCGTCCTCATCGCCGCGGGCGACGCGTTCACCCGCAAGCAGGGGGCCGAGCTGCTCGCGTGGGCCGAGGCCGCCCGCCAGCTGACTGATGGGCGGAGCCCCGAGGAGCGGCGGGCGATGATGATCGCCGCCCGGCGGGTGTTCAACCCCGTCGTCCTGCGAATCATGATCGAGCGCGCCCTCCGCCGCCCCGAGGAGCAGGAGCGCACTGCCACGATCCTCCGCTGGATCGGGCCCGAGGGACTCGAGGCGATGATCGACGGGATCGGCGAGACCGAAGCGGTCGCCCCACGCCAGTTCCTGCATGACGCGCTCGCTGCCGAGCCCGCCGCGTTCCCGCTCATCCTGCCCCTGCTGTCGAGCTCCCGCCCGCACATCGTTCGCCACGGCGCCGAGCTGCTCGGCCGCCTGGGCGACCGCCGCGCCGTCGCACCCCTGACCGCCCTCGTGGAGCACCCCGCCGAGCGAGTCCGCGCCGCGGCGATCCGCGCGCTGGCCGGCTTCGACGATCCCGCAGCGCTCGAGGCGCTGCAGTCCGCCCTCGGCCACGTCTCTCCCGACACGAGATCCGAGGCGGCACGCGCGCTGGCCGACCACGGCCGGGAAGCGGCCGTCGGCCGTCTCCTCGAGGCGTTCAGCCAGGACGCCGAATCACCGGTGCGGCGCGAGCTGGCGGCCGCCGCGGCGCGTCTGGGCGCCGCCGGCGACCTGGCGCAGATGGCGCTCGATCGCAGAGGATTGTTCCGGTGGCGGGGACGGGCGGTGGAGCAGCGGCTGGATGCGGTGGCGGGACTGGCGGCGGCCCGGACACCGGAGAGCCGCCGCCTGCTCGACCGCCTGGTACGGGAAGGAGACGCGCCGGTTCGCGACGCGGCCGACCGGGCCCTCTCGGTCAGACGCGCCGCGGACGGACGTTAGACGCTACTGGTGCAGGGCGAAGCCCGCCACGTGCACGTCGAGGTTGTGATTCACCCGCAATCCCACGATCCCCTTCGCATCGGCGCCCGCCGGCATCGAGTAGACCTCCTGCCCGTTCACCTTGAACTTCAGCGATGCCGGATCGGTCTTGTTGTCGATCTCGAGCATGTTCGTCGCCTTCCCCGCCGAGTCGGCCTTCGCCACGGCCGGGCTGTCGGTCCAGTCCTTGATGACCGACGTGCTGTCGCCGTTGCGCCGCTTGATGAGGAACTTGCCGTCGCCCCGGACCAGGAAGTAGGTGTACTGCTGCGTGGCGGCGTCTAGATTCTGCCCGCCGATGAAGAGCCCGTACGCCTCGGGGTGCATCGGCGCGCGCGTCTGCGTGAACGTCGCCAGTGTGTGGAACGGGCCGGTTGCCGCGTCGGCGGCGCGGTAAAGGATGATGGCGGGACCCAGCGTCACGTGCATCCCGTTCCCCATCGGCACGACCTTGGCGTTGGTCAGCGCGGCCGCGCGGTCCGCGCGTGCCGCCCAGCCGGCCGGCATCGTGCCGCCGCCCTGGACCGCCTTGTCGGGGTCGGCCATATGGTCGGCCGCCTTCATCTTGCCGGAATCCGCCTTGGCGGCCTTCGGCTGCTGGGCTGCGAGTGGCAGTGCCACGACGCCCAGAGCCGCGATTGCAGTCAGTATCCGCATCGGTATCTCCTTCAATGGTGGTCGGATCATCGGGCAGAAGGGTGACCCCGCCGTGGTTGCGGAGGGTCCAGCCATGCGAGTAAGCTAATGCGCTCGGCGGGCCGCCGCCGCACTCTTCCGGGAGACGGACATGCTGTACTGGATCGACATGTTCTTCGCGATCATCGGCGCGGGCGCGATTCTGTTTGCCCTGACCTTCGTGACGCTGGTGATCGGCGGGCTCGTGAACGGGATGGTGGCGCTCATGTCCGGGCCCCTGATCGACGGCTTCCTGGCCCGGCGCGCCGCACGGCGCTAGACCTCGGCCGATGTTTCGGCCGTGGTGGCCTGCTTCACGGCCGCCTCGTAGTTGATCTTCAGGCTTCCCTGCAGCTCCCTGAGCCCCCGGACCTTCATCTGCAGCCCGCCGCCCCGGCGGCTCATCGTTCCCATGAGGCCGCAGGTCTCGGCCAGCCCCGTGAGACCCAGCCCCTGCGCGTGCGCCTTGAGCTCGTCCAGCAGACGGCCCAGCCCGCGCACCGTGACGTCGTCAGCCTGGAGCGCCGCCATCGCCTCGACGACCGCGTGGATGCGGGCGAGCTTGGGAGGCACCGTGTCGAGAAATGCCTTCTGTGCCTGCTGGCGCGAGGTGAGCTTGACGGTCATCCGAATCTCCTCGATTGCGGGCGTGCGGTGATTTCGTCACTTCTGTGCGCGTTCGACGTTCGCAGGCGGCGGCCCGGCATACCGGCGCTCCTGCTGGTCGCGGCGCTCGCCTGGCCGGTGCCGCTCGCGGCGCAGCTCGCCGGCCGCTGGCTCGTCACCATCCCGAGCTTCTCCTCGACTGCCTTCCGCGGGGAGCTCCGCCTCCGGCAGTCGGGGGCGGCGCTGACCGGCACCCTCTGGCTCGGAAGCTCCGAGAGCCCGGTCCCGATTCGCGACGGGACCATCCGGGGCGACAGCGTCGAATTCGGTCCCGCCGACGGCCCCCGGTTCGCGGGACTCGTCACACCTGCCGGCGATCTCGGCGGGCGAATCCGGGTCGAAGGCGGCGCCGGTCCGCAGTGGATCGCGACGCGGCTCTCCGAAGACGCCGAATACTACCCGACCTTGCCGC
>JBLMWC010000172.1:0-10555 GCA_050257015.1 Bacillota bacterium | reverse complement strand
GATCCCCGCGTACCCCAGAAGGTGACGTTGTAGGTCACGGGGCGTCAGGCTGGAATGTCGGCTGCATACCGGAAGGTGTCGCTCCGCGGCGATCCCGGCGGGGATTGGGATTACCGCCGCGGAGTGAGCCCAGTCACGAGCGCCGGGCCGCGAGCATCAGCGAGTGCCGGTCCTTGAGGGTGATGTCCTTGCGCGTCACCTGGATGATGCCGCGGTCGACGAGGTTCCGCATCGTGCGCGAGACGGTTTCCCGGCTGGAGCCGATCATCTGCGCGATCGTGTGGTGCGTGAGCTTGCGCGTGATGTGGTCACCACCCTCGTCGTCCGCCATGCGCAGGAGCAGGTGCGCCACGCGGCCGTTGACGTCGAGCAGCACCAGACTGCCGATCTTCTCGTCGGCGCGGCGCAGGCGGCGCGACAGCTCCTTGAGGAGCGCGATCGCTACCTCGGGTGACTGCCGGAGACGCGCGTGGAAGTCCTCGCGCCGGAGCACGAGGAGGTTCGAATCGTCCATGGCGATGACGTGGGCCGAGCGGGGCTCCTCGTCGATGACCGCCATCTCGCCGAAGAACGAGCCTTCGCCGAGGACCGACAGGATCACCTCGCGCCCGTCCTCGGCGATGAGCACTACCTTGACCTGCCCACCGGCAACGAGGTAGAGCGAATCACCCGGGTCATCCTCGAATACGATGACGCTGCCCTTGGGATAGCTGCGCTCACGGGTGAGGTCCGCGAAGGCGGACAGGTCAGCCTCGGAAAGCCCCGAAAAGAGGGGGACCTTCCTGAGAACCTCGATCGGGGACAGGGGCACGCGCGCCTCGCGGTGGCGGTTGGATGGCGGAAGTGTATGCGATGATGATACTTGCGCCTTGGAATCGTGTCAATCAACTCCGGTTGCCCGCGCGCGTCGGCCGGGGAAGCGGCGGCGCCTTGCTCGGGTGGCGCACGGGTCGCTAGATTCCCCGGCTGTCTCGGAAGCCGTTATGCGATTGCCCGTTGGCAAGGAGTCACCCGTGAAGGCCGACCTTCATCCCAAGTACCAGACGCTGACCGTGCGTTGCGCGTGCGGCAACTCGTTCGAGACCCGCTCGACCTCGAACAACATTCACGTCGAAGTCTGCGCCCAGTGCCACCCGTACTTCACGGGCAAGCAGCGCATGATCGACACCGCCGGCCGGGTGGACCGCTTCCGCAAGAAGTACAAGACCGAAGCGGCCAAGGCGTAGCTCGTGGAGGCCAGACTCCGCCAGGCGCTCGGCCGGGCGGAGGAGGTCGCCCGGCTGCTCGCCGATCCTGGCATCACGCGCGATCCGGCCCAGCTGAAGCTGCTGGGCCGCGAACATACCCGTCTGGCGCCGGTGGTGCGCCTGGCGGAAAAGCTCGCCCGCCTGCAGGACGAGCTGGGTCAGGCTCGGGAGATGGCGGAGGAAGCCGATCCCGAGCTCGTGGCGTTGGCGCGCGCCGAGCTGGCCCGTGTGCCGGGCGAGATCGAGGCCCTCGAGGCCGAGCTGCATGGTCTGCTCCTCCCGCGCGACCCCCACGACGACCGTGACGCCATCATCGAGATCCGGGCCGGGACCGGCGGTGATGAAGCCGCGCTCTTCGCCGCGGATCTCTACCGCATGTACCAGCGCTTCGCTGAGCGGAACGGGCTCGCGTGGGAGCCGATCACGCTCAGTGACGGGACGCTGGGCGGGCTCAAGGAAGCGATCGTGGCCGTGCGGGGTCCCGGCGCGTACGGTCTGCTCCGCCGGGAATCGGGCGTTCACCGGGTCCAGCGTGTGCCCGCGACCGAAACACAGGGCCGCATCCACACCTCGGCCGCGACCGTCGCGGTGCTCCCGGAGGCTGAGGAGGTCGATGTGAAGATCGACCCGCAGGACCTCAAGATCGATGTCTTCCGCTCCTCGGGTCCCGGCGGGCAGAGCGTGAACACGACCGACAGCGCGGTGCGCATCACCCACCTCCCGACCGGCCTGGTCGTGAGCCAGCAGGACCAGAAATCCCAGCTTCAGAACAAGATCAAGGGGATGGAAGTACTGCGGGCCCGCCTGCTCGACCGAATGATCGCGGAGCAGGAGGCCGCGCGGTCGCACGAGCGCCGGACGATGGTCGGCACCGGTGACCGGTCAGCCAAGATCCGCACCTACAACTACCCCCAGAGTCGTGTAACCGATCATCGCATCAACCTGTCGGTGCACAACCTGTCGGACGTGATGAACGGGCACCTCGACGAGCTGGTGGATGCGCTGCGGATGGCGAGCCGGCAGGAGCAGATCGATGCCTGAGACGCTCGCTACCCTGGAGTGGGTGCTCGACGAGGGCGCACGCCGCCTCGCGGCCGCCGGAATTGCGGAGCCGCGCCGCGAGGCATCGGTCATCTGGGCGGAGCTGGCTGGGCGCACGCCGGGTGAGGCCATCCTCGAAGGGCGCCGCCCCCTCCGCACAGGGGAGAGCGAACGGCTGGACGCGGCCTTCGCCCGGCGCGCGGCCGGGGAGCCCCTGGCCTATGTCACCGGCCGCGCCGGCTTCCGGCACCTTGATCTGGCTGTCGATGCGAGGGTCCTCATTCCGCGGCCCGAGACCGAAGGGCTCGTCGAGGGAGTGCTCGCGCGGGTCCGGCGCGGGACCGCCGTAGACGTAGGCACCGGCTCCGGATGCATCGCGCTGAGCCTCGCTGGCGAAGGGGAGTTCCAGCGGGTCGTCGGAATCGACCGGTCGGCCGCCGCGCTGGCGGTGGCGCGATCGAATCGGGCGGCTGCCGGTCTGGAGGTGGGCCTGATTCAGGGCGATCTGGTCTCGTGCCTCGCGCCGGGCTCGGCGGACGCAATCGTGTCCAATCCCCCCTATCTTTCGGAACCGGAATACGCCGCTCTCGGTTCGAGTGTACGGGACTGGGAGCCGATGGCCGCGCTCGTGAGCGGGCCGGACGGCCTGGCGGCGACACGGGCGCTCCTGAATGACAGCCGTCGGGTTCTGCGGCCGGGCGGCTGGATCGCCCTCGAGGTGGACTGTACCCGTGCGGGCGCGGCGGCCCGGCATGCCCTGACGCTCGGTTGGACTGACGTCGCCGTTGAGGCGGACCTTTTCGGGCGCGAGCGGTATCTGTTCGCGCGAAGGAGTGCGAGATCGTGATCTGGGACAAGGCACAGGAGCTCGGGCGCCTCATCGGGCAGTCGGCGGAATATCAGGCACTGCGACGCGCGGAGACGTCGCTTCGGGAAGACCAGGACACCGTGGCGAAGCTCGATCAGATCCAGACGCTCGCCCGCCGAGTGGATGAGATCGTGGCATCGGGCCAGATGCCTGACGAGCCGACGACCGAGGCCTACGAATCGGCGGTGCGGGCGCTCGAGACCAGCCAGACCGGTCAGGCCTACGTCGTGGCCCGCACGAACTTCGAGAAGCTGATGGGGAAGGTGAACCAGCAGATCAGCGAGGGCATGGAGCGCGGGGCGGCCAGCAGCATCATCACGCTGGCGTGAGCACGTCAGGGTTCTTTCTGGTGCTGGAAGGGCCGGAAGGGGCCGGCAAGTCGACCCTGGGCGCAGCTCTTGCAGCGCGGATGCGGGACCTTGGTCTCGAGCCGGTGGTGGTTCGCGAGCCCGGTGGGACTCCGGCGGCCGAGCATGTCCGGCGGGCCTTCCTCGATCCGGAGAGCCGGTTCGAGCCCGCCAGCGAGCTGCTCTACGTCACCGCGGCCCGGGCCAATCTGGTGCATGAAGTCATCAGGCCGGCGCTCGCCAGCGGGCGGATCGTGATCTCGGACCGCTTCGACCTCTCCACGATGGCGTATCAGGGGGCGGGGCGGGGGGTCGACCGGGCGACGGTCGAGCGGGTGAACCGGGTCGCGACCGGCGGTCTCGCTCCGGACCTTACGCTGGTGCTCGACCTGCCGGCGGGAATCGGCCGGGCCCGGCAGGCGGCGGCCGGAAAGTCGCAGGATCGCATGGAGCGGGAGGACCCGGCGTTTCACGACCGCGTCTCCGCGGCGTATCTGGAGGCTGCAGGACCGGGCATTTACCATTTGGATGCTGACCGTCCGGCGCCGGAGGTGCTCGAAGCGGCATGGGCACGCCTGGTGAGCGAAAGACCGGAAACCTTTGGCGTGAAGCGCACCGGAGCCGGCGCGCGATGAAGCGCCCGTCTGGAGGGTGATATGAAGCAGCGTTGGGGACTGATCGGGCTGGTCTCGGTGATCTCGTTCGCGAGCGGGGGCTGGCTCCTGCAGCGCGGCGCCATGGCGCCGGCCGTCGGCTACCAGCAGGAACGGCTCTTCAACGACGTGCTGCAGCACGTGAGCAGCTACTACGTCGACTCCATCGCCGACAGCTCGCTCTACCGCAAGGCGACCGACGGCATGCTTGGCGAGCTCAAGGATCCCTACTCGGTGCTGCTCACCGGCGATGACTACAAGCAGCTGACCGAGCAGACCTCCGGCAACTATGCCGGGCTCGGCATCCAGATCGACGTGCGTGACGGCTGGATCACCGTCGTCGCCCCCCTGCCCGACACGCCGGCCGAGCGCGCCGGCATCCAGACGGGCGACCAGATCATCGAGGTGAATGGCGCGTCCACCGAGGGATGGAAGAGCGATCAGGCCGTCAAGGCGCTGCGGGGTGCGCCGGGCAGCACCGTGAAGATCGTGGTGCGCCGCGTCGGCCTGGGCCAGGTAATGCCGTACACCCTCACCCGCGCGAACATTCACCAGCGCTCGGTTCCGCCCGGCACCATGTTCGACGGCGGCGTCGGGTACATCTCGCTCAACCCGGTGGCGGAAACCTCGGCCGACGAGCTCCGTGACGAGATCACGGCCATGCGGGCCAAGGGGATGAAGGAGATGATCTTCGATCTCCGCGTGAATCCGGGCGGACTGCTCGATCAGGGCGTCAAGGTGGCCGATCTCTTCCTCGACCCGAAGCAGGAGATCGTCTCGACCCGCGGACGGGCCCCGCGGTCCACTCAGGCGTTCTACGATCAGGCGCGCCAGCTCTGGCCTGACATGCCGATCGTGGTGCTGGTGGACGAGGGAACGGCAAGCGCCGCGGAGATCATTTCCGGCGCACTGCAGGATCATGACCGGGCGGTCGTGGTCGGCTCGCCCACCTTCGGCAAGGGCCTGGTGCAGACGCTCTATCCGCTGGCGGACGGCGTTGCCCTGAAGCTCACGACCGCGCGGTGGTTCACGCCGAGCGGACGCACCATTCAGCGGACGGCGAAGGACGAGGAGGATCAGTTCCGCCAGGCGATGGCCGATGGCAGCGCCGCGCCCGATACTTCCGGCACCCCGCCTGACACATCGATCAAGGCGCGTCCGATCTATCACACCGACGCCGGCCGCACGGTGCGGGGCGGCGGCGGCATCGTCCCCGACGTCCTGGTCCGCCGCGACACGCTGAGCGCGCCTGAAAAGGAGTTCGCGCGAGGCCTCGCGGAGAAGGCGGGGATCTATCGTGACGTGCTCACCGCGTTCGCGCTCGATCTGAAGCAGAAGGGGACGGTCAAGTCGGAGAGCTTCACCGTGACGCCCGATATGCACCGCGCGGTCTACGACCGGCTCAAGGCGCGCGGCGTGCAGGTGTCCCAGTCGGTCTATGACTCGGCCGCGGGGCTGGTGGATCCGCAGATCGGCTACGAAGTCGCGCGCTACGTCTTCGGCCGGACGGCCGAGTTCCGACGCCGCGCGTCGGATGACCCGCAGATGCAGTCGGCGCTCGCGCTGCTGCACCGTGCGCAGACCCCGCACGATCTGCTCACTCTGGCGGCGGCCAAGCCGCAGGCCGGCCACGGCACCAACTAGCGGCGGGCGGGTCCGGCGGCGCACCGCGTGAGCGACTCAGCGGTAGCGATCGTCGGTCCCGGACGCATGGGTCAGGGACTCGCCCTGGCCCTGATGGAGCGCGGGCGGCGGGTGACGCTGCTCGGAAGGGGTCCGCGTGACACGCTGGCCCCTTTCTTGTGGCCCGCCGATCAGTGGGCCGCCGCGTTGGCCGACTGCGACACGGTGCTCGTTGCCACGCCCGACGCCGCCATTCCCCTCGCCGCCGGGCAGCTCCTCGCGACCGGAGCGGTTGCGGCACGGCATGTGGTCCTCCATCTCTCCGGCCTGCTCGACCGCTCCGCTCTGGCGGCCCTGGAGCCGGCCGGCGCCGCACTCGGCTCGATCCACCCGCTTCAGACGGTTGCTGATTCGCGCACCGCGCCCGAGCGGCTTCGTGGCGCATTCGCCGGGATCGAGGGCGACGCGCGGGCGATGGCCGCCGGGGAGCAGCTCGCTGAGTGTCTCGGGATGCGGCCGGTGCGAATCCCCGCCGGCGGAAAGGCCGACTACCACCTCGGTGCCACCTTCGTGGCGAACTACGCCGCGGCGCTGCTCGCGGTCGGTCAGCACTTCGCCGAGCGCGCCGGTATCGACCCGGCGCTGGCGGCTGAACTGTATCGCCCGCTGCTCGCCGGCGCGGCGGGGAATCTCGTGGCGCTGGGGCCCGTGGCCGCGCTGACGGGCGCGGTACGCCGCGGGGACGTCGCGACGGTACGCTCGCACCTCGCCCGCCTCAGCGGGCGCGAGCGGCGGCTCTACTGTGATCTGGGGATGGTGGCGCTGGGACTTGCGCGCGCGGCGGGACTCGCCAGAGAGGCAGCCGACGAGGTCGAGAAGCTCCTCGCCGGCTGACCAGCCGCTACTGATTGATGACGTGTACCCCCGACGGCACCTTGAAGGAGAAGGTGCTGTCGGGGACGTTGTCGTTGACCCGCAGATGGGAGAGCGCGATGGTGCGCGTGCCGCCCATCCGCTCGGTGATCTCCAGCCGCCGCGGCAGGGCATCGTCGCGGTCCAGCCAGACGATGGCCCGGCTGAAGGGCAGCTCCGGAATCGTCGGCACCAGCTGCACCACATCCACCGCGCGGCCGTTGAGCCGATCGGCGCGCAGGTACTGCATCCGGTAGCGTTCCGTCGGGCGGTCGAGAATCCACGACAGCACGTTGAATCCGTAGACCGGCCCCCCGCTCGGGAGCCCGAGCCGGAGCACCTGGCCGGGCGTCGTGCTGGGGGTGTAGACCCAGACGTACTGGCCGTCGATGATGATCCGGTCCTCGGCCGGCGACGAGAAGCGCATCGCCAGCTTGGACTGACCTGCCTGCACCAGCGTACCGCGGCTCGTCAGCGCAGTATCGATCAGCGGGTCGTCAATCCGCTGCTCGAAGTCGGCCTTGAGCGACGACAGCGCCTGATAGGCGCGGGCCGAGCGGCCAACCACCGCAGCGGCATCCTGAGCGTGCGCGGCAGGCGCTGCCAGTGCCAGCATGGCGACCAGCGCCGCGATTCTCCGGCCGCGCATCACGCCTGCACTCCCGCCGGGGCGGCGACGGGTCGTCCGACGGCGTCGGCGAGCGTCTGGACGTCGCGCATGAGACGGGTGAACTGGGCGCCGTCCAGGCTCTGGGCGCCGTCCGACAGCGCGTGTTCCGGGCTCGGGTGCACCTCGATCATCAGGCCGTCCGCGCCGGCGGCCACCGCGGCCATCGCCATCGGCGGGACCATGTCGCGTCGACCGGTTCCGTGGCTCGGATCCACGATGATCGGCAGATGCGACAGCCGGTGTACCGCCGGCACCGCGCTCAGGTCGAGGAGGTTCCGGGTCGCGCTGTCGAAGCCGCGAATGCCGCGTTCGCAAAGAATCACGTCGGGATTTCCTTCTGCCAGTATGTATTCGGCGGCGAGAAGCAGCTCCTCGATCGTCGCTCCGGGGCTCCGCTTGAGCAGCACGGGCTTCCCGGCGCGACCCGCCGTCTTGAGCAGCGAATAGTTCTGCATGTTGCGGGCGCCGATCTGGATGATGTCCGCGACCGCCGCCACCAGCTCCACGCCCTCCGCGTCCATCGCCTCGGTGACGATCAGAAGCCCCGTCTCCGACCGGGCCCGCGCGAGGAGCTTCAATCCTCCCGTACCCAGGCCCTGGAACGAATACGGCGACGTCCTGGGCTTGAACGACCCGCCACGCAGGATCGCCGCGCCGGCTTCGCGGACGGCCGTGGCGGCCGCGAGCAGCTGTCGCTCGCTCTCCACCGCACAGGGGCCGGCGATCACCACGATCTCTGCGCCGCCGATCCCGATTCCGCCGCTGAGCCGGACCACCGTCGGCTCCGGCTTCCACTCGCGCGAGGCCTGCCGGAACGGCTGTGTGATCCGGACGACTTCCTGCACACCGGGGAGCGTCGCCAGCCGCGAGCCGTCCACCGGCCGCTCGTTCCCGATAACCTCGATCGCGGTACGATCCGGTCCCACCATCGGACGGGCCTGGAATCCCATCTCCTCGATGACGGCAGTGACGCGGCTCACGTCCGCCGCGTCGGCCCCCCGCTGCATCACGACCAGCACGTTCGCGCCTCCCCGCCACGGGGGCGGACTGCCTCATGCAAGGGGCAGACCACGCGTGGGTCGCCGCTCATACGTGCTCCCGTTCGCGCTCGCCGAGCCGGACGCCCACGATGGTGGACACGCCGGGCTCCTGCATGGTGACACCGTAGACCGCGTCGGCCGACTGCATTGTCCGCGGGTTGTGCGTAATGACCAGGAACTGGGTCGTCGCCTTGAACTCCTCCAGCAGGCGCGTGAAGCGGCCGACGTTCGCGTCGTCGAGGGGCGCGTCGACCTCGTCCATGAGGCAGAAGGGGCTCGGCTTCGTCAGATAGATGCTGAAGAGCAGGGACACTGCCACGAGCGTGCGCTCGCCCGACGACAGCAGGTGGATCCGCTGGGTCCGCTTGCCACGGGGCGCCGCGTGGATCTCGATCTCGCTCTCGAGTGGGTCCTCGGTGTTGGCCAGGCGGAGATCGCATTCACCGCCGCCGAACAGGGTGGTGAAGACCCGGGTGAAGTTCGCCTGCACCGCATTGAACGTTTCGAGAAACATCTGACGCGCGGTCCCGTCGATTTCCCGGATCGCCTGGATCAGCGACTGTCGCGCCCCGACCAGGTCGTCGCGCTGGGCGATGAGGAAGTCGAGGCGCTTGCTCTCCTCGGCGTGCTCCTCGACCGCCAGCGGATTGACGGGGCCGATCGCCTCGAGGGCGCCGACGATACGGGCGGACTCGGATTCGAGCGTATCGAGATCGAGGTCGAGGAGTGCCACGCCCTCGAGCAATGCCTCGATGGGCCGGCGCCACTCGGCTTCGACGCGCTCGGTGATGCTCCGCCGCGCCGCGGCGGCCTGCGTGAGCTCGATCTGGAGGCGGTGGCTTTCGTCGCCCAGAGCGTCGAGCTCGTGCCGGCTCGCGGCCAGCACCCGCTCCGCGTCCGCAAGTGCGGCATCGGCAGCCGTGAGCGATGCTTCGGCCGTGACGGCGGCCCGTTCGAGCTCGGCGAGTGCCGCGCTGCGCTCTGCGCGAGCGTCGTTCCAGGCAGTGCGCTGCCCCTCCAGCGTTGCCGCGTCGGCGTCGAGCTGGGCGAGCTCTCCAGCCAGGGCGCCAGCCGAAGCCGTCGCATCCGCACGGATCCGGGCAGCGCGCTCGAGCCGCTCGACCGCGGCGCGCAGCCGGGCGCCGACGTGCGCCTCCTGGACCTGCCAGTGGACCCTCGCCTCCCGGACCGCTTCCTGCTCGGCCTCGAGGGCGGTCAGCTGCTCACGAGCCTCTCCGAGCTGCTCCTCCGCCTGGGCGCGTCCGAGTTCCTCCTCGACGAGCGCGGCATCGATCTCGACGAGCCGCCGTTCCGACCGGCCGAGCCGCTCGGTTACGCGCGCGAGCTGCGTCTCCGAATCGGCCGCTTCGCGGGTGAGGTTGTTCAGAATGCGGATCGCATCCTCCCTCGCCGCCACCGCCTGACGCTCCTCTTCACGGGCGGCCTCGGCCGCGGCGGCGGCGGTCGCGAGCGCCTGCTCCGCGCCGGCGAGCCGCTCGATGGTTGCCTGGAGAGCGGCGTCGGCGGCGGCGACTGCCGTTTCGCCCTGACCAACCTCCTGGGCAAGGCTCACGATCTCGGCCCGACGCCGGAGCGGTCCCGACGGCGCGCCCGCGCCCGAGAGGAAGATGGCGCCGCTCGCCCGGCGCAGAACCCGCCCGGCACCGTCCATCACCCGCGACCCCGCGAGCGCCACCTGCACCCAGGCGGACGCGACCGGTTCCACCTGCAGGCGCTCATCGAGTGGCTGACCGTCACCGTGAAGCAGAGGGCCCGGCTCGAGCGGCAGCAGGACCAGCGCGCCCGGCTGGTGCTCGGCATGCCATCGCTGGACCGCGCCGGCGGTCTCCTCGTCCCGCACGAGCACCGCATGCATCCACTCGCCGAGCAGCCGCTCGGCGAGCTCTGCGTCCTCGCGGCCGGTGCTGACGAAATCACTGAGCGGTCCGAGGACCGCGTCGCCGAACTGCTCACGGACGGCAAGGAGCGCCGCAGCCGCCGGGGCGAGGCCCACGCGCTCGCGTTCGAGCTCCTCAAGGGCGTGCCGGCGTGTGGCGATCTGGGCCAGCGACTCCTCGGCCTTCCGCCGCGCAGCGCGCTCCATCGCCTCGTGCTCCCGGGTCTCTGCGACACGATGCCGGGCCTGCTCGGCGG
>JBLMWC010000171.1:0-4542 GCA_050257015.1 Bacillota bacterium | reverse complement strand
TCCTCGAACAGTTCGGGTGGGAGGCGGCGGATATGGGGACGGCGGTGGCGGGACGGGCAATCGAGCCGCTCTGCCAGCTCTGGTGCATTCCCGGGTTTCTGCGAAATACCTGGACCCATGCCTTCAAGGTGCTCTGGAGCTGAGCGGGTAAACGCGCGCCTGCCGGGTGGCATCCAACGGGAGCTGGCCCTCACCCCGGAGGATCGATGAATCTGATTCAGCTCCTCGCGCTTGGCGCCCTTTGCGCAGCCTCCGGCGATGTTCGGCCGGTGCCGCGTGAAGGGCGCATCGCCTTTGCGTCGAAGCAGGACGGCACCTGGGGTATCCACGTGATCGACCCCGACGGCGGCCGCGAGGCACGGCTCACCGCCGGTCCCGCGGACGATCGCTTTCCGGTGTGGTCTCCCGACGGACGCATGATCGCGTTCGGGTCGCGGCGCGGGGCGGGATGGCAGCTTTGGGTCATGAATGCCGACGGCAGCCGACCGCTGCGCCTGGCCGGGGACATCGTCGCCAAGGATCCCAGGGCGTGGTCGCCGGACGGAACGCGAATCGTCTTCAGCGCGACGCGTGACGGCAATCCGGAGATCTACACGATCCGGCCCGATGGAACGGGGCTCACGCGCCTGACGAGCGATCCTGCCGATGACCGAAGCCCGGCGTGGTCGCCGGACGGGCGGACGATCGCGTTCGCGTCCTCGCGCACCGGACAGCGGGAGGTCTTCGCGATGCCCGCGGACGGCGGCGCACCGGTGCAGATCACCAGCGACTCCGCCATCGCCGACGATCCTGCCTGGTCGCCGGATGGCCACCGACTCGCCTTCATGTCGGCCCGAACCGGGAAGCGCGAGATCGACGTGATGGACCGGAGCGGCGGGCATCGGGTCCGCCTCGCCGCGGAGACGACGGCGGATTTCGAGCTTCCCCGCTGGTCGGCCGATGGTGCGTGGATCTCCTTCCGCTCGAAGCGCGGCGACAACTACGACCTCGCGGTGGTGCGCGCCGGCGGGGGCAGTCCGATGCGGCTGACCAGCGCCGCCGGCTATGACGGATCGGCTTCCTGGTCTCCCGACGGCGCGCGTCTCGCCTTCATCTCCGACCGGGGCGGGTTCGATGCGCTGTACGTCGTGCGCCCCCCGGACACGGCGGCAAAGCGTCTCACCGCGCGTCCAACGCTGGATCCGCAGTGGTCGCGGTGATGGGCCGGCGGCCGGGGGAATGGGGCCGGGTCCGCACGGGAGTGCGAGTAGTGGCGGCGATCGTCCTGCTCGTGGCCTTCTACCTCGGTGTCGTGCGACCGTGGCACCAGCACTGGGGCGCAACGCCGGAGGAAATCTCCCGGTCGATGCCGGGCGACAGTCTGGTTCAGCATCCGCAGGAAGTCACGACCCGCGCCATCACCATCGCCGCCGGCCCGCGCCATGTCTGGCCCTGGCTGGCGCAAATGGGGAACGGGCGGGGCGGACTGTACAGCTACGACTGGCTCGATCAGCTATTCGGCGTGCTCGATCGTGCGAGCTCCGACACGCTGATTCCGCGTTTTCAGACAATCCGGGTCGGCGACACGATTCCCATCGGCGGAAGCCCCGGGTGGCCGGTCGCGATGGCCGAGCCCGATCGCCTGCTGCTGCTCGACGTTCACGAGGCGGGGGCCCACGTCACCTGGGTCTTCGTCATCGACTCGCTTTCGCCCGCCCGCAGCCGGCTGATCATGCGGGTGCGGGCCCGTCTGCCGGCCAGCTGGCGGCTGCCGCTTCAGATGGCGGTCCTCGATCCGGCCGAATTCATCATGGTTCGCCGGCAGCTCATCGGCATCTGCCAGCGGGCCGAGCGACTGGCCCGCACCGACTCGGCCTATCTGCGAGCGGCGGCCTCGCGACGCTGATCGATCCTCCACACAACAAGCAAACTTGGCATGTTGTCTGGTATACTTGACAGGATGACTGCTGTACTGTACATTCCTTCTTAGACCAATTCCAGGGAGCGCGAGTGCGGCTCGAGAATCGGCTGCGGGTGGCGCGGGCCGAACAGCGGCTGTCGCAGGAGGAGCTCGCCCGGCTGGCCGGGGTCACCCGCCAGACGATCAGCTCCATCGAGAACGGGCAGTACGTCCCGTCCGCCCTGCTTGCCTTCGTCCTTGCCCGCGAGCTGAAGAAGCCGGTTACCGAGGTCTTCTATCTGGAGGAGGCGGCGCCATGACTCCCGAACCTGTGGAGCGGGACGAGCGGACGGTCGCGGTGGAGAACGCGGGCTATCGATGGTCGAACCTGGTCCTCTCGTTCGGCCTGCTGCTGCTCACGATGTACCGGTCACTGGTCCGGCACGAGGCGGCGTGGGACCTGCTCGGGCTCGTGGTACTGGGTGGCGCGGTCAACGTGGCGTACCAGTGGTCGGGCCGCGTCCTCTACCGGCGCTGGGTGGTCATGACGATCGTCACGTTCGCGCTCGCGGCGGTGGTCGGCGCGGTGATGGTCGCGCTCCGGAGCGTCCGATGACGGCTCAATTCGCCGTCGAGACGAACGCGCTGACGCGCGTGTTCGGCGGACGTGCCGCCGTCGATAGCCTCACGCTCCGCGTGCCGGCCGGCAGCGTCTTCGGGCTGCTGGGGCCGAACGGGGCGGGGAAGACGACCACGATCAGACTGCTGCTGGGATTGCTGGAACCGACCAGCGGCACTGCCCGCGTGCTCGGCTTCGATCCCCGGATCGAGGGTGACGCGATCCGCGGCCGCGCGGGTGCGCTGCTCGAGCATCCCGGCCTCTACGAGCGGCTGAGCGCCGAGGACAACCTCGAGTTCCATGGCCGGATCTGCCGGCTGCCGCGCACAGAGCGCCGCGAGCGGATCGACGAGCTGCTCACGCATCTGCACCTCCACGAGCGGCGGCGCGACGTCGTCGCCACGTGGAGTCGGGGCATGAAGCAGAAGCTCGCGATCGCCCGGGCGATGCTGCACCGGCCGAAACTCCTCTTTCTCGATGAACCGACGGCGGGGCTCGATCCGATCGCCGCCGCCGCGCTGCGCGACGATCTCGCCAGGCTCGTGTCGCGCGAGCACGTGACCGTCCTGCTCACCACCCACAACCTCGCGGAGGCCGAAGCGCTGTGCGCAGAGGTCGGAGTGCTCCGCGCCGGGAAGCTCCTGGCCGTCGGCACGCCACAGGAGGTTAGGAGCGGAGGCCGGCGGCCCCAGGTGGAGATCGCCGGGCGCGGCTTCAGCGGCGCACTGGTATCGATGGTGGGCCGGCGCCCCGAGGTGCGATCGGTCAGCGTGGCGGAGCCGGGCGCGCGGCTGGCGATCGAGCTCCGGCAGGATGCGGACGTCGCCGGCGTCGTGGCGGCGATCGTGGGCGGCGGCGGCGAGGTGGAGGAGGTGCGGCGCGGCTCGGCTACTCTCGAGGATGCATTCCGCATTCTGGTCGAGGAGGCGGTATGATCGGCGACGCGTGCACGATGGCATGGAAGGAGTGGAAGGAGCTGCTCGCGCCGCAGGGCCGGTTTCGCGGCGGCGCGATGAACCTCCTGCTGCTTCTGGGCATCTTCGGCATCGCGATGCCGTGGCAATTCGGCCGTGCCTGGGTCGAGTCGCCGATGATGCTCCTGTACTGGGGATGGGTGCCGCTGCTCCTGCTGTCGAACGTGGTGGTGGACGCCTTTGCCGGCGAGCGGGAGCGGCACACGCTCGAGACGCTCCTGGCGACGCGTCTCCCCGATCGAGCGATCCTCTTCGGCAAGATCGGCGCGGCCGTGGCCTACGCGCTCGCGATCGCCGCGGCGAGTCTCCTGCTCGGCGTCGTGACGGTCAATCTCCTCGTGCGGCCGGAGCGGCTCCTCCTCTATCCGCCCGCCACGCTCGCCGGCGCGCTCGTGATGAACCTCCTCGGCGCGGCGCTGATCGCGGGGCTCGGCGTTCTCGTCTCGCTGCGATCCGCCAGCGTGCGGCAGGCCGGCCAGCTCATGGGGATTGCCGTGCTGCTGGTGGGGTTCGCGCCGGTGGTGGGGGTCCGCGCGCTTTCGACGTACTGGCGCTCGCACGGGCACGTCGTGACGGCGGCCGATACCGCGCTCGCGGGCCTCGTCGGTCTCGCCCTGTTCATCCTGCTCGATACTTCGCTCATCGCCGCGGCCGTGCTGCGCTTCCGGCGCTCCCGTCTGCTGCTCGACTGACGCTTCGGCCGGAGATCTGGTCATGACGCTGGTGACGGACGGACCCGCGACGAGCCCGTTCCCGGACTCGAGCGCGCGTGGATGGAGGCGTGGCGCACCAGGGATCGGCCGCTGCCGCCGCGGTGAGCGCTGACGCGCCGGCTCGCATGAGAACGCGCCATGCCGGCGTGCGCGCCGCGCGGGCGCTGGCGATCGGGCTCATCGGCGCGGGGCTCGCGTGGAATGCGTCGGCCCAAACGGCTCCGGATTCCGGGACCGTCGACCGGGTGTTGAAGGCGGCCGTCGACAGCGGCTTTTCGGGGGTCGTGCTGATCGCCACGGGTGACTCGGTGGTGCTGCAGCGCGCGTACGGCGCGCGCGGGGCGCGTCTCACTCCAC
>JBLMWC010000170.1:0-2664 GCA_050257015.1 Bacillota bacterium | reverse complement strand
CAGGCCGGCATCCGGCACTTCTTCGTCGAGCATGACGAGCCGGCCAATCCCTTCGCGAGCATCGCGTCGAGCTACGCCTGGCTCAGAGGCCTCCGCTTTTGATCGGTCGCCGTGACATGCTCGCCATCACGGCGGGAGTCTTCGGCGCCGCCGTTCTGCCGCACGCGGAGCCGGGCCCGGCGCTCGCCGGACGGGTCCGGCAGTCGGTGTCGCGCTGGCCATTCGCCGGCATTCCGCTCGAGAGCTTCTGCCGCGCGGCAAAGGCGATGGGTCTGGCCGGCATCGACCTGCTCCAGCCCGCCGAGTGGGACGTCGTTCGCGACGCCGGCCTCGTCCCCGCGATGGGATACCCGGCGGACCGCCCCGACTTCATCAGCACCGGCTTCAACGACCCGAAGAACCACGCGTTGCTCCTGGGCGAGCTCGAGCGGGCGATCCCGCTCGCGGCACGGCACGGCGTCCCCAACGTCATCACGATGTTCGGCAACCGCCACGGTCTCGCCGACGATGTCGGCGCCGACAACTGCATCACCGGCCTGTCGAAGATCAAGGCGCTCGCCGAAGAGCACGGTGTCACCGTCTGCGTGGAGCTGCTGAACAGCCGGGTCGACCACAAGGACTACATGGGCGACCGCACCGCCTTCGGCGTCCGCGTCATGAAAGGCGTCGGCTCGCCCAGAGTAAAGCTGCTGTACGACATCTACCACATGCAGATCATGGAAGGCGACGTCATTCGCACCATTCGCGACAACCGCGAGTACATCGGCCACTTCCACACCGGCGGTGTCCCCGGCCGGCATGAGCTCGACGGCACCCAGGAGCTCAACTACGGCGCGATCGCCCGGGCGATCGCCGACACCGGCTTCACCGGGTTCATCGCCCACGAGTTCGAGCCCACGCGCGATCCCCTCACCTCTCTCCGGGAGGCCGTCGCCGTCTGCCGCGTCTGAACCCGTCGCCCACCCCATGACCGACCTTTCCGCCGAAGCCCGCGAGCGCATCCCGACCCGCGTCTTCCCGACCGCCGAAGAGGTGAGCGTCGCCGTCGCGCGCGACATCTCGGAGCTGATCCGCCGCCGGGCGTCCGAACGGCGCCCGGCGGTCCTCGGGCTCGCCACCGGCTCGACGCCGGTCTCCATCTATGCCGAGCTGGTGCGGATGCACCGGGACGAGGGGCTGTCGTTCCGGAACGTCGTCACCTTCAACCTCGACGAGTACTTCCCCATGGGGCCGGACTCGCACCAGAGCTACCGCCGCTTCATGCAGGAGCATCTCTTCGATCACGTGGACATCGATCCGGCGAACGTCCACGTGCCTGACGGCATGACCCCGCCCGCTCAGGTGCAGGCGTACGCACGCTCGTACGAACAGGCGATTCGCGATGCCGGCGGGGTGGATTTCCAGATCCTCGGCATCGGGCGCACCGGCCACATCGGGTTCAACGAGCCCGGCTCCGCCGCCGACAGCCGCACGCGGCTCATCACTCTCGACCGCGTGACGCGGCGGGACGCGGCCAGCGACTTCTTCGGCGAGGAGTTCGTTCCCCGCCGAGCGATTACCATGGGCGTGGGGACAATTCTCGATGCGCGCCGCGTCGTGCTCATCGCCTTCGGGGAGCACAAGGCGGCGGTCGTGGCGCAGGCGATCGAGGGACCGGTCACGCCGAAGATCGCCGCGAGCTATCTCCAGCGGCATCCGAATGCCGAGGTCGTTCTCGACGAGGCGGGGGCCGCCGAGCTGACGCGGTTCCGAAGCCCGTGGCTCCTCGGTCCGCTCGAGTGGGGACCGGCGTCGATCCGGAAGGCCGTCGTCTGGCTCTCGCGAAAGCTGGAGAAGCCGATCCTCAAGCTCACCGATGAGGACTACAACGAGTCGGGGCTTCAGGACCTCGTCGCCGAGCGCGGGCCGGCGTACGAGATCAACATCGACGTCTTCCGCGGCCTGGCCGAGACGATCACGGGCTGGCCCGGCGGCAAGCCGGAGGCGCTGAAGCGGCCGGGCGACATCGACCGGCCGACCGACGCCATCTTTCCCAAGCGGGTGCTCGTCTTCTCCCCGCACCCCGACGACGACGTGATCTCGATGGGCGGCACGCTCATCCGGCTCCAGGATCAGGGGCACGAGGTCCACGTCGCCTACCAGACCTCCGGCAACCTTGCGGTGTTCGACTCCGACGCGCTCCGCTTCGCCGACTTCGCGGTGGACTTCAACGCCATCTTCGGCATCGGCGCCGACGCCGCCGAGCGCGTGGAGCACCATATCGAGACGGCGCTCCGGAAGAAGGAGCCGGGCCAAGTGGACACCGCCGAGGTGCGGCAGATCAAGACGCTCATCCGGCGGGGAGAGGCCCGTGCCGCCGGCCGCGACAGCGGCATCCCGCTCGAGCGCCTGCACTTCCTCGATCTGCCGTTCTACGAGACCGGTACCGTGCGGAAGCGCCCGCTGGGCGACGAGGACGTGGCGATCGTGGCGGAAATCCTCGAGCGGATCCGTCCGCAGCAGGTCTACGCCGCCGGCGACCTCTCCGATCCCCACGGCACGCACCGCGTCTGCCTCGCCGCCATCCTCCGCGCCTTCGACCGCGTGCGCGATGAGCCGTGGTTCAGGGGATGCGAGGTGTGGCTCTACCGGGGCGCGTGGCAGGAGTGGGAGCCCGAGCGGATC
>JBLMWC010000169.1:0-10672 GCA_050257015.1 Bacillota bacterium | reverse complement strand
GCGAGCTTGGGAGGAACGGTGTCGAGAAACGCCTTCTGGGCCTGCTGGCGCGAGGTGAGCTTGACGGTCATCCGGATCTCCTCGATTGCGGGCGTGCGGTGATGTCGTCACTTCTGTGCGCGTTCGCGCTTCGCGGGCGCCGGCCCGGCGTACCGGCCTTGCTGCTCCTCGCGGCGCTTGCGTGGCCGGTGCCGCTCGCGGCGCAGCTCGCCGGCCGCTGGCTCGTGACCATCCCGAGCTTCTCCTCGACTGCCTTCCGCGGGGAGCTCCGCCTCCGGCAGTCGGGCGCGGCGCTGACCGGCACGCTCTGGCTCGGAAGCTCCGAGCGCCCGGTCCCGATTCGCGACGGGACGATCCGGGGCGACAGCGTCGAATTCGGTCCCGCCGACGGACCCCGGTTCGCGGGCCTCGTCACACCTTCCGGCGACCTCGGCGGGCGGATCCGCGTTGAAGGCGGCGCCGGCCCGCAGTGGATCGCGACGCGGCTCTCCGAAGACGCTGAATACTACCCGACCTTGCCGCAATTCACCGTCCGCGCCGTCGTGACCGGCCGGAGGGACTCGCTGATCCGCCTTCCCGGCCCCTGGCTCGCAGCCACCGGCGCCCGTAGCCTTGCCGACAGCCTCCTTCCCGCGTACCGCCGTGCCGCCGCAGCCGCCGACCTCCCGGAGCTCACCGGCGAGTCGCTGACGATGAACGCCCCGCTCCGTGCCCTCGGCGTCCATCAGCGCGGCGAGCTGGTCCAGGCATCGGTCCGCACGCTGGAGTCGATCCGGAGCGGAATCGTGCAGCCGGCCATCCGTGTCCGCTTCGATCACCTCTTCCGGCCCCGCGGATCCTGGCAGGTCGATCTGCATGATGTCGCGCTGGCGCGGGCCCGGGCCGCGATGCCGGCGCTCAGTCTCGCCGCTGCGGCACCGGCGCTGGCCGCGGTCGGCTGGCTTCCCCACGACACCGCCGCCGATTCCGGTACCATCGATCTCGCGCTCTATCGGCTCTTCGTACTCCAGTCCACCGATTCGGCCGCCGCCGATCTGCTTCTCGGACGGATGACCGCCGCGGATCCCGTGTCGGCTCGCGCGGTGACCGTCCTCCTGGGCGGCTACCGGTCGGCGTCGGGGTGGTACCTCGACGCGATCAGGTTCTTCCTCGATGAGCCGTGGCTCGCAGGTAAGCCGGCTCGCTCGATCGGTGACGCGGTCCGCGCCGCCTGGGGCGATTCGGGAGGGAGTCCGGCGATCGAGACGCGCCCGTTCGGCTACCCGCAGGCCGTGCCGCGCTACGGTGTGCCCGACGCGCTCTTCCAGCAGCTGGTCCATCCCGACAACTGGGCCGCCGGCGAGTGGCTGCGCCGGCACGGCCGGGGCGGCTTCCTCGAGGTGCTCCACCGGGTCGCGGTGGAATACGGCCCTGCGGCGGCGCTCGAGCTTCCCGGCGAAACCCTGCGCCTGGCCAGCCCGCGGGGACTCACCGGTGAAGACGGGAACGGCTTCCTCGAGGCCCGGGACGTCATCGCCATCGACCCCGGATACTTCCCGCTGCTGGCGATCGGCGCCGTCGTTCACGAGTGGCAGCATCTGCTGTTCCAGCGCCGCCTGCTCTCCCGAATCGATCCCGACGGCGACGGGCCGGCCGTGCTGCCGGGGGTGAACCCGTTCGTCGCTGAGGGGCTCGCCGAATGGCGCGCCGAGCGCATCCTTGCGCCATTCATCGCGCGCTATCCTCTGCTGGGCGTGGCCGAGCTGGAGAAGCGCGTGCGGCTCGCGCGCTCGCGGCCCGATGACCAGCACGTGCTCGGCTACGAGCTGGTGCGGACGCTGAGCGCCGTGGTGCCCGACGACGCGCGCGTCGTGCAGCTCCTCGAGCGCGCCGCGGTCGATCGGTCCGCTGACGCCGTGCTGTCCGATCCCGACGTCGCGCGGGCCTGGGCCGGCTTTCGGCGCGAGGCCGACCGCACGATCGCGGCGCCGTCGCGGCGTGCCCTCGTACCCGAGCTGACCTTCACGATCGAGGACGAGTATCCCGACCTGATCCGCACGCGAATCGTCCCTCCCCGCTGACCCGCGCGCTCCGGCTGCGTGCGGTGATCTCCGACACACCCTGCCGCGGTCATGAAACCCCGCATCTCGCGCTCGCACGACCAACATTGCATCGCATGAGCGCAAATCGTCAGACTGCCGGTCCCATCGACGTCGCGGAGAGCTCCTATCGCATGCTGGTGGAGCAGGTTCGCGACTACGCGATCTTCCTGATCGATCCCGCCGGCTGGATCCGCAGCTGGAACGAGGGGGCCCAGCGCGTCTTCGGCCACACCCGCGATGAATTCACCGGCCTCCATACCAGCGCGCTCTTCGTCCCCGAGGACATCGCCGCGGGGATTCCCGCGCGCGAGCTGGAGACGGCGCGCGCCGAGGGCGAAGCGAATGACGACCGCTGGCTCATGCGCAAGGACGGCAACCGCTTCTGGGCCAACGGCGCCACGACGGCGCTGCGGGACGCGGACGGCAGCGTCATCGGCTTCGCCAAGATCGTGCACGACCGCACCGATCAGAAGCGCACCGAGGAGGCCCTGCGCGAGAGCCAGCAGCGGCTGACCGCCGCGCTCCATGCCGCCCAGATGGGGACCTGGCGATGGGACATCGCGAGCGACGTCTACACCTTCGATCAGAGTCTCCACGCGCTCTTCGGGCTCTCCCCGGATGATCGGATCCGCTCGTTCGCCGACTTCCTCGAGCACCTCCATCCGGAGGATCGCTCGACGGTCGTGGTCGCCTTCCAGCGCTCGGTGAACGAGGGCGTCGACTTCAACGTCGAGTTCCGGGTGCCGCTTCCCGATGGCGGGCTGCGCTGGCTCCGGGACCAGGGTCAGGTGGTGCGCGATGCCGACGGACAGGTGGAGTCGCTCACCGGTGCCTGCGTGGACATCACCGAGCGGCGCCGTACCGAGGAGCGCGTGCGGCACGCTCAGCGGATGGAGGCGGTCGGACAGCTCGCCGGCGGCGTCGCCCACGAGATCAACAACATGATGCAGGGCGTGCTCGGCTTCAGCGAGCTGCTGCTGCACGGACTGCCGACCGGTGACGAGCGCCGCTCCGACGTGGAGCAGATCCGTCGCGCCGCGGGACGCGCCGCCATGGTCACCGGCCAGCTCCTCGCGTTCAGCCGCCGCCAGGTGCTGCGGGCGGAGGTGCTCGAGCTCGGCGCCGTCATCGAGAATATCGAGCCGATGCTGCGCCGCCTCCTGGGCGAGGATCGCCAGCTCGTCGTAAGCCGCGCCTCGGGCATCGGTCGGGTGAAGGCCGATCAGGGACAGGTCGAGCAGGTGCTCATCAATCTTGCCCTCAACGCCCGCGACGCGATGCCGAGCGGCGGCCGCCTCACCCTCGCGCTGCGGAACGTCGACCTCGACCTGGCCTACGGCGACCGGCATCCCGGCGTCGAGATCCGGCCCGGGCCGTACGTGATGATTGCGGCGACCGACACGGGACACGGGATGGACGCCGCCACGCAGGCCCGGATCTTCGAGCCGTTCTTCACCACCAAGCCGACCGGGCAGGGCACGGGATTGGGCCTGGCCACCGTCTACGGCATCATCCGCCAGAGCGGCGGGTACATCTGGGTGTACAGCGAGCCGGGGCGGGGAACCACCTTCAAGGTGTATCTGCCGCTGCTGGTGGATCCTCCGGCGGCGACGCTCGATCGGCTGCTGCCGGCCGGCACCCTCCCCACGCTCCTCGTAGTGGAGGACGAGGAGATGGTGCGGCGCTGGGTCGTTCGCGTGCTGTCCCGCGAGGGCTACGAGTGCATCGAGGCGCGCAACGGCATCGAGGCGCTCCGGCTCCTCGAGCAGCGCTCGGGGCGGGTGGATCTCCTCGTGAGCGACGTGGTGATGCCGGAGATGGGAGGCCGCGCCCTGGCGGAGCGGGTAGCGGAGCTCGGGTACCAGGTGCCGGTGCTGTTCATGTCGGGGTATACCGACGACGAGGTCCTCCGCCGCGGCCTGCTCGCGCCGGGCGCCAGGATGATCGAGAAGCCGATGCAGGTCGAGGTCCTGCTTCAGGCGGTGCGGGAGCTCATTCCCGCGGAGCGACGCGGCCGGTAGCTCGCGCGTAGCTCCCCTCGCATCGAGGGATATATTCAGCGGATGCGATCCCTCGCGTGGCTGATCCTGCCCGCCGCCGTGCTTGCCGCTCCTCTCGCCGCCCAGACCATCCGGCCCGAGCGCACCGCGTTCGCGGAAACGTCGTCGCACGACGACGTGCTCGCCTTCCTCGATTCGCTGCAGGCGCGCGGCGCCGGCCTCCGGATCTGGAGTCTGACCCGGAGCCCCGAGGGACGCGAGGTTCCGGTGGTGCTCGCCGCCCGGCCGATGGTGTCGGGCGCGGATGCGGCGCACCGGACCGGCAAGCCGATCGTCTACATCCAGGCGAACATCCACGCCGGCGAAGTCGAGGGGAAGGAGGCCGCGCAGATGCTGCTGCGGGACCTGACCCTCGGGTCGCTCAGGCCCCTGCTCGACAGCGTCATTCTCCTCGTGGTGCCGATCTACAACGCCGACGGGAACGAGCAGCTCGCCCCGCAGGAGATCAACCGTCCCGAGCAGAACGGCCCGCCGCGGGTCGGCCGGCGCGCCAACGGCCAGGGGCTCGATCTCAACCGCGACTACGTGAAGCTGGAGGCGCCCGAGACGCGCGCCTCGGCGGAGCTGCTCGACCGCTGGAATCCCGATCTCTTCATCGATCTGCACACGACGGACGGGAGCTTTCACGGCTACAACCTGACCTTCTCGCCGGGGCTCAACGCGAATCACAGCCGGATCAATGCCTGGGTGCAGGATGTCCTTCTGCCGGAGATCGGGGACCGGATGCTCAGGCGCCACCACTCCCGCATCTTTCCCTACGGCAATTTCCGGAACCAGACGCCCGATTCGCTGAAGCTCGGCTGGGAGACGTACGACGGTCGAGCGCGGTACGGCACCAACTGGTACGCCCTTCGCGGCCGCATGGCGATTCTGAGCGAAGCGTACAGCCACGATCCGTTCGCGACCCGCATCCGGGTGACCTACGATTTCGTCCGCGAGATCCTGAGTCTCGTGGTCGAGCGCCGCAACGCGATCATGCCGCTGCTGGCCGAGGGGATCCGGGCCGACTCGGTGGCGACGCGCCAGCGGTTCGCGGACTCCACGATGCGGGACGTGATTGCGGAGATCACCCTTCCCGATTCGAGCGGCCGGACCGGCGGATTCGCGCCGCGCCGCCGAACGGGGAAGTTCCGTACCGTTCGGATGCCGGTGTGGGACCGGTTCACGGCGGCCAGGCGGGAGGCGATGCCCGCGGCCTATCTGATCCCCGACCGGCTCCAGACCGTCGTCGAACTGCTCCGCCGCCAGGGAGTCGTGGTCACGTCGCTTCCCGACGGCTGGAAGGGGTCGGCGGAAGCGTTCACCATCGACAGCGTCCGCCGGGCGCGAAACCGATTCGAGGGCCACAACACCCTCTCGGTTGACGGCCGCTGGGCCGCAGGAGCCGACAGCGCCAGCGGCCCCTGGTACATGGTCTCCACCACGCAGCCGCTCGGCGTGCTCGCCGCGTACCTGCTGGAGCCGGGCTCGGAGGACGGCGTCGTCGCCTGGAATCTTCTCGATGCCGACATCGTTCCCGGCTCGGCCTACCCCATCCGGCGGCTCCGCGCACCGCTGGCCGGCCACTGAGGCCGCGCCGGTCCGAAACCCCGCCGTTTTTCCTCCGTTATATTCCTGCGCCCGGCCCCCCAGGCCGGACCCACGTCGCACCGAGTGAACCCGCTCCGGAGGCCCACCATTCGCTACCGCATCGCAGCTGCCGCGGCGATCCTGTCCGCCTGCGCCGCGCAGGTCTCCCAGCCCGTATCGTCATCGGCCGGAACATCAGCCGCCGCGCCGGCCGACTCGCTGGTGCATCCCGGCGAGCGGCACCTGGGCCACGTCCGCCAGCTCACCTTCAGCGGCAACAACGCGGAGGCGTACTTCTCGCGCTCGGGCAGACAGCTGATCTTCCAGCGGCAGGAGAAGGTCGACGCGGGCTGCGATCAGGAATACATCATGAACATCGACGGATCGGGTCTCCGTCGAATCTCGAACGGAGAGGGCCGCACCACCTGCGGCTACTTCTACGATCATGATCGGCGGGTGCTCTACAGCTCGACCCACGAGTTCTCGCGCGAATGCCCGCCGCCGGCCGACCGATCCCGGGGCTACGTCTGGCCGCTCGGCCACTTCGAGATCTACAGCCAGAAGGTGGACGGCTCCGATCAGCGGAAGCTGACGAGCAACGGCGCGTACAACGCCGAGGCGACGGTGTCGCCCGACGGGAGCCGGATCGTCTTCACCAGCACCCGCGACGGTGATCTCGAGCTGTACACGATGAACACCGACGGCTCCGACGTGCGGCGGGTGACGCACCGGGTGGGCTACGACGGCGGCGCCTTCTTCTCGCCCGACGGGAAGCACCTCGTGTGGCGCGCGCAGTACCCCGTCACCGCCGCCGACAGCGCCGACTACCGCCAGCTGCTCTCGGAGCGGCTGGTCCGCCCCGCCCGGCTCGAGCTCTGGATCGCCGACGTGGACGGAGGGAACCCCCGCAAGATCACGTCGCTCGGGGGCGCCAACTTCGCGCCCTTCTTCCATCCGGACGGCCGGCGGATCATCTTCGCGTCGAACTACCTCAACCCGCGCGGCCGCAACTTCGATCTCTTCCTGATCAACACCGACGGCAGCGGGCTCGAGCAGGTCACCAACGATCCCGACTTCGACGGCTTCCCCATGTTCAGCCCGGACGGGAAGAAGCTGGTCTGGGCGTCCAACCGGCACGGCAGCGAGACCGGAGAGACCGACCTGTTCATCGCCGACTGGGTGGAATGACGGACGGTCCGGCGCGGGGCGACTCGATGCTCCGTGAATGGACGAAGGCGCTCCTGATCGCGATCACGGTCTGGCTGTTCCTGCGGAGCTTCCTGGTGGAGGCGTTCCGCATTCCGTCGGGGAGCATGGAGAACACCCTCCTCGCCGGCGACTTTCTCTTCGTCAACAAGGCGCTCTATGGCGCCGAGGTGCCGCTGTCCCACCGGCATCTTCCGGCCGTGCGCGAGCCGCGCCGGGGCGAGCTGGTGATCTTCGATTCGGTGGAGGAACCGGGCCGCACCCTCGTCAAGCGGCTGGTCGGCCTCCCCGGCGACACCCTGGCGATGCGGCGCGGAACGCTCCTCCGCGATGGGCGGCCGGTGGACGAGCCCTACGCCGTCAACGTCGATCCCGATCGCTCCGAGTCGCCGGAGAATCGTGAGCGCATGCGCACCTGGCAGCTTCCGCACTTCGTCGGCTCGAGCCGCCGGAGCTACCGGCCCGATCTGAACGACTGGGGGCCGCTGGTGGTGCCGCCGGACTCGCTCTTCGTTCTGGGCGACAATCGCGACGGGTCCTACGACGGGCGGTACTGGGGCTTCGTGCCGCGCGGGAACGTCGAGGGGCGACCGCTCCTTATCTACTTCAGCTACGAGCCCGATAGCTGGAAGGCATTGCCGTTCTTCACCCGGGTGCGCTGGGCCCGGATCTTCAGTCTGCCGGAGTGAGCATGGAATCGTCGAAGGGATCCGCCGTAGCATCGTGGCTGTGGGACTGGGCCAAATCGATCGGCGTCGCGCTGGTCGTCTGGCTCTTCCTGCGGACCTTTCTCATCGAGGCGTTTCACATCCCCTCGGGTAGCATGGAGAAGACGCTGCTCGTGGGGGACTGGCTGTTCGTGAACAAGGCGCTCTACGGCGCCGAGGTCCCGTTCATCCACAAGCACCTGCCCGCCGTGCGCGAGCCGCGCGTCGGCGACATCGTCGTCTTCGACTCGCGCGACGCTCCCGAGGTCGGCGAATTCGCCGGGATCAAGGTCGTCAAGCGGCTGATCGGCGTCGCGGGGGACACCCTCGCGATGCGCGGTGGCCAGCTCTACCGGAACGGCCAGGCTACCCCCGAGCCGTACGTCCAGCACATCAATCTCCAGGAGTCGGCGCCGCCGCCGATGCGGGCCTACATGCGGAAGTGGCAGCTGCCGTATGTCGTGGGACGCGATACTGCGGCGTATCAGCCGGACGTGGAGGACTGGGGCCCCATCGTGGTGCCGCGCGATTCGCTCTTCGTGATGGGCGACAACCGCGAGAATTCGCTCGACAGCCGCTACTGGGGATTCCTCCCGCGGGAAAACCTGCGCGGGAGCCCGATGTTCATCTACTTCAGCTATGACGCGGAGAGCTATCGCGCGCTGCCGTTCCTGACCGCGGTTCGCTGGGGCCGCATCTTCAGCGGCGTCCGGTAGACGGCGGGCTCAGAGAGGGCGGGGCGCTTCGGGCAGGGAGTCGCGGCCGGGCTGGCGGTCGATGTAGACGGCGCTCCGGCCGCAGGCGCTGCAGTGGAGGGTCACCCGGCCGGCGGGCGCATCGTCCTCGCTGCCCCGGGTGGGAGTGCGCTCGACATCGGGGGAACCGCAGGACGGGCACACGAGCAGCCTGTGCTCCCGATCCGCTGCGATCAGGATCAGGGCCTCCGGCGCCCGGTATTCCTTCACGCCCCGACGTCCCACGGGCCTGCCCCTTCGGCGGGAGGGGATGATCCGAACCGGATCGTCCCGCCATGCGTTCAATATTATCGATTCCGCAGGCGCGACGAAAGCCAGGCCGTCAGGAGGATCCATGCAGTCTCGCATCCGTTCGCTCATTCCCGTCGTGGCGTTCGCCACCCTCGCGGCAGCTCCGCCGGTCGCTGCCCAGACGGTTCACGAAATCCGGCTGGAGCACGATGCCGCGGCCCATGAATACCGGTTCAGCCCGGCCCGCGTCGTCGCGCGGGCGGGCGACGTCCTGGTCTTCAAGGTGGCAGGCGGCGGAGATCACGGGGTGGTGTTCGAGGGTGGGATGCCGGCCGCTGCTCGCGCCGCGCTCAGTGCCGCGATGCCCCGCCGCGTCGGCGAGCTGTCGAGCCCGCTGCTGGGCCCGAAGTCGGAGTACCGCATCGTGCTGCCCTCGTTGCCGGCGGGCGATTATCGCTTCTACTGCCTGCCGCACCGCGCCTATGACGAAGTCGGGGTGCTGACGGTCAGATGATATCGGGAGATGTTCGTGAGTTGCTGTCAGAACTACTGATTTTGAAACCCCGTCGCAATCTCTGCTTGACGGCGCATGTAACGCAGGGTACGTTCCCGCCTTACGCCTAAGGAGGCGCTGGTGGGCACAGAACTCGGCAGTTCGCAGATCTCCACGCTGCTCGAAACGCTCCCCGGCATCGCCAATGTGCTCCGGAGTCCGGTCGCCGACGCGCTCTCGCACGTCATCCGGGCAGCCGCCCGCCTCGAGGAATTCCGCATCGCCGATGCCGAGGAACTCACCCGCTACGCCGTGCGCCGGAGTCTCATGGGCGCCGACGAAGCGGACCGCATCCTGCTCGAGGTGCAGCAGGCGCAGCAGAAGCGCATCGACAAGGCCGCCGACAGGGTCAAGGCGCAGAAGGTGAGGGCCAAGGCCGCCAAGCCGAAAGCCAAGCCCGTCAAGGCGAAGGCGCCTGCGCGGCCCAAGGCCGCCCGCTCCCGCCCCGCCGCCAAGCCGCACCGTGCGGCCCGCCCGGCGGCGCGGCCCAAGAGCCGCAAGCGCTAGACGATCAGGTCCGGAATTCCTGCATGAGCGCCGTGAGCCGGGTGGCGCCCTGCAGCAGCTCGCCCGCCGACGCCGCCATCTCCTCAGTCGAAGCGCTCTGTTCCTCCGCCGCCGCCGTGACCTCCTCGCTGGCGGACGCGTGCTCGCCCGCCGCCTGGCTCACCTCGACCGTCTTCCGTCCGAGCTCGTCCACGATCTGACGATTGGCGTCCGCTTCGCGGGCGACCTCGGTCGCCGCGGTATGGACTTCCTGGACGGCCATGGTGATCTCCTCCAGAGCGTACGCCGCCGCCGTGGCGACGCTCTCGATGCCGGCCACCTTCGAGGAGCCAACTTCCATCGTGCTCGAGACCTCACGCACCTGCCGGCGGATGAATTCCACCGTCTTGGTGACGTCCTCGGCCGCGCGCGCGCTCGAGTCGGCCAGCCGCCGCACCTCCTCCGCCACCACCGCGAAGCCGCGGCCGTGCTCGCCGGCGCGGGCCGCTTCGATCGCGGCGTTCAGCGCCAGCAGGTTCGTCTGCGATGAGATCTGCTTGATGAGGTCGATGAAGTCGGTGATCGTCTCGCTGAGCTTGGCGAGCTCGCGCACCTGACCGGCCGATGTATTGACCACCTCGCGCACGTCGAGCAGGGTGCGCCCGGCGGTGGCGACGTCCGCCTGATGGTGGGCGGCAAGCTCACGGATCCGGTCCCCCAGCGCGACGAGCCGCTTGGAGGCGTCGGCGTTGGTGCTGGCCGCCTGGTTCAGGCCGGCCAGGAGCGAGCCGGCCTCCTCCATTCCGCGCCGCTGCTGGTCTGCGCTGTTGGCGATGCGGACCATCGCGGTCGAGATCTCGCCGCTGCTCGCCGCCAGCTCCTGGCTCATCGCCGAGAAGTCGCTCGCGCTGCTGCCGATGTCGGTCGCTTCCCGGACGACCGCGCCGACCACGGTGCGGAGCCGGGTGCCCATGTTGTCCATCGCCCCCGCGAGGCGGCCGAGTTCGGTGGGCATCTCCCCCAG
>JBLMWC010000168.1:0-13210 GCA_050257015.1 Bacillota bacterium | reverse complement strand
CGGTCACCTACGAGATGCTGGTGGGCGATCCGCCCTTCACCGGGAGCACCGCCCAGGCGATCGTCGCCAAGGTGCTGACGGAGAAGCCGGCGCCGCCGTCGAAGTTCCGGGACACCGTGCCGGACTCGGTGGATGATGCGGTGCTCACCGCGCTCGCCAAGCTCCCGGCCGATCGCTGGCCGACCGCGGCGGCGTTCGTCGCGGCGCTGGAGGGCACCGCGAAGGGACGGACGGTCGTGACGCGCCGTCCCGTGCAGCGCCGATGGAGCGCCGGCTCCCCTCTGCCATGGGCAATCGCCTTCGGCCTCGTTGCCATCGCGGCGGCGTGGGGATGGCTCCGGCCGAGGGCGCCGGAGGTGGTGGCGCCTGTCGTCCGCTTCGAGCTGGAGCCTCCGGCCGGCAGCAGGATCGCCGTGCCGATGGATGGGGTGTCGGCGCAGATCGCCCTGTCGCCCGACGGCCGGATGGCGGTCTTCGCTGCGGCACAGTCGGCCGGCGGCTGGATGCTCTATGTCCGGACGTTCGATCACCTCACGCCGCGCGCGCTCGCGGGAACCGAAGGCGGGCTCAACCCCGAGTTCTCGCCGGACGGGCGGTGGATCGCCTTCCGGGCGGCCGACGGCAAGCTCAAGAAGATCGCCACCGACGGCACCTCCCTGACGACGCTGTGCGCCATCGACAATACCGGCAGCGTCGGCGCCGGGCTCGCCTGGATCTCCGACCGGGAGATCGCATTCGCCCGCGGCACCTATACGGAGGGGCGAGGGCTCTGGCGGGTGTCGTCGGACGGGGGAGAGCCGGTGCAGTTCTCCCAGTTCGACAAGGCGAGCGGCGAGCGCCTCCAGCTGGCGCCCCGGCCGGCGGACCATGGCCGGCTGCTGTTCTACAGCAGCACCATCGCCAGCAACGCCGACCTGCGGATCGCCGTCGTGCTGACCGCCACCGGACAGTCCACCGTGTTCCGCGAGCTGCCCGGCGTCAGGGCGATCGGGCTCATCGAGGGGTTCCTGATCTACGTGCGCGGCGACGGCGCGCTGATGGCGGCGCCGTTCGATGTCCGGTCGCTGCGACCCGGCGCGCCGCTCCAGATTGCCGACAGCATCGCGGTGCCGCCCTCGGCGTGGAACGTTCCGGTCGCGCTGTCGGCCAGCGGCTCGCTCCTCTATCAGCGGGGCGGCAACACCAGCCAGCTGGTGAGCGTGGACGCGCACGGGCTAACCCGGCCGCTCCTCGATTCGGCCCAGGTCTATCTGCATCCGCGCCTCTCGCCGGACGGCCGCCGGGTCGCGGTCGAAGTGCAGACGGCCAGCGGTGTGGACATCTGGATCGCCGACCTCGCCGAGCACACGACGGAGCGGCTGACGAGCACGGGATACAACAACCGCCCGGAGTGGACGCCGGACGGAACGCGCGTGATGTACACATCCACGCGCCCGCCGGGCAATGCGCTCTGGTGGCAGCCGGCCGATGGGAGCGCCGGCGCCACCCTCATGTACAACACCAGCGATCCGATCCGGGAGGGCGTGTTCACCCCGGACGGAAAGTCCATCCTCTTCCGGGTGGATACGCCCGACCGTAATCGCGACATCTACCTCCTGCACCTCACCGGCGATCGGAAGCCGGTGCCGATCCTCGTCAACGCCAACGACGACAAGGAGCCCCGGCCGTCGCCCGACGGGAAGTGGCTGGCATACGTCTCGAACGAATCCGGCCGGGAGGAGATCTACGTCCGCCCGCTCTCGGCGGTCGGCGGACGGGTGCCGGTATCGGCCGGCGGGGGCGGGGAGCCGCTCTGGTCGCGGGACGGGCACCGGATCTTCTACCGCGCGGGTACCAGGATGATGGCGGCGACGGTCGCGACATCCCCCACCCTCGCGGTCACCGCCCGGGACAGCGTCTTCGAAGGGCCGTTCGCCACCGACGTGTATCACCCGAACTACGACGTGGCCGCCGATGGCACGACGTTCGTCATGATCCGTCCGGTGGAGGAGGGTCGCCATGTCGTGATGGTGGTGAACTGGCTTCAGGAGCTCCGGCGGCGCACCGGAGGGAATCCGTGACCGACCCGTCGCGGCTCACGGCGGCACTCGCCGATCGCTACCGCATCGAGCGGGAGCTCGGCGCCGGCGGCATGGCCACCGTCTACCTGGCCGAGGATCTGCGACACCGCCGCCAGGTGGCTGTGAAGGTGCTGCGGCCGGAGCTTGCCGCCGCACTCGGCCCCGACCGTTTCCTCCGGGAAATCGAAACCACCGCCAACCTGCGCCACCCCAACATCCTGCCGCTCTACGACTCGGGCGACGCCGCGGGCTTCCTTTACTACGTGATGCCCTACGTCGAAGGCGAATCGCTCCGCGACCGCCTGAACCGCGAGCGGCAGCTCCCGCTCGCCGACGCCGTGGCCATCGTCCGCGAGGTGGCCGACGCGCTCCACTACGCTCACGGCCGGGGCGTGATCCACCGGGACATCAAGCCCGAGAACATCATGCTCGAGCGGGGGCACGCCGTCGTCGCTGATTTCGGCATCGCGCGGGCGCTCGGCGCCGCCGGCGCCGCGAACCTCACCCAGACCGGGATGGCGATCGGCACCGCGAGCTACATGAGCCCGGAGCAGGCGCTGGCCGAATCCTCCGTGGACGCGCGCAGCGACCAGTACAGCCTCGCGTGCGTCCTCTACGAGTGCCTCACCGGCGAGCTGCCGTTCGCCGGCAGCGCCGTCGCCATGCTGGCGCAGCGAATGACCACGCCGCCGCCCTCGCCGCGCGCGCGCCGTCCGGAGATCGGCGCCGGGCTCGACGCGGCGATCCGGACTGCCCTCGCCACCGACCAGTCCGCGCGTTTCGCCTCGTGCGAGGCCTTTGCCGCGGCCCTCGCCACGCCGGAGTCGGCGCGCGCCGCATCGTCGCGCCCGGGGATCGTCGTGCTGCCCTTTGCCAACCAGAGTCCCGACCGCGACAACGAGTATTTCAGCGATGGCCTGACCGAGGAGCTCATCAGCGATCTGGCCGCCATCAGGTCGCTCCAGGTCATCTCCCGCACCTCGGCGATGCTGCTCAAGGGCACCGCCAAGGACGTGCGGACCCTGGGCCGGGAGCTGGGCGTGCGCTACGTGCTCGAGGGCAGCGTCCGGAAGGCGGGCAACTCGCTTCGGATCACGGCACAGCTCATCGATGCCGCGAGCGATGCCCAGCTCTGGGGTCAGAAGTACGGCGGCACGCTCGACGATGTGTTCGAGCTCCAGGAGCGGGTCTCCCGCGAAATCGTCGCGGCCCTCGGCATCACGCTCACCTCGGACGAGGATCGCCGCCTGGCCCACCGGTCCATCGAGAATGTGCGCGCCTTCGAGTTCTACCTTCAGGCACGAGAGGAGCTGCGCCGCTACGACGAGCGATCGGTGGACCGCGGCGAGGCGCTCGTGCGCCGCGCCATGGAGATCGAGGGCGAGACGCCGCCGCTTCAGGCGCTGCTCGCCTGGAGCCAGGTCTCGCGGGTGCGCGCGGGATTCGCGGCCGACCGCTCGGCGCTCGACGTCGCAGCCGGGGTGGCGAGCTCGCTCCTCGTCTCCGCGCCGGATGCGCCGTACGGGCACGCGCTGCTCGGATTCATCAGCTACGAGCGCGGCCTGATCCCGGAGGCGGTGCGGCACTTCCAGGCGGCCCTGGAGCGCGAGCCGAACGATGCCGACGCGATGTTCTTCCTCGGCATCTGCTACGTCGCTGCCGGGCAGACGGACGCGGGCGCGGAGACGGCGGCGGCACTGATGAAGTCCGACCCGTTGTCGCCGCTCGCGTGGCTGCTTGCGGGGCTCATGCCATGGTGGACCGGCCACGTCGCGGAGGGGCTGCCGAAACTGGAGCGCGCCGTGGAGATGGATCCGGGGAACATGATCGCGCGCTGGACGCTCGGGTACGGCCGGGCACTCGTGGGCGACGTCGCGGGCGCCGCGGCCGATGCCGCCATTCTGCGCGAACGCGCGCCGGCCATGCCGTATACCGGCCAGCTCACCGCGCTCAGCCACGCAATGCTGGGTCGCCGGGCCGACGCACTCGCGGCACTCGCCACCGCCCAGCCGCTCGATGCGCATCACCGGTTCCATCTGGCCGAATCCTGGGCGATGGCCGGCGACACCGAGCGGGCCTTCACCCTGCTCGAGGACGCGGTGCACGGCGGCTTCCATCCCGGCGAGTTCATCGCGCGGACCTGTCCGTTCCTGGCGCCCCTGAGGGGCACGGCGCGGTTCGAGGCCATCGCGGATGAAGCGCTCCGGCTGACGGCCGACTTCAGCGCCGCCGAGGCGACCGCGTGACCGCGCCGTTGCCGAGCTCGATCGAGCGTCTCGCCGCCGCGCTGGCCGGCCGCTACCGCATCGAGCGGGAGCTGGGTCAGGGCGGCATGGCGACGGTCTATCTCGCCGAGGACATCCGGCATCGTCGCCAGGTCGCGATGAAGGTGTTGCGTCCCGACCTGACTGCCGCACTCGGTCCCGACCGCTTCATGCAGGAGATCGAGATCGCCGCGCGGCTCCAGCACCCGCACATCCTCGGCGTGTTCGATTCGGGCAGCGCGGAAGGCTTCCTCTACTATGTCATGCCCTACGTCGAGGGCGAGTCGCTCCGCGAGCGCCTGACGCGCCAGGGCGAGCTTCCCGTGCATGAAGCGGTGCGCCTGCTCTCGGAGATCGCCGACGCGCTGGGCCACGCGCACAGCCGGGGCGTCGTCCATCGGGACATCAAGCCCGAGAACGTGATGCTCTCCGGCCGTCACGCGCTGGTCATGGATTTCGGCGTCGCCAAGGCCGTCAACGAAGCAAGCGGGCAGAACCGCCTCACCACCCTCGGCGTCGCTCTCGGCACGCCGGCCTACATGGCGCCGGAGCAGGCGAGCGCGGATCCCCATCTCGACCATCGCGTGGACATCTACGCCCTGGGGGTGATGGGTTACGAGCTGCTGGCCGGCCGGCCGCCGTTCACCGGCGCGTCGCCGCAGCAGGTGCTCGCCGCGCACGTGATGCAGGCGCCGGAGCCGCTGAGCAGCCACCGGCCCTCCCTCTCGGCGGCGCTGACGGGCGTGATCATGAAGGCGCTGGAGAAGCGGCCGGCGGACCGCTGGCAGAGCGCGGAGGAGATGCTGGCGCAGCTCGAGCCGCTCGCCACACCGAGCGGCGGGATGACGCCGACGGCGACGGCGCCGGTCGCCGCGATCACCCCGGCGAAGGCGCCTCCCACTCGCGTGCCTCGCTGGGCGATCGCCGGCCTCGGGCTCCTGGTGCTCGCCGCCGGCGGCTTCGCGCTCTTCCGCGCGATCGGGCACGGCGGCGCCGGGGCGGCGGGCAGCGCCGGCCGAGCGGGATCGGTCGCGGTGCTTCCCTTCGAGAACGTGGGGGGAGACAGCGGCAACGCGGCATTCACCGACGGCATGCAAAGCGAAATCCTCACCGACCTGACGCGCCTGGGCGCGCTGCAGGTCACGTCGAGGAACTCGGTGCAGGAATACCGGAATACCAGGAAGCCCACGCGGCAGATCGGCGCCGAGCTCGGCGTCCAGACGCTCCTCCAGGGCCAGGTCCAGCGGGCGGGGAGCCAGGTGCGCGTGACGGTCCAGCTGGTGGATGCCCCGACCGATCGTCAGATCTGGGCCGAGTCTTACGATCGCGAGCTCACGACGCAGAACATCTTCACCATCCAGGGGGACATCGCCAACAATGTGGCGCAGGCGCTCCGCGCGAGCTTCAGCAGCTCGGAGGTCGCGGCCGCGCAGAAGGCGCCGACCACGAGCCTGGAGGCCCTGGACTGGTATCACCGCGGACAGGTCATCTTCGCCAACCGCGGGGGGGACATCAGCGACACCGGGGCCACGCACGCGTTCGCGCGCGCGGTCGCGCTCGATTCGAATTTTGCGGTCGCGTGGGCGGGCCTGGCGGCGGCCGAGAGCTGGAAGGTGCGCAACGGGACGACGACCGATACGCTGCCGGCACGGGCCGCCCTGGACCGCGCCGTGGCGCTGGCGCCGGCATCTTCCGAGACGAAGATCGCCCAGGCGTACTACGCCTATTACGCGCGGGCCGACTTCGACGGGGCGCTGACGCTCTTCAAGGAAGTTGCCGCCGCCCGGCCGAGCGATGCCGACGCGACCGCGGGCGTGGGGTACATCGCCCGCCGTCGCGGCCGGTTCGACGAGGCGCTCGCCGCCGAGCGGAGGCTGATCGAGCTCGATCCGCGAAGCGGCGGCGCGCTGAGCGACATGGGGTACACCTACCTGATGACCCGGCGCTACGCCGAGGCCGAGCAGGCGCTGCGCCGGTCGCTGATCGTCGATCCGGCCAGCGGCGACGGGGCGGCCGCCTGGCTGTTCCAGACGGTCGTCTTCGGCCGGGGCGACACGGCGGCGGGTCGGGCCCTGCTCGCCTCGCTCCCGAGAGAGGTATCGCCGGAGGTGCGGGTGTTCCTGGACGCTCTGCTGGCCCGCGTCGCCCGGCAGTTCGACTCCTCGACCGTCGCGATGCGGCATGCCCGAGTGCTGCGGCCGATCGACCGGCCGCAGGCGTTGATCTTCGCGGCGCTGAACGATCTGGCGTCGGGGTCGCCCGCTCGCGCCGCCGCGCGTGCCGATTCGGCGGCGCTGCTCGCCAAGGCGTTCCTCGACCGCACGCCCGGAGCCGGCGTGTTCGGACTCGCTGCCGACTTCCACACCGTCCTCGGCGTCGCGAACGCGATTCGGGGCCGCGGCGCCGAGGCGGTGCAGGAGGGCCAGCGGGCGGTCGCCCTGAATCCCGTGGCGCGAGATGCCAGCGAGGGGCCGCGCAGCGTCGATGGCCTGGTAATGATCCAGGTGCTGCTTGGGCACCGGGACGAGGCCATCCGGCTGATCACGGAGCAGGCGCACGCGCCGATCTCCGCGGCGACGCTCCTGCCCATCACGCAGTTCTCGATCCGCCTCGAGCCGCTGTTCGACGGGATCCGCGACGATCCGCGCATCCAGGCGCTGTTGAAGAATGACGCCGCGTGGATAGTGCGATGAGCGAAGCCGCATCGCGCCTGAGCGCGGCCCTGGGCGACCGCTACCGCGTCGAGCGGGAGCTCGGCGCCGGGGGGATGGCGACGGTATATCTCGCCGAAGATCTCAAGCACCATCGCAAGGTGGCGATCAAGGTCCTCCGGCCGGAGCTCGCCGCGGTCATCGGCGCCGACCGGTTTCTGCGCGAGATCCAGACGATCGCCAACCTGCAGCACCCGCACATTCTCGGGCTGATCGACTCGGGCGAGGTGAACGGCACGGCCTACTACGTGATGCCGTTCGTCGAAGGCGAGAGTCTCCGGGACCGGCTGCATCGGGAGAAGCAGCTGCCGATCGCGGACGCGGTTCGGATCGCGTCCGAGGTGGCCGGCGCGCTCGACTACGCGCACCGGCGAGGCGTGATTCATCGCGACGTCAAGCCAGAGAACGTCATGCTGCACGACGGGTCGGCGCTCGTCGCCGACTTCGGCATCGCGCTGGCGGTGTCGAGCGCCGGCGGCGGATCGCGGATGACCGAGACCGGCATGTCGCTGGGCACGCCGCACTACATGTCGCCCGAGCAGGCGATGGGCCAGCGGGAAATCACGGCGCGCTCCGATGTCTACGCGCTGGGGGCGATGACCTACGAGATGCTGATCGGGGATCCGCCCTTCACCGGCAGCACCGCGCAGGCGATCGTGGCCAAGGTGATGACGGCGGAGCCGGCGAGTCTCACCGAGCAGCGGAAGAGCGTGCCGCCGGCGGTGGAGGACGCGGTGCTCACCGCGCTGGAGAAGCTGCCGGCCGACCGGTTTGCCAGCGCGGCGGAGTTCGCGGCGGCCCTCGCGGCGCCGGCTCCGGCCAAGGTGCGGGAGCGGCGCGGGAGCTGGCTGGCCGATCGTCGGACCTGGGTCGCGCTGGCGGTGGCGGCCGCGTCGCTCGCGACGACGGCGTATCTGCTGCTCCGGCATCCGACCGGCGGCAACCTCGGGCACATGTCGGTGACGCAGAACAGCTTTCGGCAGGAAGCGATCATCAACGCGCGCTGGGCGCCGGACGGAAAGACCATCGTCTACAGCGGGAGCGCGCACGGGTCTACGCCGCGGCTCTACGTCGTTCGCCCCGACTACCTCGAGCCCGAGGCGCTGGGTCCCGACTCGACCAACCTCCTCGCAGTGTCCAGCACGGGCGAGCTCGCGCTCCTCACCCACGCCCGGCACAACAATCACCGGATATTCGACGGGACCCTGGCGCGGATGCCGCTCGGTGGCGGAGCGCCGCGTGAGGTGATGGAGAACGTGCGGGAGGCGGACTGGTCGCCCGACGGCACGCAGCTCGCCATCGTCCGTCCGGTCGGCAATGTCGTTCAGCTCGAGTATCCGGCGGGCAAGGTGCTGTATCGGAGCCAGCCCGGGGGATCCCTCTCGGACCCAAGGGTATCGCCCGGTGGCGACCGGGTCGCCTTCTTCAACCACGACTTCGCCGGCGATGACCGCGGCTGGGCGATGGTGGTGGATCGCGCCGGGAAGGCGGTCCGCGTCACCCAGGAGTTTTCGGGCGCCGAGGGACTGGCGTGGCTGCCGGGTGGACGTGCACTGCTCCTCGGCGGCTCGGAGACCGGTGTCTCCCTTCAGGTGTACCGGGCGGACCTGGGTGGCCACGCCGAGCTCGTCTTCCCGAGCCCGGGCGCTCTGACGGTGCAGGACAGCCGTCCCGACGGCCGCTGGCTCGTGACGCGCGACGATCAGGCCCACGGACTCATCGGCCGCTCTCCCGCACTCGCCGCTGATCGTGATCTCTCGTGGCTGGACAGCTCGATCCTGCCCGTCGTCTCGGCCGACGGCCGGTCGGTCGCGTTCACCGACATCTCGAGCGGCGCACAGTACGCGGTGATGCTCCGAAAGACCGATGGGTCTCCAGCCGTGCGCCTGGGGGACGGTGCTGCGATCGCGATCTCGCGCGACGCGCGGTGGGTCATCGGCCAGGTCTTCACCAGTCCACCGCAGTTCTGGCTGTATCCCGCCGGCGCCGGCGATGCGCGCCGGCTCAACTGGACGGGACTCCAGTCCATCGCGTCGGTGGCTTTCGCCCCGGGCGACACGCTCCTCTTCGTCTGCGGCACGCCCGCCGGCAAGGGCGCGCGCTGCTACCGCAGCCCGCTCGACGGGTCCGCCCTCGAGCCGATGACGCCGGAGGGCGTCGGCGCCGGGCTGCTCGGGCCCGACGGCTCGTCCGTGCTGGTCCGACGCAACGCCGAGTACTGGATCTATCGAGCGGCAGGTGGGAATCCGATGCCTGTGACCGCGGTCGGCTCAGACAGCGTCATCCGGTGGAGTCCGGATGGGAGAGCGCTCTGGGTGCAGGGGGGAACGCCGTCGCGCCCGCAGGTCGACCAGGTCGACGTCGCTGCCGGCCGTCGCACGCCGCTGCTCACCATCGACGCACCGGCGACGGTCTTCACATCGGCCCGTCTCTCGGTCGCGGACGATCCCCACTCGTACGTCTACGAAACCCGGAGGTGGCTCTCGCTCCTCTACACCTTCTCGGGGATGCGATGAGCGCCGGCGCCCAGGGGCTTGCCGCGGCGCTGGCCGACCGCTACCGCATCGTACGCGAGCTGGGCGCGGGCGGCATGGCCACCGTCTACCTCGCCGAGGACCTGAAGCACGGCCGGCAGGTCGCCATCAAGGTCCTCCGGCCCGAGCTCGCGGCGGTGATCGGGCCCGAGCGCTTCGTCCGCGAGATCCGCACGATCGCCGCGCTCCAGCATCCGCACATCCTCGGGCTCATCGACAGCGGGGAAGTCGAGGGCACCGCGTACTACGTCATGCCCTTCGTCGAGGGCGAATCGCTCCGCGACCGACTCCATCGCGACAAGCAGCTCCCCATCGCGGATGCGCTCCGGATCGCCTCCGAGGTGGCGAGCGCGCTCGACTACGCGCATCGCCATGGCGTCATCCATCGCGACATCAAGCCCGAGAACATCCTGCTCCACGACGGCCAGGCCCTCGTCGCCGATTTCGGCATCGCGCTGGCCGCGAGCAAGTCGGGTGGCTCGCGGATGACCGAGACCGGGATGTCGCTCGGCACGCCGCACTACATGAGTCCCGAGCAGGCGATGGGGGAGCGCGAGATCACGGCGCGCTCGGATGTCTACGCGCTCGGCGTCGTCACCTACGAGATGCTCACCGGCGATCCGCCGTTCACCGGCAGCACCGCGCAGGCGATCGTCGCCCGGATGATGACCGAGGCGCCGCGGCCGCTGGTGGTCCAGCGACACACGATTCCGGCGCCGGTCGAGGCCGCCGTCCTCACGGCGCTCGAGAAGCTGCCGGCCGACCGCTTCGCCACCGCGGCCGAGTTCGGGGCGGCACTGCAGCGCGCGCCAGAGGGCGCGAGGCCGGAAGCGACGCGGCCGATGCGGTCCGTCGCGGCGCCGAGCGCGCCCCGTGGCGCCCGTCGCGCCGCTCGCCTGGCCGCGGTGCCTGCGCTCATCCTCCTGGGTGCGCTCGGCGGGTTCCTCGTCTCCCGCGCGAAGAGCCGGAGTGCCGCGCTCCCGATGACGTTCGGGCACACCATCCGGGTCACGTGGGACCCGGGCCTCGAGATCCTCCCCGCGATCTCCCCCGACGGGAAGAGCGTGGCCTATGCCCAGGGCACCACGTCCCGCATGCAGATCTTCGTGCGGCCCGTCGCGGGCGGGCGGAGCATCCGCCTGACCGACGACACGGCCGGGGTCCAGTCGCATCCGCGCTGGTCACCCGACGGATCGCGCGTGCTCTTCCTCGCCGGCGGCGGCGTCTTCAGCGCGCCGGCCACCGGCGGGCCGGCGCAGCCTGAAGTCCCGGCGGGGCGACCGACGGCGGTCGTGAGCGCCACCTGGTCGCCCGACGGGAGCACCGTCGCCTATGTGGTCGGCGACTCGCTCTTTCTCCGGAAGGCCGACGGCACGAGCCGCCCGCTCGCGATGTTCAACGAGCCCAGCGTCTGCGCCTGGTCGCCCAACGGCGAGCTGATCGCCTGTGACAGCGGGAACGTGCTCTCGTTCGTGGTCGGCGAGGCGTTCGGCAACCTCTCGCCCGGCGCCATCGTCGTCGTGCGCGTCTCCAGCGGCGAGGTCACGCGGGTGACCGACAGCGTCACCGTCAACCAGGTCCCCGTCTGGTCGCCGGACAACCGCTGGCTCTACTTCATCTCCAGCCGGCACGGGCCCCGGGACATCTACGCTCAGCGGGTGAGCGGCACGGGCCATCCCGCAGGCGACGCGATCCGCCTCACCACCGGCCTGGGCGCGCACACCTTCTCACTCTCCGCCGACGGCCGGCGGCTGGCGTATGCGGCGTACATCTCGACGAGCAACGTCTGGGCCCTGGCGCCCGCCGGCCGCCGGGTTGCCTCGGCCGCCGACGCGATCAGGATTACCCAGGGCAACCAGACGATCGAGAACGTGAATCTCTCGCGGGACGGCCAGTGGCTTTACTACGACTCGGACCTCGCGGGCAACATGGATCTCTACCGCCTCCGGCTCGCCACCGGCGTCTCGGAGCGCCTCAACACCGACCCCGCCGATGATTTCGCCCCGTGGCCATCGCCCGATGGACGCGAGGTCGCCTTTCACTCGTGGAGAAGCGGCAAGTCGCGCGACATCTACGTCATGCCGCTCGACGGCGGGCCGGTGCAGCGCGTGACCGACACACCGCTCCAGGAAGCGCTCGTCTCGTGGTCCCCCGACGGGAACGCGCTCGCGTTCTGCGAGTTCACCGCCCGGGGCGGCCTCTGGATCGCCCGGCGCACCAACGGGGTCTGGGGACAGCCGGTCCGGCGGCTCGACCACGGCTTCTGGCCCGTGTGGTCCCCGGACGGGCGGAGTATCGTGGTCAGTACCGGGATCGTTCGCGGGTCGGTGCTGGTGGTACCGGTGGGACCGGGGCCCGAGCGCGTCGTCGTGGATGCGGCCGGCGGCATCGAGGCCGACAAGGCGTTCTGGATCGACGGCGGCGCCACGCTCATCTTCCGGGGCCGCGATGCGTCGGGCCGGCGATCGATCTTCACCGTGCCGGCAGCGGGCGGGGTACCGCGCCAGATCGCGGTCGTGGACAACGGCGTCGGCGCCGTGCGGGGTGGGTGGGCCTATTCCCCGGGCCGGATGTACTTCGGCTTGCAGGAGCAGCAGAGCGATATCTCGGTGATCGAGGTCGAGCAGCGGTGATCCGACAAACGCTTCGCGGAGGGACCGATGTCTCCTGACCTCGTCTGGGTGCGGCCGCACGATTCCGAGCTCGACCTGTTCGGCCTGACGCACGTGGGCCGCGTGCGGAAGGAGAACCAGGACCACTTCATGCTCTGCACCGTGCATCCGCAGGTGGTGGTGCACGGGACCAGCCTCCCCGATGCCGACAAGCTCCCGCTCCGGGGCGAGCGCCTCGCGACCTACATGCTGGTGGCCGACGGCGTCGGCAGCGGCGCGGGCGGCGGCGAGGCGAGCCGGCTCGCGCTGGAGACGATCACGCAGTACGTCGCCTCGTCGCTCCGGTCCTATCACGCCGCGGGCGATGCCTCCGACCAGGAGTTCTACGACGCGCTGACCAGGGCGGCGCTCGAGGCGCACGCCGCGGTGCGGGCAAAACATGACGAACATCCCGAGACCGGGATGGCGACGACGCTGACGCTCGCGGTGGCGGTCTTCCCGTGGATGTACGTGACGCAGGTGGGCGACAGCCGCTGCTACCGCTACTGGGACGGCGAGCTGACCCAGCTGACGCGGGATCAGACGATCGCGCAGGGGCTGGTGGACCAGGGGATCCTTCCGCCTGAGCGGCTCGCGAAATCGCCGTTCAGCAACGTCCTCTCCAGCGCCATCGGCGGCGAGGAGGCGATGCCGGTCGTGACCCGGATCGAGATCCCCCGCGGCTGCGTGCTCCTCCTCGCCACCGACGGCCTCACCAAGCACGTGAGCACCGCGGAGATCAAGGAACAGATCGAGAAGATGTCGTCGTCCGAGCAGCTCTGCCGGTCGCTGCTCGACCTCGCGCTGGAGCGCGGCGGTACCGACAACATCACGCTCATCTCGGCGCGGGCGCCGCTCCCCGGGGCCAGGGCGTCCGCGGCAGCGTGAAGCGCTCGATCACCCCGTCCGCCACCTCCGCCGCCGGCAGCGAGGTGTAAACTCCCGCCAGACGGGCGCCCCGTCAGCGGCGTCGGAGCGCCGCCGCCACCG
>JBLMWC010000167.1:0-5654 GCA_050257015.1 Bacillota bacterium | reverse complement strand
GGGTGACGATCTACTCCGATCCCGCCAATCCGGATGCGCCGGCCGGGCCGTGGGTGGGAGACGGACGGCCGAGCCAGCGCACCGTCTGGATCGACAAGGGCGCCTACCAGAACCTCGCCTATTCGCGGTACTGGGCGGAGAAACAGGGAAAGCCGGCGCTGCCGGGGCCGACCAATTTCATCATGAACGGCGGCACCGACTCGCTCGAGGACCTGATCCGGAGCACGAGCCGCGGTCTGCTGGTGACCCGCACCTGGTACATCCGCACGGTCGACCCGCAGACGCTGCTGTACACCGGGCTCACGCGGGACGGGACGTTCTACATCGAGGACGGACAGATCAAGTACGCCGTGAAGAACATGCGGTTCAACGAGTCGCCCGTCATCATGCTGAACAATCTGGACGCCCTCGGCCGCCCGGTTCGGGTGCGCACCGACGAGACCGGCCAGCCGTCGCTGGTACCGCCGATGCGGATCCGCGACTTCAACTTCTCGAGCCTGTCCGACGCCGTGTAGCGGCGCCGCCGCCTGAGCCTGCCTGCCCACTCCAGCGGCCCCGCGCCGGGAGCGTACCGTGGAACGACGTGAGTTCGTACAGTTCACCGCCCTGACCGCCGGCGCCCTCACCCTGGGCCGGCGGGTGCCGAACTTCGCCGGGTCGCTGACGCCGATTCCGGCCGGCGACCAGAAGGAGCTCGCCGACGCCGCGCTCAACGCCGCGCGCGCCGCGGGCGCCACCTACGCCGACGTCCGGATCGGGCGGTACCTGAACCAGTTCGTCAACGCCCGCGATACCAAGATCCAGAACACCACCAACACCGAATCGTTCGGCGCCGGCGTGCGGGTCATTGCCGCCGGTACGTGGGGATTCGCAGCGACCGCCGACGTCACGATCGATGGCCTGGCCGCCGCGGCGCGCCAGGCCGTCGCCATCGCGCGGGCCAACGCGAAGGTGCAGATCGAGCCGGTCCAGCTCGCGCCCCAGAAGGGATACGGCGACGTCAGCTGGAAGACGCCGATCGAGAAGAACGCCCTCGAGGTGCCGCTCGGCGAGAAGGCCGATCTGCTGGCGGCGATCGGCGCGGCGGCACTCAAGGCGGGCGCGAACTACATCGACTCGGGCCTCTACATGGTCAACGAGCAGAAGTACTTCGCGTCCACCGACGGGAGCTACATCGACCAGGACGTCCACCGGATCTGGCCGTATTTCAGCGTGACCGTCATCGACCCGAAGTCGGGGAAGTTCGAATCGCGCGAAGCGCTCAGCGCCCCGATGGGAATGGGCTGGGAGTACCTGTCGGCACGTCCTGCCGGCAAGGTCAGCGGCCCCGGCCCGCGGAAGTATTCGAACTACTACGACATGCTGGAGGACGCGACGCTCGCGGCGCCGCAGACGAAGGAGAAGCTCGCGGCCCGGTCGGTGGTGGCCGGCAAGTACGACCTCGTCCTCGATCCGTCGAATCTCTATCTGACGATCCACGAGTCCGTCGGACATCCGACCGAGCTCGACCGCGTGCTGGGCTACGAGGCGAACTACGCCGGGACGAGCTTCGCCACGCTGGACAAGTGGAGGAGCAAGTCGTTCAAGTACGGGAGCCCGCACGTCACGATCGTGGCGGACAAGACCCAGCCCTACGCGGTCGGCACCGTGGGCTACGACGACGAAGGCGTGAAGACGAAGGAGTGGACCCTGATCCGGGACGGGATCCTGGTGGACTATCAGAAGATCCGTGACCAGGCCCACATCCTCGGCCAGAACGCGTCGGACGGCTGCTGCTACGCCGACAGCTGGAACGACGTCCAGTTCCAGCGGATGCCCAACGTCTCGCTCCAGCCGGGCGAGAAGCCCCTCACGCCGGCGCAGATGATCGCCGGCGTGGACAAGGGGATCTACATCGTGGGCGACAGCTCGTACTCGATCGATCAGCAGCGCTACAACTTCCAGTTCAGCGGGAAGCTCTTCTACGAGATCAAGGGGGGCAAGCTGAACGGAATGCTGAAGGACGTCGCGTACCAGTCGAATACGCAGGAGTTCTGGAACTCCTGCGCCGCCGTGTGCGACCGCCGGGACTACCGCCTGGGCGGGACCTTCTTCGACGGCAAGGGAGAACCGGGCCAGATCAGCTCCGTCTCCCACGGCGCGGTGACCACTCGCTTCAACGGCGTGAACGTGCTCAATACCGCGAGGAAACTCTGATGCCGGGACTCACCGAAGCGGAGGCGCGCGCCATCCTGGAGAAGACGCTCAAGCTCTCGAAAGCCGAGAGCTGCGAAGCGAACCTCAGTGCGAGCGCCGGCGGGAACATCCGGTTCGCCCGGAACACGGTGACCACGTCCGGCGCGGCGAGCGACCGGGCCCTCGTCGTCCAGTCGAACTTCGGCAAGCGCTCCGGAACGGCGACGATCAACCAGCTCGACGACGCCTCCATCGAGCGCGTGGTCCGGCGCTCCGAGGAGCTGGCGCGGCTCGCGCCGGAGGACCCCGAGTTCATGCCGCCGCTTCCGCAGCAGCAGTACGTCGAGACGAGGGCGTTCTTCGACTCGACCGCCGCGATCTCGCCGGAGTATCGCGCGCAGGCGGCGGCGCAGAGTCTTGCCTCCGCCCGCGACCGGGACTGCACCACCGCCGGATTCCTGCAGGACGGCGCGAGCTGGAGCGCCATGATGAATTCGGCTGGACTCTTCGCCTACCACCGGCAAACCGGGGTGAACTATTCGGCCACCGTGCGGACCAACGACGGGACCGGCTCGGGCTACGTCACGCGCGACTACAACGACGTGAGCCAGCTCGACGCCGCAGCGACCACCCGCATCGCGCTCGAGAAGGCGGTCGCGAGCCGCAACGCGCGCGCCATCGAGCCGGGCCGCTACACCGTGATTCTCGAGCCGGAGGCGTCGATCGAGCTGATCCAGGACATGGTGTACAGCATGGATGCCCGCAGCGCCGATGAAGGCCGGAGCTTCATGGCGGCCCCCGGTGGCAAGACCCGGCTGGGGCAGAAGCTGGTGGACGAGCGGGTCACGATCTACTCGGATCCGGCCAACGCCGAGGTGCCGACTGCGCCCTGGCTGGGAGACGGACGGGCGTTCCAGCGGACGCCGTGGATCGAGAAGGGGGTGGTGAAGAACCTCTTCTACTCGCGCTACTGGGCCCAGCAGCAGGGGCGGGACGCCACGCCGCCGCCGGCGAACCTCATCATGGAAGGTGGCAGCGCATCGCTGGAGGACCTCATCCGGGATACCGCCCGCGGGGTACTTCTCACGCGCACGTGGTACATCCGCTTCGTCGATCCGCAGACGCTGCTCCTCACCGGCCTCACGCGGGACGGGACGTTCTACGTCGAGAATGGCCAGATCAGGTACGCGGTGAAGAATTTCCGGTGGAACGACTCGCCGGTCATCATGCTGAACAACGTGGATGCGCTGGGGAAGCCGATGCGGGTGCGCGGCTGCCTGATCCCGCCGATGCGGGTGCGGGACTTCGAGTTCTCGTCACTGTCCGACGCGGTGTGAGGCCGGGGCGGCGGGCAGTCGGTGATCGAGCTCGACGGGAAGGCTGAAGCGCACGCGCTGGCGTTCGCCCGCCGGCGGGCCGATTTCCGTTTCGTCCGACTGCGCTACGCCTCGGGCGACTGGGACGTGGACCAGCGGATGCCGGCGAACCTGCTGCACTCGCTCCTCGAGTACACCACCGTGGAGATCGACACCCGGGAGCACGTGGTGGACCTCGCCAGTCCGGCGGTGCTCGATTCGCCCTTCGCGTACCTCGCGGGCCACCGGCTCGTTCAGTTCGACCGGCAGGAGCGGGCGGTGTTCGAACGCTTCCTCCGGAACGGCGGCTTCCTCTTCGCGGACGACTGCAACCACGACATCGACGGCCTCTTTGCACGGTCGTTCGAGGCGCAGCTGCGCGACATCTTCGGTGACTCCGCGCTCCGGAAGCTGCCGAAGACGCACGATCTCTACAGCGCCTTCTTCCGCTTCCCCGACGGGCCGCCCGCCACCGGGCTCGAGCTGAACGGCTGGGGCGACGATCTGGTGCACGACTACCTGAAGGCGATCGAGATCGACGGCCGGATCGCCATCCTCTACAGCAACAAGGACTACGGGTGCGAGTGGGACTACGACTTCCGGAACAAGCGCTTCCTCGCCGAGGACAACACGAAGTTCGGCATCAACATCGTCATGCAGGCGATGCTCGGATGAGGACCCCATGAGCGCGCTTCCCCGCTCCGAGGGAGAAGTCGACGCGCTGCTCGGCAAGCTGGGCCGGCTGCGGGCGGAGATCGGACGCGTGATCGTGGGGCAGGAGCGCGCGGTGGGCGAGCTGCTGGTGGCGTTCCTCGCCGGCGGTCACGCCCTGCTCGAGGGGGTGCCGGGGCTCGCCAAGACCCTGCTCATCCGGACCCTGGCCGAGGCGGTGGACGTGAGCTTCCGGCGCATCCAGTTCACGCCCGATCTCATGCCGACCGACATCATCGGCACCGAAATCCTCGAGGAGGACCACGCCAGCGGCCGCCGCTTCTTCAAGTTCCACCGCGGCCCGGTCTTCGCGAACATCGTCCTGGCCGACGAGATCAACCGGACGCCGCCCAAGACCCAGGCGGCGCTGCTCGAGGCGATGCAGGAATACGAGGTCACCTACGGCGGGACCACGTACCCGCTCGAACGCCCGTTCTTCGTTCTCGCGACCCAGAATCCCATCGAGCAGTCCGGCACCTACCCGCTCCCGGAAGCGCAGCTCGACCGGTTCCTGCTCTACATCCGGATGGGCTACCCCTCCGAGGCCGAGGAGCAGCGGATCCTGGCCCGCACGACGGGACGGGAACTCCCGTCGGTGTCGCCAGTCGTCTCCGCGGCGGACATCCTCGCCGCCCAGGCGCTCACCCGGGAAGTTCGGATCTCGGACGAGCTCCTCGGCTATGTGACCCGTCTCGTACGGGCCACCCGGCCGGAGGAGTCCGAATCGTCGTTCGTCCGGGATTGGGTCCGCTGGGGCGCCGGGCCGCGTGCCGGCCAGGCCCTGATCCTCGGCGCCAAGGCGCGGGCTGTCCTCGATGGACGGTTCGCGGTCACCCTCCCGGACCTGAGATCGGTCGCGGAGCCGGTGCTGCGGCATCGCATTCTGCTCAACTTCCGGGCGGAGGCCGAAGGAGTCTCGGTAAGTCAGGTGACAGGCAATCTATTGTCGACAATTCGGGAGCCTGTGAGTCCGCTGGCGTAAAATGCGTACAGAAAATCGTCGGTCTGTGCGCAGGAGACAGCTAATTCCACGTGAGGCTCAGATTTTAAGTGAATCATGCCTCATATAACCTTTGGCGCAACCGCAATAAGCTGAGATCAAAGGCGTTAACGGTTATTCTATTCCTCAGCCATGCAGGCGGGTTTTCGACGAAGTTACGCCCCTGCTGAGTACCGATTTATTGGAGGAGTCGTTTATCTACTCGTTGTGATGCCGCTCACCCACTATCGTTTCATCCACCCCTCCGCCCTCGCCGCCATCCGCGATCTGCCGCTGGTGGCGCGAACCGTTGTCGACGGATTCATGTACGGTGCCCATCCGAGTCGCATGCCGGGCGCAGGGCTCGAATTCAGCCAGTATCGGAGCTATCAGGCCGGCGATGATCTGAGGCGAGTGGACTGGAAGCTCTATGG
>JBLMWC010000166.1:0-17522 GCA_050257015.1 Bacillota bacterium | reverse complement strand
CCGTGTCCTTGAGCTTTTCCAGGTTCATTCGGCTCGGCGATGCGAAGGGGAAAGAAGCGGTGGCGCTTAGGGTTACGGAAAGATAGGGAGCCCGCCGAAGGCGAGCAAGCCAGCGTCAGGCGGCAGCCCAGCCGGCCGGATCGAGCCCTCCGGAGGCCACCGCCCGGGCCAGCCGCTCCAGGTCGGGGGCGGGCGGACGGTCGGCGGCCAGGGGCGCGACTCCGCTGGCGCGGACCCGGTCGTACAACACCTTGACCCCGGCCCCCGGGGCCAGCGGCCGAAGCATCTCCAGCGCCTGGGCGCCGCAGAGGAGCTCGGCCGCGACCACTCGACGGGCATTGGCCAGGATGCGTCCGGTCTTGAACGCTGCCGCCATCCCCATAGGGACGAAATCCTCCTGGTTGGCATCGGTCGGGATCGAGCCGATGCTCGCCGGAGTCGCGATCGAGCGCGACTCCGCCACCAGCGACGCGGCGGTGATCTGAACCATCATGTAACCGGAGGAGAGTCCGGGATCGGCGGTGAGGAAGGCGGGGAGGCCCTGCGAGAGATCGGGGTTCACCAGCCGCTCGATGCGGCGCTCCGCGATCGCCTGCAGGGTCGTGAGCGCGATCGCGAGGACATCGAGCGCCTGGGCTACCGGCTGGCCGTGGAAGTTGCCGCCGGACAGGATGTCGCCATTGTCGAAGACGAGCGGATTGTCGGTGGACGCGTTGAGCTCGACGTCGGCGGTCGTGGCGGCAAAGGCGATCGCGTCGGCAACGGCGCCGAGCACCTGCGGGGAGCAGCGAAGACTGTAGGCGTCCTGCACCCTGGGATCGTTGTCGCGGTGCGACTCCCGGATCTCGCTGTCGGCGACCAGGGCGCGCATGAGCCGGGCGGCCCGGAGCTGGCCGGCATGCGGCCGGGAGGCGTGGATCCGCTCATCCAGCGGCGTCGGAGTACCACGGAGACCCTCGAGACTCATCGCGGCCGCCGCCACCGACGTCCGCCAGAGCACCTGCGCATCGTGCACCAGGAGGGCGAGAATCGCGGTCTGCGCCTGCGTGCCGTTGATGAACGAGATCCCTTCCTTCGGCGCGAAACGGAACGGCGAGAGCCCGGCCAGAGCGAGCGCCGGCCCGCCCGGCTCCGCCGACCCGTTCGGGCCAAGCACCTCGCCTTCACCGATCAGGACCATCGCGATGTGGCTGAGAGGCGCGAGGTCGCCGCTCGCTCCGACGCTCCCCTGCTCCGGGACGTACGGCACGAGCCCGGCGTTGAAGAGCGCGACCAGCGCCTCGACCAGCTCGGGCCGCACACCACTCGTGGGACGGACGAGGACGTTGGCCCGGAGCAGCATGACCGCCCGTACGACGGCGGCGTCGAGCGGCGCGCCGACGCCGGCGGCATGGCTCCGGATGAGATTCACCTGCAGCTGGTCGAGCTGATCCGGCGCGATCCGCACGTTGGCGAGCTTGCCGAAGCCGGTATTGACGCCGTAGACCGTCTGGCCGCCGCCGATCGCGCGCTCGACGTGCGCCCGGCTGGCACGCAGCGCCGCCAGAGCATCCGGCGCGACGGTGAGGCGGGTGCCCACGGTCCGGGCAGCGCGGACGACGTCGTCGACGCTCAGCGAGCGCCCGTCCAGAATCAGATCGGCTGGGGTCATCCCGGCAATATAGTGACCCTCAGCGCGCCGCCCGCACCAGATCGGGATTCCCGGGATCGGTCTGATACGACCAGTCGAGAATCAGGAAATCCTGCCCGACATGGGTGAGTCGCACGGCGCCGTACCGATAGAAGCCGTCCCCCTCCGTCATGCGGAAGATGAACGTCGCGCCCGGCGCTGCCGTCACGGCCGCCGACGCGTAGCCGCCGACCGGCGCAATGTCGATGTCGGTGAGGTCGCCGACGGGCGTCGTGCCGTATGCCGCGACCTGCACGCCGGCCCGCACCGGGGTCAGTGTGAGACTGCCGCTTCCCAGCCGATCCACGACGAAGTCCGCGTCCGCCGCGGTCCCCGCCTTCAGCAGCCCCAGCTCCGCATCCTGCACCTGGCCGTCGGCGTTGGCATCCTGCCAGAAGCGGAACGAGCTCCCGGTCGACGAGGCCTGCCGGGCATAGACCACCACGTTGCGGGCATCGGGACGGGGGGTGTCGGAGCGGATCGGCGCCCAGAGACTCTCGAACCCCTCGATGCTGACCGCCGAGACTCCGAAGCACCGCGGCGATCCGTTGATGAGCGAGCCGACGATGAACTCGGGCGCGACCGTCGTTCCCTCGAGAGCCCAGTCGGTGCCGCACTTGTCGGCGTCGAGATCGTACGAGGCGCTGTAGACGTGATAGGCGCGGAATGCGCCGGGGTCGGCCTGATAGGCATTGTCCGGCCAGGAGAGGCCGATCGACCCGTCGAGGGTCGTCGTGGTGAGACCCGCGGGCGCTGCGAGGGCGAGTCGCTCGTCCACCGTGATCACCGCGCTCGCGGCCGATTCGCCGCCGGCCCGATCCACCGCCGTGACATAGTACTGGAGGTGCGGGGCGCCGCGATCGTGGAAGCTGTTGGACGTGGTCGTGCCGCGGAGCAGGAACTCCCCCGACGTCGATCCGCGGGAGTAGACGTTCCAGGTGGCGAGATCCGGATCGCCGTCGTAGTCCCAGCGGAGGACGAGCCCGGACGGCTCACCCGGGGTGCCGGTCGGCTCGACTTCGTAGCTGATGTTCGATGGTGGATCGACGAGAGGGGCCGGCCCGAGCGTCTCCGAGGAGCAGGCGACGAGCAGGGCGAGCGGCGTGACGAGCAACCGGCGTCGCATGAATGGCAGCTCCGAATGGGGGTTCCGCATCCCCGGGCATGCACTGTGCCAGCCGGACCGTCCTCGGGATCGCGTTGCGCCGCGCGGCGTTAGCGGCGGGACGCCCGGCGCCGGTGTCCCGTGGCGGTGACGTTCAGCGCCCGAGCGAGGTCTGATCGTAGTCGAATTTGAGTTGCGGCAGGTCGGTCAGGAAGATCGAGAAGTAGAAGGCGACGTTGCCGTTGGCATTGCGGACGAAATTGAACGCCGCCCGCCACTCGTGGAGATCGCGCTCGAGCCGCACGACGTGGGACTCGAAGCGCTTGTCGGTGATGTTGTACTGAGCCTGCCACGAGACCGCCCAGAACGGCGTTGGCGAGAAGATCGTGCTCAACCCGAGGTTCTGCTGCCCCCGCTCCGATGGCAGCGGGTTGGCGGGATCGAGCGGCCGCTGGCGGCTCAGCGTGTAGTTGACCATCGCATTGAAGCCGCGCCCCTGGGTCGAGAGCGGAATCTGGTCGGTGTTGTAGAACTGCCCGGGGCTGCCCGGCCGGGTGAGCTGTGGCGCATACGACGGGATCCGCGCGTCATCCGGCTCGCCTGGCTCCCGCTCGCGCCGCCCCATCAGACCGAAGAACGAGCCGATCGAGCGGAAGGTGCGCGACGAGAGCGAGAAATTGGCGCTCGCCTGCGAGAGGAACGGCGAGAACTTCGCCGTGTCGCTTCCGACGGCGCCGCGCCACAGGTCGTGGGTCAGGCTGACGCTGAAGCCCGGGAGCAGATCACTCAGGAACGAATTCGTCAGCGTCCGGGTGGTCCAGCCGGTCATCCCCGGCTTCTTGGCCTGCTCGAAATCGTAGGTCAGCTGGCTCGTGGAGATGCTGAGGAGCCGGTACTTCCGGACGTTGAGCCCCAGCGTATCGCCCGGGCGGGGGCGCGCCTTTCCTTCGAACGTCTGCGTCAGCTGCAGCGAGAGCGTCTGGAGCGGTTCGCTCCGCGTCGTGACGGGGAGCCCGCCCCGCGCGATCGCCGCCGCGAACTCCGGCGAGATCGACGCCGACGGCTGATAGTTGAACAGGAGCTGCGGCGAAAAGCTGTGACGGATGGCGGCGAACGGCCCGATCCCCCCGAAGCGCCGGTAGAACGTGGGCGCCAGCGAGAGACTGAACGACGGCCGCTTTCCCTGCCGGATGAAGCGGCCGTTCGTGTTCTGGTTGCGCACCGCGAACGGCGCGAGCGGCGTCGCGTTCTGGATCCCGATCGTCGGCTGGAGCTTCCAGCTGCCGCGAAAGAGGAGCGGCAGGTTGATCCCGGTGTCCCAGTCGATCGAGCTGCCGAAGCCGCCGGCCACGGTGCGGCTCACCGTGATCGAATCGTTCGGGTCCGGCGTCGAGAGATCGGGCTCCCGGAAGGTGGCGGTCCGGCGGCCGGTGGAGTCGTTGTCGAGCACGCGGAGGCTGTTGCGCCAGTTGAACGAGCCCAGCCGGAGCGGCGTGTCGAAGTTGAGCGCGGTGACGCGCGTGCTGGTGCTCGGTGCGATGCTGTCCAGCTGGCCATCGGGGCGCGTGAAGAAGAATTTGGTGGGAGACGTCCCCTTCGCGAGGTCGTTCGTGATGCTCATTCCCGGCGACCACGTCACGTTGCGCCCGAAGTCGAGCGGCTTGGGCGAGATGGTGAGCGAGGGGAGCTGGGTGTTGGAGCTGTTGTCCGAGAGGTTCTGCCGCCGGTTGCCGCCCAGTGCGATCGACCCCCAGCCGTACCGTTTCGTGAGGTTGAGCGAGCTGGTGATCTGCTGGGTGTTCAGCAGCGGGTCCAGCGCGTTCTGGCGGACGATCGTGGAATTGCTGAGGTAGTTGACGTCGAAGTTGAGGCTGGTGCTCAGACTGAACGCCTGCTGATGGGTCCAGCGAAGCCCGTTGGCCGAGCCGCCGCCGTTCTGCCACTGGCGGTTCACGCTCAGGGCACCGCTCATGAACCGATTGAGGATCTTGTAATTGAGACCCACGCCCGCCTGGAGATAGCGCCCCGAGTACCAGTCGACGCGGAACGTCGCGTCGGCGTAGTCGCTGATGACCCAGTAGTACCCGAGATTGGTGAGCTGGCGATTGTAGCTGCTGGAGGTGCGAACGAGGTCATTGAGACCGAACTGCGGGGTCAGGATCCCGGAATGCCGCCCGGGACGGGTGTCCTGGAAGATGAACGGCAGCCAGAGAATCGGGATGTCCCGCACGTAGAGCACGACCGGCCGGGCGACGATGACGCTGTTCGAGATCCACTTCACCTCGCGCGCCGCGAAGTGGTAATGGGGCATCGGCAGGTCGCAGGTCGTGACCTCGCTCGACGCAGCGTAGATGCGGGTCGAGCTCGAGTCGGAGGCGACGTTGCCGCGGAGGAACCAGACGGTGCCCTGCTCGCTGAAGTTGGTGAACGCGCCGCGGATCACCCCGCGGTGGTCGCACGTGTTGTAGCTGATCCCCTCACCGAGCAGGACCTGATCCTTGTCGAAGAGGCGAGGCTTCCCGGAGGCCTCGAGCAGGCAGTCATCCTCGCGGTATCGCACGGAGCCGGCCTCGAGCTTGACCCCCTGCCGCTCCGTCAGCGCGGAGCCGCCGAGTTCCACCCGCTTGTCTTTCGCGAGCAGCGTCGCCGAATCGCTCCGGAAGTGCGTCGTGACGTAACCGGCCCGATCCATGAGACCCCGCATGACCGAGTCGGGCTCGGGAAAGGTCTGCGTCGGAGCGCTGGGGATCCCCGCGCGGCGGGCACGACTGGTGTCGATCGGCCCGGTCGGGGGCCGGAGCGCGCCGGTGTCCTGGCCGGGGCGAGTCGGGATCGGCCGCTGCCGGATCGGGTTCTGCGCCTCTCCCCGCCCGCCGCCCACGAGCATCAGCAGGAGAACGACCGATGCGACCGACGCCTCCCGCTTGCGCTTCCGCCGGGTGACGACGACGGAGCCGGCGACCCCGACCTCGTACAGCACGAGCAGGGGGAGCGTCATCATGATCATCGAGAGGACGTCGGTGCCGGGGGACAGCACGGCGCCGGCAATGCACGCCAGCACGACCGCGTAGCGCCGGAAGCGGTTCAGCCACGCCGGCGTCACGATGCCGACCCACGCCAGGATGATCATCACCAGCGGCAGCTCGAACGAGATGCCGAGCGCCACGACGACCTGCACGATGAAGCTGAAATAGGCGTCGTACGTGATCATCGGGGCGATCGCCTCGGACTGGAAGCTGAAGAGCACCTCCAGCGTCTTCGGCACCACGAAGATCCATGCCAGCACGCCGCCCAGCATGAAGAGCCCGGCGCCGGCGAAGAGCGCCGGCACGAGGACGCGCTTCTCCCGGCCGTAGAGCGCCGGCGCCAGGAAGGCCCAGACCTGCCAGAAGACCACCGGGGAGGCGATCACGAGGCCGACGACCAGGCTCAGCTTGAAGACGATCATCACCGGCTCGGTAGGGCTGAGCACGGTGAGCTTGCCGCCGTTGGCGAGATAGGGGGCGATCGGAATCTTGAGCAGGGAGACGAGCTGGAAGTGCTGCACCACCCAGAAGCCCACGCCGATGCCGATGACGAGGGCCACGAGGGACCAGATGATGCGCATGCGCAGTTCCTCGAGGTGATCGAGGAACGGCATTTCCCCCGCGGGACCGGTCATCGGCAGGCGGCGCCGGGCTTAACGCCCGAGCGCCTTCAGGCGATCCCGCGCGAGGGCGGCTTCGTCGGACTTCGGGTAGGTCTGGACCACGCGCTGATATGCATCCCTCGCGGCGGCGGTCTTGCCGGCCCGCTCGTTCAGCAGGCCGAGATTGTACAGCGCGGATGCCGCCCGCGGCGACTGCGGGTAGCTGCGCGCGACCATGTCGTAGTACGCGGCCGCCGAGTCGGCGTTCTCGGTGCGGAAGCTCTCGCCAATGAAGTAGAGCGCGTCCGGCACCTTGTCGCTGTTCGGGTAGGTCTTGAGCAGCTCCCGGAAGCCCAGGCGCGCGGTGCTCGCGCTGCCCCGCCGAAGCTGCCCCAGCGAGGCCTCATACATCTGGTCCGCCGACGCGTTTCCGCCGGCGGGCGCCGCGGCTGCCGGCGCGCCGCTGTCAGGCCGAGCCGCCGCCGACGGCGTCGGATTCGACGTGGCCAGCTGCTCGGCGCGGGCCTCGAGCTGGGTGCGCAGCTCGGTGAGCCGGCGCTGGCTCTGGCCGGTGAGCTCCTGGAGCTGCACCAGCTGCTGCTGCACGCCGTAGAGATCGTTCGCGACGTCGCCCCGGAGCGTGCGGATCGTCTCGCGCGTGGTGGCGAGCGAATCGAAGAGCTGCTGCTGCATCCGGATGATCTCGCCCAGCTGGCGCGCGCGGGCCGAGTCCTGCCGCGCGTTCTCCTCGCGGAGCACGGCGACATCGTTCTGCACCCGGGTCACGTCACTCTTCATGGCGCAGCCGCCGAGCGCCAGCGCCGTCCCCAGCGCCAGGCTCAGCGGGGCCAGCCGCCGGCTCACTGCGGTGCGGCGAGGTGATCGCCGCCTGCAGTCGCCTCGAACTCGTCGCGCCGGTTCTTGGCGTAGGCCTCCTCGGTGCCCGCGGTGTCGAGCGGGCGCTCCTCACCGTAGGAGATCACGTCGATGCGGGAGGCGTCGATCCCCTTGTTCTGCAGATACCGCTGGGCGGCGGCGGCGCGGCGATTGCCGAGCGCGAGGTTGTACTCGTCGGAGCCGCGCTCGTCGGCGTGCCCGCTGATCCGGATGCGGAGGCCCGGATTGGCCTGCATGATGGCGGCCTTGCGGTCGAGAATCGCCTGATCGGTGCTGCGGATCGCCGCCTCGTTGTAGTCGAAGTTGATCATCGCCCGGAGGTCGGTCATCACCTGCGACGCCCGGCTCGCCGAATCGGCCTCCGCGCGGCGGCGCGCCTCCTCGTCGGCGCGGCGGCGGTTCTCCGCGTCGATCGAGTCCTGGCGGGCACGCGCGGCGCGCGCCGCGCTGTCGGCGTTGGCCGTGGTCGCGACCGGAGCCGGCTGCTCGGGCTCGGGCTTGCCGCCGCAGGCGGCAACGGTCGCGACAGCCGCGAGGGCGAGGAGAACATGAGCGCGCATCAGATACACTCCGACGTCAGGGATTGGGACCGGCCCCGCGCAAGCGCCGGGACCACGAGGGCAGGCGCGCGGCGCCCGCCGTGCTGAGTTGCCGTACCCGGCCGGTCTCGGTGTCGACGATCCAGATCTGCCGGCGGCCGGTGCGGTCGGAAATGAATGCGACGTGACGCCCGTCGGGCGCCCAGGTCGGATCCTCGTTGCGGCCGACCGAGGTGAGCTGCTTCACCCGCTGACTCGCCACGTCGAGAATGAAGATCTGCGGACTGCGCGAGACCTCGCGGTGAAACACCACGCTGGCGCCGTCCGGCGACCACTCCGGCGCGTTCGACGGCCCGGTGCTGCCGAAGTCGAACGAGGCGAGCAATTCCTGGTCAGTGCCGTCGGCGCCCATCACGTAGATCTGCGGCGGACCGGCGCGTGTCGACACGAACGCGACGCGACGGCCATCGGGTGAATACGTCGGGCTTAAGTTGTCCGCGAAGCGCCCCACGGTCAAGCGTTGTACGCAGCAGCGCTGCGCGACATCCGCCGCGTAGATGTTGGTACCGCTCGCATCCATGTGGGCATAGGCGAGCGTGCGTCCGTCGGGGGAGAACGACGGCGTGATATTCTGCCCGTTGTCGGTGCCGGGCACCACGCTCACCGCGCGCGAGCCCAAGTCCATCACGCTGATCGACCACCGGTCGAGGCGCGTGTACGCGATGCGGGAGCCGTCCGGGCTCCAGGCCGGCGAGAAGACCGGCTCACCGGAAGGGGTGACGCCCGCGTCATCGGCGCCGTCGCTGTCGATCCGGTAGATGCGCCCGCCCGCGAGATAGAGGAGCCGGCTCGCCGCGTACCCCTCGGTGCCGCCGGCCCACCGCGTCACCTCGTCCGCGATCCGGTGCACCGCGAGCCGGAACCCCGGCTCGCCCGGTGACGGGAGGGTGTAGGTCTGCTGGTTCCGCACCCGGGACGCGCCGAGATCGTGCAGCCTGACGGTCACCCCGCTCCCGGCGGGAACGATCTCGACCGCCTGGTCGGCGCCGAACGTCCGGTAGAGGCCGTAATTCATCGGACCGCCGCCGCTTCGCGCCGCGGCCGACGCGTCGGGCCCGACCTCGATCATCTGGAAGCGGTCGCTGAAGTCGAGGTCGCGCGCGACGATCGCGCGCACCGAGTCGAGCCCGGGCCCCGGCACCACGACGAGACCCGGCCGGGTGCCCGGCCGGTAGGTGATGCCGATCCGGATCGCGTCGCTCGCGCGGCCGGCGTCCTGCGCCGCCAGGGCGCCGGCACCGGCCGCGAGCGCGGCGAGAGTGAGGAGAACACGTCGCATTACTGAGGCCTTGGTTCGAAGTAGAAGCTGATCGGCAGCACGTCGGCCTGCCAGCCGTCCGGCAGCGGTCCGAAGGCGTGGGCGTTGGCGGCGGCCTCGATCGCGCCCTGCGCCTCGAGGTCGTACGAGAAGTTGCCGGACCGCGTGACGAACTGGATTGCCCGCACCGTCCCGTCACGCGTGATCAGAAAGCTGATCTCGGCCCGAAGCGCGACGTTGCCGGTGGGACGCGCCCAGCGGCGGTAGATCTGGTTCTCGACGTTCCGGAGATACTCCGGGTACGGGAAGTCGAGGCCCGGCGTCTTCACCGTCGTCGCATCGCGCCCCGTGCTCGGCGTCTCGCCCGGCGCGGGCGTCTCCGGCGCGGAGGTCTTCGGCGTCGGATCCCGGCGCGGCGTCGGCTCGATCTGCTCCTTCTTCGGCGGCACCGGCACCTTCTTCACCGGCACCTTCGGCGTCGTCTTCGCCGGCGCCGGCGGCTCGGGCGCCGGCGGCGAGGGCGTCGCCTCGGGCGCCAGACGCTGCTTGGGTGCCGGCGCCGGCGCCGCCACGAGATTCACGGCGTAGACCGGGGGCGAGGGCGGCGGCGTCTTCACCACCGAGAACAGAAAGAACGCCGCCGCGGCGTGCACCACGACGGTGCCGAGCACCCCGGCCGTCCTGCCGGGCGCCTCCCGGGCGGCACTGCGCACCTTCATTACTTCTGCTCCTCTTCCTCCGCCACGAGCCCGACGTTCTGGACCCCCGCCGCGCGGATCACCGCGAGCGTGCGCACCACGTCACCATAGGCGACGCGGCTGTCCGCCCGCAGATACACGCCGGTCGGCTTCCGGGTCGTGACGAGCGACCGGAACGTCACCCGGAAGTCGTTGTAGGTGATCGGCGTCTCGTCCACGAAGATGCGGCCGCTCCGGTCCACCGTCACCACCATCCCCTCCTTGGCGGTCAGCGGGCGGGCCTCCGCCCGCGGGAGTTCGACGTCCACCCCGCCCTGCATGATCGGAGCGGTAATCATGAAGATGATCAGCAGCACGAAGGCGACGTCCACCAGCGAGGTGACGTTGATCTCCGCGTTGAACGGCATGTCGCCGCCGCCGCCGCCGATCCCTCCGACTCCGCCCGCCATGCTAGAGCAGCCCTTCTCGCGCCATCGTCCCCACCAGCTCGTTGGCGAATCCTTCGAGCTCGCCGGCGAAGAGCCGGACGCGGTTCACGTACAGATTGTACGCGATCACCGCCGGGATCGCCGCCGCGAGGCCCGCGACCGTCGTCACCAGCGCCTCGGCGACGCCCGGCGCGACGGCACCGATGTTCCCCGAGCCCTTCGATGCGATGCCGATGAATGCGTCCATGACGCCAAGCACCGTCCCGAGAAGCCCGAGCAGCGGGCCGACCGATCCGATGGTCGCGAGCCACGGGATGTAATGACCGAGGAGATCGCGCTCCGCCGCCACTTCCTTCCAGAGCACCATCTTGAACGCCTCGAGCTGGGTGCCCGAGAGCGTCTGGTGGGTGCCGGCCATCGCCCCCTGGAGCACCCCGGGCCGCAGCTCGTTGTAGAAGTTGATCGCCTCGCGGAAGAGACGGTTGTACGGCGAGGGGGGCTGCTTCATCACCGCCTGGTACGCCTGGTCGAGCCGCGTGCTGTCCTCCATCCGCTCGAAGAACCGGTTGGCCTGGCGGTTGAGGCGGCGGAACTGCCACCACTTGAGCACGATGATGAACCACGAGACGATCGAGAAGACCGCGATCACCACCAGCACCGCCTTCGTCTCGGTGCTCGACGTCGTCACCAGCTCCCATGACGACGTGGGGATCGCCCGGCCGATCTGCAGCATCACGGGCAGCCTCCGCGGAACCAGTCGACCAGCTGGGTCAGTCCGTCCTTGAATGCGTACCTCGGGGTCCAGCCCAGCACGCCCTTCGCCTTCGTCGTGTCGAGCGAGCTCCGCGAGAGCTCGCCCGCCCTCGGCTCGGCGAATTCGATCTCCGGCTTCCGGCCCATCGCCGAGCCGACGGCATCGGCCAGCTCGAGCACGCTCATCTCCTTCGACGTGGCGATGTTGAAGGCGCGCGATTCGTGCGTCGTCACCGGCGGCAGCGCCACAGTGCTGGCCATCACGTTCGCCCGGGCGACGTCCTTCACGAAAACGTAGTCACGAGTCTGGCGGCCATCGCCGAAGATCGTGAGCGGCTTTCCCGCGAGGAGGCGCGAGACGAAGATCGACACGACGCCCGCCTCCGACTTCGGATCCTGCCGCGGCCCGAAGACGTTGGCGTACCGCATCGCGACACCCTCGACGTTCCGCAGCGCTCCCAGGGCCCGCAGGTAGTGCTCGCCGGCCAGCTTGCTCACACCGTAGGGCGACACCGGCATGTTGGGCGCCGTCTCCGGGGTCGGGACCACCTCGGCCTCGCCGTAGAGGACGCCACCGCTGCTCGCGAACACGACGCGGCGGACACCGCCCTCCGCCGCCCCCTCGAGCATGTTGATCAGGCCGAGGATGTTGGTCTCCGCGTCGGCCCGGGGATCGTCCACCGAGTGGCGGACGTCGATCTGCGCCGCCTGCTGATTCAGCACGTCGAACCGACCCGTGGCGAGCGTCCGGCGCGCTTCGGAGGACCGCACGTCCGCCTTGATCAGCTCGACGCCGCGCGGCACGTTCGAGGCCTTGCCCCGCGAGAGGTCGTCAAGCGCCGCCACGTCCCACCCCGCCTCGAGATACGCCTCCGCAATGTGGGAGCCGATGAACCCGGCACCACCTGCCACCAGGACCCGCCCGCTCATGCGTTCCGTCTCTGCATCGCACCGTTCCGTCGTGAGTGATGTCGCGGGTCGTCCCGGGAAGGCGCCCGACGCAATATAGAAGCGACTCAGGCGGAGGGAACCGCAGGCGGGCGGCCAATCCGGAACGCACGACGCCCCGGCGCACTGGCCGGGGCGTCGTGGGTGGCGAGACTCAGCGGCGAATCAGGACGGCAGCTTCGCGATCTGCCGGCCTTCGGTACCGGGGCGGAGATTCGGGGACGTGACCGCGATGATCCGCGTCGTCGCCGTCCGCTCGCCCACGTGCACGACCTGAAGGGTTGCGATGACCTCAGGGACGACGTGCTCGCCGGAGACCTTCTCGGTGCGCCGCAGCTCGAAGATGTCGCCGGGGGCGACGCCGTCCTTGCGGCCCTTGTCGATGAAGAGCACGTCCTGCGGCTTCTTGAGCGGCCGCGGGATCGGGCTGCCGAGGAGTCGTACCTGCACGCCGTCGGCGATGGCGACCGCTCGGGCCGAGCCCGCGTCATTGAAATGCTCGGCCGGCAGCACCAGCTGGCCGTTCCGCACGGCGCCGTACACCGCCACGATCGAGACGACATACTGGCCGGCGCGGACGTCCAGCACACGGGCCAGCCCGGTGGGCATCAGGATGTCGCCGAAGCCGTTGATGGCGTCCCCGCGGGCCAGGATGAGGAGCGAGTCCCCGACCTGGTACGTGGCCCCCGAGGGCGGCGTCACCGTCATCTCGGTGTAGAGCAGCCCGCTCACGCGGTCGCTGATGACGCTGATCTGCTGGGGGGTGACCCGGCCGGTGAGCCGGCCGTAGGGCAGGTCATGGCCTTCGGTCAGGAACCCGGACGAATAGAACTCGCTCCGGCGGAGCGGGCGGTACGGCTGGTCGCTGTAGGCGCGAAGCGTCTCGCGCATCACCGAGTTGCGCCGGCTCTGCGAGAAGAGGGCGCTCATGTCGGTGGCATCGGTGTCGGCCGCCACGGGCGCGGCGACCTGGTCCGGCTGGCGGACCGCCACCAGCGTCGTGTCGGGCTGGACCGGCGGCGTATCGGTGGTCGGCACCGCGGAGACGGCGTCGGACGAGATGAGGCGAAGCACCTCACCCGGATAGATCCAGTGCGGATCCTCGACCACCTGCGTGTTCAATCGATAGATGTCGGGCCAAAGGAACGGGTCGCCCAGATACTGGCGGGCCAGGCCCCAGAGCGTATCGCCCGTCTTGACCGTGACCGTCTGCGGCTTCGCGCCCTGGGCCGCGACCGCAGCCGGCAGCGAGAGCGCGGCCACGAGCGCGAGCGTGAGCGGCCGCGCGGCCGCGCGGCGAAGGTACGACAGTGACGACTGCGTGAGCGTCGATCGGACCATGGGAGTCTCCCGCCGGCGATGCGGTGGCGTTGCCAGTGGGAACACTGGCAATCGTGCGGAGCGCGAACGCCGGGCAAACCAGCAATTTCCTCGCCACCGGACCGGGGGCCGCCCTCCGCCTCCAACCGCTTGTGCGGCTGTCAGTTACAGCCCGGGCGACCGGGCGTCACCGAGCCGGCGCCTCGCGATCGGCGCGGATTCTCGCGCGGCGCGGCGGCGCTCCCGGATACGCAAAAGGGGCAGCGGCGTCCGCTGCCCCCGGTGCCCCGCCGGCCGGCTCAGAACGGCAGGTCGTCGTCCTCGCCGTCGAGCGCCTCGGGGAAATCCTCCAGCGACTCCTCCTTCCGCGGTGCACCGCCCGCAGCCGCCGCAACCTTCGACGGCGTGAACGACTCGGCGCCTTCACCCCGCCCGGAGAGGAGGATCAGCTCGCGGCCGTTGATCTCCGTGGTATACCGGGTCTGGCCTTCCCGGTCCTGCCACGACCGGTATTCGATCGAGCCCTCGACGTACACCTTGTCGCCCTTCTTGCAGAAGCGCTCGGCGATATCGGCCAGGTTGGACGCCTTGTTGTTCCAGAGGATGACGCGGTGCCACTCGGTCTTTTCCTGCTTCTCGCCGGCCTGGTTCTTCCACTGCCGGCTGGTGGCGACGGAAAGGGTGGCGACGCGCGAGCCGTTGGCGGTGCTCCGGACTTCGGGGTCGGCGCCAAGGTTGCCGATCAGGGTCACTTTGTTCAGGCTGCGGCTCACAGATACCTCCGGGGTTCTCGGGTCGTGGGATCACGGACCCGCGCAGAATATAGACCGCGCAAATCCTCTCTTCAACCAATTCTCCGCCGGTGCCATCGTTTCACCGGGCGGTCAGCTCACGTCGCAGCACCAGCGCGTCTTCCCTGGGGCTCCGGTAGTACCCGCTGCGCTGGCCCACCGGACGGAAGCCGGCGCCGACGTAGAGCGCCTGCGCGGCCAGATTCGATTCGCGCACCTCGAGAAATACCTCTTCCACGTTGCGGCCCGCGAGCGCCGCGAGCCCCGCCTCGAGCAGCTGCCGGGCGATGCCGCTCCGCCGCTGCTCCGGCGCCACGGCGAGGTTGAGGATTTCGCCGGTGCCCGCCGCATCGCGCGCGATCAGATAGCCCGCGATCCCCGCCGCGTCCTCCGCCACGAGCCCGAAACTCCAGCCCGCCTCGACCGCTTCGCGGAAGCTCGCGTCGCTCCAGGGATCACTGAAGCAGCGGCGCTCGAGCGCGGCGAGCGCGGCGACGTCAGCCGGCCGCGCCGGCCGGATCCGGCAGGGCGCGCCCGTGCTCACGTTCCCACTTCGCCTGCGCCTCGGCGGGCCGGCCATAGACGGGCTCCCAGGACTGAACGTTGCCTACCGCCGACGTGCCGCCCTCGCGGCCGAGCAGCTCGAGCAGCCATGCGGCGCGAGGCGGCGCGTCGCCCGCGACCCGCGCCCCGAACGCCGCGGCGAGCTCATCGAGGGCCGTGCTCCGTACGACGCGCGGCGCCACCAGCGTCTCGACCCGCCCTGCCGGAAACCGGTACACCGCAGCGTAATGCTCGCCACGCAGGGCATCGGCGGCCGTCATGACGGTCTCGCCAGGGCCGGCGGCTGCGACAGCGCGCGCCAGCAGCGACGGAGCGGTCCGCAGCGGGAGCGCTCTGACATCGAGCAGCGCCTTGGCGAAGGACGCCGCGACCCGGAGCCCGGTGAAGCTGCCGGGCCCGTCCGCGACGATCACGCCGTCGAGAGCCGCCGCCGACACGCCGCGCCGCTCGAGCACCCGCGTGACCATCGGCAGCAGGGCGCGCGCGTGCTGTCGTGCCCCGTCGAGCGATTCCTCTACCGCATCGCTCACCGACGACCCGACGGCGACCGAGGCGCGAGCTGTGGCGGTATCGAGCGCCAGCCAGTTCACGCGGTCTCGAGCCCCCGGCGCGTCGGGTCGTCGAGGTGCGACAGATGGAACCGCATGGTCGGCGCCGGCACCCAGTCACCCGCGCGCTCCGGCCACTCGATCAGGAGCGCGTCGCCCTCGCGGAGCAGCGTCTCCCAGTCCAGATCGGCCGCCTCCTCCGGGCTCCGCAGGCGATAGCAGTCCAGATGGTAGACCGGGCCCCGGCGGCCCTGATAATGATGCACCAGCGCGTAGGTCGGGCTCGTCGCCGGCTGGGTCACGCCGAGCCCCCGCGCCACGGCCTGTACCATCGTGGTCTTGCCGGCGCCGAGATCGCCCTCGAAGAGAAGGACCGAGCCGGGCGGCAGGGAGCGGCCGAGGAGCTCGCCTTCCTCGGTCAGCTCCGTTTCGGTCAGCTCGCGCCTCATGCGTGCCGCCGCAGGCGCCCGCCCCGCTGTACGTCGGGGGCGGCGGCGGCCTTGAGCTCGTTCAGCTGATCGCGCAGCAGCGCCGCGGTCTCGAACTCGAGGTTGGCCGCGGCCTCGCGCATCTGCCGCTCCAGCCGCTGGATCAGCGCGGCGCGCTTGGCCGGATCGCGCAGGTCGGGCTGCTTCTCGGCCTTCGGCTCCGGCTTCTCGGTGCGGGCGTCGGCCACGTGGGTCGAGAGGCGCACCTGCTCGAGCGACTTCACGATCGAGACCGGCGTGATCCCGTGCTCGAGGTTGTACGCCTGCTGGATGGTGCGGCGGCGATCCATCTCCTCGAGCGCCCGCTGCATGGAACCGGTGACGCGGTCGGCATACATGATCGCACGGCCGTTCACGTGCCGGGCCGCGCGCCCGATCGTCTGCACCAGCGAGCGATCCGACCGCAGGAACCCCTCCTGGTCGGCATCGAGAATGGCGACCAGCGAGACCTCGGGCAGGTCGAGCCCCTCACGCAGGAGGTTGATCCCGACCAGTACGTCGAAGTCGCCGAGCCGGAGACCGCGCAGGATCTCCATGCGCTCGATCGCGTCGATGTCCGAGTGGAGATAGCGCACCCGGACCCCGGCCTGCTGGAGATAGTCGGTGAGGTCCTCCGCCATCCGCTTGGTCAGCGTGGTGACGAGCACCCGCTCGTGACGCTCCTCCCGGATCCGGATCTCGTTGAGGAGGTCGTCCACCTGACCGCGCACCGGCCGCACGTCCACTTCGGGGTCGACGAGGCCCGTCGGCCGGATGATCTGCTCGACGATTACGCCGCCCGAGAGGCCCAGCTCGAAATCGCCCGGCGTGGCGGAGACGTTGATGAGCTGCGGGACCAGCGCCATGAACTCGTCGAACTGGAGTGGCCGGTTGTCGAGGGCCGACGGGAGCCGGAAGCCGTACTCCACCAGCGTGAGCTTGCGGGCGCGGTCGCCGTTGAACATGCCGCCGATCTGCGGCAGCGTCACGTGCGACTCGTCGGCCACGACGAGGAAGTCGGCCGGGAAATAGTCGAAGAGGCAGGCCGGACGCTCACCCGGCAGGCGGCCGGTCAGGTGCCGCGAGTAGTTCTCGATCCCCGCGCAGGTTCCGACTTCGAGGAGCATCTCGAGGTCGAAGCTGGTACGCGACTCGAGTCGCTGCGCTTCGAGCAGCTTGCCGGCGCTCTTGAGCTCGGCGAGCCGTTCCGCCAGCTCGGCCTTGATGGCGGTGACCGCGCGCTCGATCGTCGGCCGCTCGGTGACGAAGTGCTTGGCGGGGAAGATCGCGCACTGATCCAGGACGCTGATCGTTTCGCCGGTCAGCGGGTGGATCTTGCTGATCCGCTCGACCTGGTCGCCCCAGAGCTCGATGCGGATCGCCTGCTCGGCGTACGCCGGGAAGACCTCGATCGAGTCGCCGCGGACGCGGAAGCTCCCCTGCTCGAAGGCGACATCGTTGCGGCCGTACTGGATCCGCACGAGGTCGGAGAGGATCGCGTCCCGCCCCCGCTCCTCGCCCCGCTGGATCTGCACCATCAGCTTCCGGTACTCGACCGGATCACCGAGGCCGTAGATGGCGCTCACCGTGGCGACGATGACGACATCCTCGCGCTCGATCAGACTGGTGGTGGCACGCAGCCGGAGGCTCTCGATGTCCTGGTTGATCGACGCGTCCTTCTCGATGTAGACGTCGGTCGAGGGGACGTACGCCTCGGGCTGGTAGTAGTCGTAGTACGAGACGAAGTACTCGACGGCGTTCCGGGGGAGGAACTGCCGCAGCTCGCCATAGAGCTGGGCGGCCAGCGTCTTGTTGTGCGAGAGGACCAGGGTGGGCTTGCCGTACTGCG